>DASYFE010000226.1:0-20730 GCA_036498585.1 Pyrinomonadaceae bacterium | reverse complement strand
GAAAGATTGTTTTTGATCCGGTAAATGCATCAACACTTTACTTCTTATCGGAGAAAGAAGGACTCCTCAAGAGTACAGATAACGGGCAAACGTGGATTCCGAAGAATAGTGGTCTACCTTCTAAGAGCGCATTCGAACTTGCCATTAATCCTCTCCGAACTTCAACCTTATACCGGGCCACTGGTTTCGGCGCCGGCGATGTTTATGTGACGAAGATTAATCCGGCCGGCAGTGCCTTGATCTACTCAACCTTTCTCGGCGCGGCGGCTGGGAGCGATTTCAATGCTCAAGCTTCCGCGGTTGCCCTCGACTCGGCTGGTAATGCTTACATAACCGGGTCCGCCAGTACTTCGTATTTTCCGGTTACTCCGAATGCGTATCAATCTGTCAATCGCGGTTTCGCCGATGCCTTCATCGCGAAGGTGACAATGTCTTTCATCATCAGCGGTCAGGTGTTGGATGCAGGCAGCGCACCTGTGAGCGGAGCTGAGGTTGTTTTGAATGATGGTGCTTCAGTGAGTGCTGTGATCACTGATACGGATGGTGTTTACGAGTTTTCGCACCTGCGCGAAGGAGGAAGTTTTACCGTTAGTGCGGCCAAGCCTCACTTCACGATAGCGCCGGCGAGTCAGAGCTTCAACAATCTCAACAGCAATCAAATTGTTAACTTCACAGCCACTGCTACTAATGCGCCGTTTTTCACGATCTCTGGTCAGGTAGTTGAAAATGGCGCCGGCATGGCTGGCGTCACAGTGACGCTCAGCGGCTCTCAGTCTGGAGTAAGAATTACTGACGACGATGGAAACTATTCATTTGAAGTCCACGGCGGCGGTAACTACACCATAACACCTTCTGTAAACATCTTCGCCTTTGCTCCTCCGAGCCAGACTTTCAACAACTTGAGCTCGTCGCAAACTGCAAACTTTACAGCCACGCGCCAGAGCATTGTCGTGACGAATACTAATAATGATGGGATCGGTTCGTTGCGTGAAGCCATCACAGTCGCTAACAACACATTCGGCGCGGACACGATTACGTTCAATATTCCGGGAGCAGGAGTGAAGGCGATCAATTTATTAGTGGCGTTGCCGGAGATTACGGAAGCAGTTGTAATCGATGCCACCACTCAACCCGGATACGCAGGGACGCCACTCGTCGAAATTGATGGCGCCAACACCAGATTTGAGAATGGTCTAGTTATCACAGCCGGTAACACGACTGTGCGTGGCCTTGCGATTGGTCGTTTCGAGTCTTCTGGAATCGTACTGCGCTCGTGCAATAACAACGTGCTTCAGGGCAACTATATTGGTACCGATGCCACGGGAACCCAGCAGCGGGAAAACAATACCGGGATCCTACTGTCCAATTCGTCAAACAATATCATCGGAGGTACGAGTGCCGCAGCGCGTAACATTATCTCCGGAAATGTTAAGGGCATTGAGATCTTCGGCGCGGGAAACGTTATTCAGGGAAACTTTATCGGGACCAACGCTGCCGGAACAACCGCAATGCGTAATCGCGACGTGGGCGTAACTATTTCTTTTTCAGATTCACTTTTCACAAACAATCTGATCGGAGGTACTTCGCCAGGAGCAGGCAATCTTATCTCTGGAAACTCAGCCGGGATCGCTATCGCATCTCCGGGTAACACTGTTCAAGGTAATTTGATCGGAACAGATGTTACCGGGACTAGCAAGATCGAGAACGGGACCGGCATCTCTGCAGCGGCTCCGAACACATTGATCGGTGGTCTAACACCTGCGGCCCGAAATGTTATTTCCGGTAATTCAATCGGTGTCGGCATCAGCGGTGAGGGAAGCAAGTTGCAAGGCAACTTTATCGGGACCGATATCACTGGTACAGTCGCGTTGGGAAACACCTTTGAGGGCGTTTTTGCGATTGACGGCGCATTGATCGGTGGAACTGTTTCGGGCGCGCGAAATGTAATTGCCGGAAACCAACAGTCAAACATCGAACTGGGTCTCAACAGTTCCGGCAAGAGCGTTACCGTGCAAGGCAATTATATCGGTACTGACGTGACCGGCAGTCGATCCCTCTCAACCTTCCATATTGATTCAGGCATCCAGATTTCCGGTTCCAATAACTTGATTGGAGGTCTCGTACCTGAGGCACAAAATGTCATTTCCGGTAATGCTGTCGGCATACTATTCAGAAGCGCGAACGTAGGCTCACCGCAGGAAAATCTCATCCAAGGAAACCTCATCGGATTGAACGCAGCCGGCACAGGAGGGGTACCTAACACACAGGGAGGCATCCAGTTCAACGAAGGATCGAATAATGTCATAGGCGGAACGCAAAGCGGCGCCGCCAATAAGATTGCCTTCAACGACAAATATGGCGTGGTGGTGTTCTCCAGGAGTTTTCAGAATTCCATTCGCGGCAACTCAATCTTTTCTAACGATGGTTTGGGAATCGATCTCGGCGATCAAATTGGCGTGACTGCTAACGATGCTAACGATTCAGATACTGGTGGAAACAAGCTACAGAACTTCCCGGTGTTGACTTCGGTGACATCGATGGGTAACAGCACAACGATCCAGGGAAGCCTGAACTCGACTCCAAACACAACGTTCCAGATCGATTTCTATTCGAGTCTTGCTCTCGATCCATCAGGACACGGAGAGGGCACACTGTTCTTCAACACAACTTCGGTAACCACTAACAGCAATGGCGACGCAACTATCAACGTAACTTTCCCTGTACCGTTGCAAACGGGTCGAGTTCTAACCGCAACCGCAACCGATTCGTCTGGGAACACGTCGGAGTTTTCAGCAGGCGACGTTGCGAGCGCTACGGGAAGTGCGCAGTTCAGTGTCAGCTCGATTCGGGTGATCGAAGATCTGGGCCTTGTAACCATAACCGTTCTTCGCAAGGGCGGTACTGCAGGTAACCTGACCGTCGATTACGCAACTATCGATGGCACGGCGACGGCGGGACAGGACTACACGGCCACATCCGGCGCGCTTACCTTCAACAGTGGTGAAACGAGCAAGAGTTTTCAGATTCCGATTACCGACGATGCTGTCACTGAGCCTAACGAAACTTTCAAGGTCACATTGAATGCTTCCAGTCTCGAGTTGCTGGGAGCGCCTACCACTCTCGTCGTTACTATCCAGGACCATTCCACCGTTCCATCTATAATTCGGAATAGTGCAAGTGTCATTGAGGGCAACACGGGCAGCACTGAAGCATTATTCACATTCACGCTTTCAGCAGCGACCGGACGATCGGTCAGTGCTAACTATGCCACGGCGAACATTAATGCGACCGGGGGTACATCATGCAGTAACCCGGGCACGGATTACGAAACCACCTCAGGCACGATCTCGTTTCCGCCCGGCAGCACGACGTTTACCGTTGCGGTAAAGATCTGCGGCGATACGAGTGGTGAAGGAGACGAAAGGTTCAGCATCAATCTTTCCAACGCTTCCAACGCCACAGTAGCTGGCTCCGCCGCTATTGGCACGATTACTGATGACGATGTGCTCGATCTGCTTTTCGAGGAGTCGGGTCCGACTGTTAGTCAGGCAGCCGCTCTCGACGCATTTTTGCTGGTCCGAGATCCCTTCCAGGTTGTACTTCCAGACTGGTTCCCGACCGCCGGCGACGATCGGAATACGAGGGTGATGTTTTTCGTCCGCGGTCTGCAACTGGATCCTGGTGAGCTGCCTTCCGATGTCGTCGTCACTTTGACGAGTAATAACGGTCTACAGTTCGGTGTGCCGGCGGAAGATGTGCGCTCTGTGCCCGGAGTGGACTTCGCGCAGGTAAGAGTAAGACTACCGGAAGGTCTGGCTGCGGGTAATTGTAATGTGTCCATCACGGCCCACTCGCGGAGGACTAACGTGGGTACGATTCGAATCGCCCCGTAGTTTGGGCCACGTTGAGCTTATTGGCCCTTTTCTTCCGCCGCCTTGAAACCGGTGCTGTTGATAACTTCACGCAGCTTGGCTTCGTTCAACTTCTGGTCGTCGTACTTGATTACGGCCTCGCCCTTTTCGGAGCTCACCTCTGCGCTTTCAACGCCTTCGGTAGCTTTGAGCGCTTTGGAAACCGATGCAGAGCATTTCGCACACTTCATTCCGTCAACCTTGATGGTGACGGTCTTGGTGAAAGCGGCGGCTGTCATCACGCCGAGGGCCAGAACCATGACTAAACCCACAACAAGACTAGTGATCCGACTTAGCATCTCTCATCTCCCTTCCATTTTCTGCATTAGTAGCGGCTTGATCTTTTCATCGAACTCTTCGCGAAGAAGTATGCCGCCGATTATGTCACTTACTTTTCCGTCGCGATCTATGACGACGGTTAGAGGCAGAATTTCCTCTGAACTAAAACGAGCTTTGATTTCACGTGTGCCGAGGATGATAGGGTAGTTAACTTTCAGGCTTCTGGCAAATCTCTGGACTCGATCTTTTTGCTCAGGCGGGTAAGTAATGCCGATGATTTGTAGACCTTGTTTGGCGTGCTCACGTTGGAGTCGTACGAGATCCGGCATTTCTGCACGACACGGTGGACACCAGGTGGCCCAGAAGTTAATCATGACGACTTTTCCCTGGTAGTCGCTCAACCGCACAGCGCGTCCATTAAGGTCCTTGAGCTCGAATTGCGGCGCCTGCTCCAAACTTCTTTGCATTATTGGAGCGATGGGTTCGATGCCGATGTATTTGTGCAGCCAGTTTGCCCGGTCGATGAGCGATTGAATGTCATTGAGTTCGTGTCCGGTGTCATACCAAAGCACTTGCTTGGGTTCGCCGGCTGCCGCCGCATACCGCTTCATCGCAGCTTCATTGAAATATCGCTCAAAACGCGCGAACTGAAATAGCAGAGGTGTCGGCGCCGCATAAGGAACGCAATTGATTGCATCGAGCGAGGCCACAGTTTTAAAATATTTGTCCAGTGTCTCTTTAGGTGTGGTTTCGCGAAAACTCACGTAATCAGGATCGTCACTCTCCAGCAAAATCGTCGTCTCACTCGGAACACCAGCCATGAGCACGACTGTTTTCAGCCGCCGATCCACCGCTGACAGTATCGCGCCCCAATGAGCGCCGGCACTGTGGCCCACATAAGCGATGCGATTCGGATCGACATCAGATCGCGCGCGCAGTAAATCTATGCCTCGTCTGAGATCGACTACTGATTGAATGAAATTATTCCGAACGGTCTCCGGTTCAGAACCGGGGGCGCTCTTACGCCATGGCGCGGGACGAACGTCAAGATCGTCAACCAAAAGCGAAACTACCCCTGCCCTCGCGTATAGCACTGCTTCCGGAAGAAACTCCGTTCGCGTGCCCATTCCCCAATGACCGAAGACAATGCCCGCAAAGCGTCCCTTTTCAGCAGGCGCGACGAGGTAAGCCGTAACCCGGCCGCCCTTTGGACTGGCGTACGAAATATCATGTATGCGCACACCGTTCCGGTTTATAACGCTGACTTCTTTGATATCAAGCGACGCATTCTGGTCGTAATCAAACGCACGCCGCAGTTCATCGATAGGTTCTTTCTGCGCGAACGTCGCGTGGCAAGACGCAACAATCAGAAGGAGTAGCCAGATTCTCTTCATCCTACCTTCTCCTTATCGTCGTTCCACTTCCGCCAGGTATTCCATCGCAGCGTCTTCGACTCTTTCAGGACTCTTGCGGAGCGTTAGAGAACGATAGAGCTCAACGCAGGCCCGCAACGCACGAAGACAGTCAGCAGCGTCGTAGGTGGCAACTGTCCTTCGCAACTCAACGGCGAAGGCGGGCGCTATCATCTCGATCTTTCGTACTCCCGACGGCCGCGCACCGGCTCGAGTAAGCGCCAGTGGACCAAGAACAGTTCCGCGCAGAAACGACAGGAAGTCGATCGCTTCAAACAATTCGCCGCGCGCGATCTTCGTCGCAGCGTAATGCACCCAGATCCAGAATCTATCTTCTATCCACTGCGGTGAACGAGTGGGATATTCCGCTTTGCTATGGACCAGTGCACTCGAAAGACGTCCTTCCCTTTCCCACAGAACGCAAGGATCTTCGACACGTGTCGCTACATCTTCCAGACTTACAAACTTCATATCGACATGTAACAAAGGGGCTTCATAGAGACAGATGAGAACACGCGGCTCTCCAACATGCTCGCCAGTGAATGCGGCCAAAAGCTTTCCGAGCGAAGCCGCGATTTTCATTCGCTCGAGGTTGACCGCGGGATAATGCGCGGGTTCAACGGCAATGATTAGATCCAGGTCGCTGAACTCGTCCATCGAATTCGTGATAAACGATCCGCCCGCGGCCACGCCCACAATGCGCTGGTCGTGGTTGAGTCGATCGAGGGATTGCAGTAAGAACTCGCGGTGCAGCTCAGGCAATGAGCCTGGCAGCGCGTGTATTGACAGCTTTGTCATCTAAAGAATTAGACTACAGATCTTACGTGGAAGACCACTGAGCGTGAGGTTACCAAGCGCTGATTAGTTTATAACGCGAATGTCGTCTTGTATCCGCGGATCGACTTCGAAGGCGCCGGCAAATTCACCGCTGAATCCCGTGATCTCCACAGTCTGGCCAGGGCTCAACCCGCTCACGTCTATGCCTGTCGAAGCGCAAACGAACGAATGAACTTCGCCCGACCCATCATTGACAAAGATGATGAATCCGAACGGCAGATCATTCACGATGGGTTGAGTGATGGTTCCAGTGATCGTTACAAGTCGGCCTTCAGTCGTTTCTCCCACAGCGCCGGTTGCAACCGGAAGCGGCTTCACTTTTGGACCACTCCCATGAGCTTTGACGTCAGTCACGTCGACGAGCACGAGCAGTCCCGGTAAGACTGTATCGGCTAGTTTCCCGGTCACGCGCACCTGTTGTCTCAGCGTAAAGCCGAGGTTGTCGGGAACGCTGACGTAAATCCCACCAGTACGATCCTGGATCGCAAACCCTTGATCGAACGTGCTCGAGCTGAACGCGCCGGACGGAACCGTGACCACGCCATCGATGGTCACGATTGTGCCTAACGGTAGACTGCGCGCTTCGGCGATGGTAATCGTTTTTGGTTCCGCTGATTGGGGACTAATAATTGGCCCAGCGAATGTCGTGATGAGTAGAGTTACGATTGTGAGTATCTGCAACATATTGGTTTCTCCTTATAGTGTCGTAGGGGAGTGAAGACACTATGCGACGTGTCCAATACTGTCAATCCGTTGAATTACGTAGAATGGGTGTAACTTCGGAGGGGTTTTATGAAAACTCGACTTTGTTTATTCATGCTTTTGCTGTCGATGACCGGAGCGACACTCACTTACGCTCAAGGCGAGAAGAAGCCCAGAACGATTGCTGACTACCAGCCACGCACGTTGCGGGAATTGGCCAACTTGCTGCCCGAACCCTTCCGCGTTGCGCTTGCCGAGCGCGGAGTCGAGGGCAACAAGGACCTGAAGCAGATCGTGCATGGTGAGCTATTTCCATCTCGCGTCAAGGCTGTTTACAGCGGGACACAAAGACCGCTCGTTGCAGACAAGCGAAACCTAATCAGCAGTTGGGCCAATAAATTCGCTGGCATGCCGGAGTTTTACACAGTGCCTTATCAAACAGAGCTGCTGTTTACAGAAGGCGTTGAAAAATACTGGCTCGCCGTGCACAAAGATCTTTTGGCGCAGGACTGGAAACAGGGTGAAGCGTTGGAGCTCTGCGTCGTCAAACTCGGCAACGTTCAAATCGGCGATGAGCTTGAGCCGGTGCTTCTGGTGGAAAAGATCATTCGATAGCATCAAGGTTTCTAAGAACACCAGAATCCGCTGTTGAGCGTGGCCTGGCTGATCGGGTTGCATTTGCCCGGACCGGGTTTACCGGTCGTGCCGCAGTCACGGCAGATCCAGGCATCGCCATTTTTGATCGCGAAATACATCGCGGCAAGGGCCGGCGGAGAACTGCGTCCAGCAGCCCTCGAAGGTCCAATTGGCTGGTGGCGGAGTCGGCTGCGCGACCCCAGGAGCGAGCAAAAGAATAAAGAGAACTACAGTTACGGCTGAGAGTTGAATTCTGCGCAAAGTCATCACACACATCTCCTTTTTGATCAGGTTGAGAAGCCTGGGCACGCAGAAGTATTGAATGTCGGGAGTGTTCGGTGAGTATCTCTTTAAAAGACTGCCGAAAACAACCAGTTTCCTTTACCTTGCGAGCAAAACGGTCACGGTGTCGCTTTCAAGATTGCTCGTGACTAGATCGGGCTTCGCGTCGCCATTAACGTCAGCGAGAGCGCGACTGATACTTTACTGCGCCTTGACTCCCCGCAACTTTGTGCATAAATTGCGACTGGCGAACATACCTGTGTACTCACAAAGGAGACCAAAACGTGTACAGAAAATTGTTAACATCGGTTGCGCTGCTGGGCGTGCTTAGTGTTGCCGCACTGGCTCAACAGCCAACTCCACCCCATACGCACTTGAAGGTCGGAGATAAAGCTCCGGATTTCACGCTGCGCGCCACTGACGGAAAGCAATACAAGCTTAGCGATTTCAAAGGTCAGAAAAATGTCGTACTGGCGATCTACGTGCTCGCCTTTACCGGTGGTTGAACGAAGGAACTGAAGGCGTATCAGGCTGATATCGCCAAATTCGAAACTAATGAGACTCAGGTCTTCGGAATGAGTGTCGACAGCGTTCCCGCCAACCGCGAATTCGCAAAACAACTCGGAGTTACATTTCCCATCCTCAGCGATTTCAAACGCACTGTCGTTAAAGACTATGGCGTCTTCAACGAGGAGCAGGGCTTTGGAAATCGCGCCACCTTCCTGATCGATAAAGAAGGCATCATCCAGCATATTGACGAAGGAAACGTGGCGGTCGATCCGACCACTGTCGTTGATGCCTGTAACGTCCTCCAGCATAAGAAGGCCGCAACGCCTTAAAACAACTTAGCCACAAGAGGCACAAAATTGGACTTGTGCCTCTTTGTGGCCAGTTCGTTTACACAATAATATTTAGCCTCTTCACTCCTGCAACAACTTTCCCTCACTTATCGTACTGGTGGGTTCACCTAAATCATTCAAAAATTTATGAACATCACCGAAAAATTAACAGACACACACGAGCTCGTATTGATCGGGCGCGATGACGCCGCCGGTTACCACGGCATCATCGCGATCCATAGCACAGCGCTTGGTCCAGCCGTCGGCGGCACGCGCTTCTGGAGTTACGACAGCGAAGAAGAAGCCCTCACTGACGCATTACGCCTGTCGCGCGGCATGACTTACAAGTCGGCACTCGCTGGACTACCACTCGGAGGCGGCAAGTCGATCATCATCGGCAACCACTCCGCGCGTAATCGCACCGCTCTTCTGCGCGCGCACGGACGTTTCGTCGATACGTTGCAAGGCCGTTACGTGACGGCAGAAGATGTCGGGACGAGTCCGGCAGATATGGAGATTGTTCGTCTTGAAACGCAATACGTCGCGGGTCTGATCGGTCACTCAGGTGATCCTTCACCATTCACGGCGGCTGGTGTGTTTCGCGCGATTCAAGCGTCGAATCAATTTTTGTGGAGAACGTCTGAGCTGTCTGGGTTAACAGTCGCGATTCAAGGCTGCGGAAACGTCGGATACTGTTTGGCGAGGGAGCTGCATGACATAGGAGTGAGACTCATCGTCACTGATGTGAACCGCGAGAATCTGTCACGCGTCGTTGATGAGTTTGGCGCGGAGGCCGTCGCGCCGAATGAGATTTTCAGTGTCAAGGCTGACGTCTTTGCACCGTGCGCTCTCGGTGGTGTTCTGAACGACGAAACAATACCGCAGTTGAAAGTCCAAATCGTTGCGGGCTCGGCTAACAACCAACTGCTCGAGGAGCGTCATGGGGCCATGCTTCGCGCTCGAAGCATTCTGTACGCTCCTGATTACGTCGCGAATGTAGGCGGGGTGTTGAATGGCTGTACCGAGCTACTCGGTTGGACACTCGAACAAGCAGTGGCAAAAATGTTCGCGATTTACGACACGCTCTTGCGCATTTTTCAAAGCGCAGAAGAAGAAGGCATCACCCCAAACGAAGCCGCCGACCGCCTCGCAGAAGAACGATTGAGACGCTAGTCCGCGAAGGGGCTGATTCCGAAACTCCGCGAAGTCCGAAAGTCCGCGAAGCGGACGGCAGCATAAAGCCTGGGGCGCCAGCCCCAGGATCTGAATCGAAAAACACGATTGAGCCCGCGAAGCGGCCGACAGCCCAAAGCATCAACGCGCTGTCGCCCGTTTTCACGGGCTCAATCGCTGTTTCTAATCGTGATCCTGGGCTGGCGCCCCAGGCTTTATGCTTCCACCCGCTTCGCGGGCTCAGGGTTGGAACGGCCAGAAGACCGGAACTAACCAGATCACGATCGCAAACACCGCGATCGTTAGCAGCGAGCCAACTTTCAGAAAGTCTACAAAGCGATAATGTCCGGGTGTGTAAACAAGGACACAGGCAGGCTCGAGGGGCGTGAGGAAAGAGCACGAAGCCGCGTAGGTAACAGTCACCGCAAACGTCCTTGGGTTGAGTCCCAGCGCGAGTGCAGTCTTCACTGAGATGGGCAGCATTACGAGCGCTGCGGCCTGATTCGACATCGGCTGCGTCAGGGCGACCGTCATAAGAAAGAACCCGGCGAGTACGGCCACTGGCCCATAGTGGCCCGTGCCTCTCACGATCAAATCCGCGAGAAACTGATCCGAACGAGTCTTCTCCATCGCCACACCAAAACTCATCATGCACGCGATCAAAATCAGCAGCCGCCAATCGATGATCTCGTAAACTTCCGACATGCGCACAGACTGTGTGGCCAGCAGGATCATGACGCCGAGCAGGACCGCGATCGGCAACGGAACGAGATGCGTGAGTGAGAAGAAAAGAAAGACGCCGAAAGCCAGTAATGCCCAACGCTTCTTTTCCGGTCGCATTTGTTTCTCTGAGACTTCTTCCAAAAGTAAAACGTGACCATCAGCGGCCAGCGCTTCAACCTGTTCACGAGTTCCCTGTACTAACAACACGTCGCCGAACCGCAGTCGTACCCGACTGATCTTCGAAAGCAGGTCTATGCCGTGACGGTTGATGGCTAATACAACGACTCCGTGCCGCCTTCGAAAATCGAGTCGTTTCAACGTCCGCCCGATGAAGTCAGAACCACGCGGGACCATCGTCTCGAAGAGTTCAGTGTCTTTACCTTCCAAATAAGAATCGTTCAACTTAAAATCCGGTTTGATCTCGATGCCGGCTTCACCCTTCACCTTGAGAATATCTTCAACACGTCCCTGGACCAGCAATAGATCGTCAGCCTCGATGCGCTCCCGTGGACTGGGCGCGATCCTGCGCTCTTCACCTCTTAAAATTCCGAGGACAGTTAGATCGAGCTCGTCACTAATGCGAGCCTCGGCCAGTGATTTACCGATGAGCGGCGAGTCGTCCAGCACAATGACTTCGGTTATGTATTGCCTGACGTGATATCGCTCAGTAAGAGACTCGGCCGAGCTTCTTCGAGGCAGGAGGCGCAGACCCAACAACAGCATATACAACATACCGACGCCGACAATGACCACGCCAACCTTGGTCAGCTCAAACATGGTGAACGGCTGGATTCCGTAACGCGGCAGCGCGCCACTCACCGCAAGGTTTGTCGACGTTCCGATCAGCGTACACGTACCGCCGAGGATTGCTCCGAACGCGAGCGGCATTAGAAGTTTCGATGGACTGATATTTCTGCGTGCGGCGATACCCAACACGACTGGAAGAAACATCGCGGTGGTAGTCGTGTTCTTCATCACGGCGGCGCAGAATGCGGCGGCGAACATGATCAGCGCCGTCATGCGAAACTCACTGTCGCCTGCGGCTCGGTGTAAGCGGCGTCCAACCAGATCGATCACGCCTGTCTTGGCGAGTCCACCAGTCAAGATAAAGAGACCTGCAATTGTTATGACGATGTCGTTGCCAAATCCAGCAAAGGCTTCGCTGACAGTTAGCGTGTTGGTGAGAACCAGCGCCATCACCAGCAGAATAGAGACGACCTCGATCGGTATCCGTTCGAGACTAAACAGAACGAGAGCGATGATCAGCAGCGCGAGAACGATTGCAATCTGGGTGGTCATTCAGTCTTCACGCGAGGCCGTGCTGCTTGGCGAGTTTTTTGGGCAACTTGGAGCGCACCAATTCATACGACTGCTTTACATAGTGCGACCACTCTTTGCGGTTGAGACAGGTCGGGTCCTCGACAAGCACCCATTTATAACGTGCAACGTAAGGCGCGGGACGCATTCCCGGCGAGTTCGATAGCTCGTCAAACTCGTCGTCCTTCACCTTGAATGAAACTGTCAGCGGTCCTTCCAGGCCTGCCACACAGAACATCTTCCCGGCCACTGAGAAACACAGGTCGTGACCCCACTTGATATCTTCAGTCACCGCCGGCAGCGCCCGGCACATGTCGCGTAAGGTTTCTATATCCATATCAGCTCCGTACACACAAAACGATCTGTGCTTTCTTTGTGTCTCTATTTTGTGCTTTTTTGTGGCCCGCTTTCGACCTTCTTCATCAGCTCGTACAGCTTCCGCGTCGTGTTCTGGTTGCGGATGGTCATGTCCAGATACATCTTGCGGCTCGAGAGTTTCAGCATGTTCGTTCGCGTCAGCGCGCTGATTTGCGCCGACCAGAAGAGAGCGCCCGGACAATAAACAACCTCTTCGATGTCCTGCTTGAGCTCCAGCTCGCGCAAGATATCTTTGGAATCAATCGTGTGGCGCAGGAAGATCACGTTGTAGCGCCAATCGCGATCTGGCGTCCAGTTCTTGGGCAAGTTCTGCACGATCTTCTCCATCTCAGACAAACTGCGCAGAACCACCCTCGAATCGAGCTGATACTCCTTCGAGAGCATCTTCTCGATCTTGCTTTCCAGCTTCCGCGCGTCCGCTTCCTTCGACTTGAAGATGATGTTGCCGCTGTTGATGTAAGTGACGACGTCGTTGAACCCCAGCGCTTCGAAGCTCGTCTTCAGCGAGCTCATGCTGATCATGTTATTGCCACCGACGTTGACGCCGCGCAGAAGCGCAACAAACACATTAGAAATCGATTTTCCCATACGTTGGACCTACCCCACATACTGGCTCAGTTGGAATAACGCCGAAGGCGTTCGCTAATTGCAGCCCAGGGTTCGAGGACCGAGAACCCTGGGTTGAAGAATTTAAGCAAGGCGTTGAACCGTTGAACCGGCTTTGCCCGAAAAGTCGTCACACATGCTCTTCTCTGTGCAGCCTCTGCGTTCTCTGTGTCTCTGTGGTTATTTTTACTAAGCAATCTTCAACCACAGAGACACAGAGAACGCAGAGGCTGCACAGAGAAATCAGACTTTTCTGGCAGAGCCTGTTGAATCATTTTGTGCTTAGCATACCCAGAGTTCTCGTTCCTCGAACCCTGGGCTGCAATTAGCGAACGCTTCGGCGTTATTCAAATTGAACTACTACCTAAACCCACAAGGATTGACATGATATTAGGCTGGCTCTATCATCTGCCAACCCAGTACCAGACAACCTCCCAAACGTTCGTCCTCCCAATCGTCGACGCTCCCAACTTACAACCAGCTCTATCTGTCTCACTGGAGGTCTTATGAAGAAAACGCTTGCAGTGTTTGCTCTAGTAGCCATCTCTGTAGCAGTAGTGGTCTTCACTGCGGCTCAGGGCCAGAACGGCGGTCAGAAGTTCCGGCGCCTGCGCGCGGATAAAAAAATCGCCAATCAATACATCGTGGTTCTAAAAGATAACGTCAGCGACGTCGACAACGAAGCGTTCCGACTCGCTAGCGATTTCGGCGGCGATCGCAACGGCGGCTTTACCTATAATCGCGCCATCAAAGGTTTCTCCGTACGCATGAATGAACAACAAGCTCTTCGACTCGCAGACGATCCGCGTGTCGCGTTTGTCGAAGAGGATGGTGTCGTCAGTCTGGGTACGACTCAAACCGGCGCCACCTGGGGTCTCGACCGAATCGATCAACGAGATCTTCCTCTCAACGGAACATATAACTACAACGCTACCGGCTCCGGCGTGAAAGCTTACATCATCGACACCGGAATCCGCGCCACGCACACTCAGTTCGCCGGACGCGTGATCTCGGGTTTCACAGCCATCAGCGACGGCCTCGGTACGAATGACGGCAACGGACACGGCACTCACGTGTCGGGCACGGTCGGCGGCTCGACTTACGGCGTTGCGAAGAACGTTACGCTCGTTGCCGTTCGAGTGCTCGATTCGAGTGGTAGCGGAACCAACTCCGGCGTCATTGCCGGCATTAACTTCGTCGCTTCGGATCACCTGGCGGGCCAACCGGCCGTCGCCAACATGAGCCTCGGTGGCGGCGCTTCATCCGCAGTCGACACCGCTGTCGCCAATGCTGTTGCTGATGGAGTGACTTTTGCGGTTGCGGCTGGAAACGAAAACCAGGATGCGTGCAACACGTCTCCAGCTCGTGAACCCAGCGCGATTACCGTCGGCTCAACCACGACGACCGATGCGCGCTCGTCGTTCTCAAACTTCGGCACATGCGTCGACATCTTCGCGCCGGGCAGTAGCATCACGTCGTCATGGAATACCAGCGACACAGCGACTAACACGATCTCGGGCACCTCGATGGCGACCCCACATGTGACCGGCGTCGCGGCGTTGTTCCTGGAAACGAATCCGAGTGCTTCACCGGCCACAGTTGCGGCGGCGATCGTCAACGGCTCGACTCTAAACCACGTCACCGGCGCCGGCACTGGATCACCAAATCGGCTGCTCTTCTCGTTGTTGACGGGTGCGCCACCGCCGACTCCAACTCCGACGCCTGTTCCGGGAGCAGAGTTGTTGTTGAACCGCGGATTCGAATCGGGCGCCGTGAATTGGACCGCGACAGCAGGCGTGATAACCAACTCAACCGGCCAAACGCCGCGAAGCGGCTCGTTCTATGCGTGGCTCGACGGCTACGGCACGACGCACACGGACTCGCTCTTCCAGACGATCACGATTCCATCATCGGCAACTACCGTGACGTTGAGTTTCTGGCTGAAGATCACGACGGCGGAAACGACAACCACAACCCCGTTCGACACGTTACAGGTACAAGTTCGCAATTCCAGCAACACGGTGCTTTCAACACTTGGGACCTTCTCGAACTTGAACAATTCAACCGGATACGTTTTAAGAACATTCGATGTGACTGCCTTCAAGGGACAAACAGTGAGGATCTACTTCCTTGGAACTGAGGATTCGTCGTTACAGACGTCGTTTGTAATCGACGACACCTCCTGCACGACGCAGTAAACTTTGCGGCATGGACCAACCACAGATTACACAGATGAGTTTGTATAGTCGGTGTAATCTGTGGCAGTCCATCAGAACCGCGCCAGTTCACTCACGGTCGCGTAAACCCCTTCCACGACCATCGCCATCCGTTTGTAATCGAGCTTCTCGGCTGTGTCCGCAGCGCTGTGGTAGTGGCGGTTACGATAGAACGCTGTGTCAGTGATCATCACTGCGTTGTAGCCTGCGTACCAGTAGTTTCGTTGATCAGAAAAATCAACACCGGTAACAAATTGAGGGGCGTTGATCGAATAGACAGGAAGCGGCGCAGCGTTGCGCATCGCGGCTTTCGTGCGGCGGACCAGCGAAGCGTCAGTGAGCCGCCCGACCACCGCGATGTAGTTTCCGGTTGACGGGTAAAGGCCACTCAACAGACCGATCGGAAAATGCTGGCTGTTAGGCGCGTCGCTGAAACAGCCAATCATCTCCAGGCTAAACATCGCTCTCACGCGCACGTACTGTTGTCGCAGCGAATCAGCATGGACATAGCTGCCCATGCCGGTAGTGCCAAAATACGGCGGCTCTTCCGTACTGAACGCAACCAGTTCCACGCGAACCTTCAGTTGTTGCTGATTAAGTAATCGCGCGAGTTCGATCAATCCGGCGACACCGCTGGCGTTGTCGTCCGCGCCGGGCAATTCGCCCGCCGTGTCGTAGTGTGCGCCCACGACGATTCGCTCTTCCGTCTCTGGTCCAAAATGAGCGATTACGTTTCGGTAAGACCTGGCGTTAACACGATAGACTTGTTCCGAAACATACGCCCCAGTCTGGCTGAACTCGTTTTTAATGTACGCAGCAACCTGATCGAGGCTCTCAGAATGTCCAGCATCACGTGGACCGAGCTCGATTGAGAGCTTGCGGACGTGCGCCTCGAGTCGAGATGGATCGACGGTCCTTTGTGAATTTGGTGTCGCGCGAGATAGCAGCGGCTGAGTCACCCAAAACCAGATCGCGATCAACACCAATAGCAATATAAGGACAACAAGCAACATGAACTTAATGATGCGACGCCGTCGCTCGGCCTGTGCTTGCCATTGTGCTTCGATTGTAGAGGTGGTCATCAACGCAACCGTACGCGAGATCCTCATTTGTTGTTTTCTCAGCGTATCTCTGCGTCTCTGCGTTTAAGTTGCCGTTTTAACGCAGAGAACGCCGAGATACGCAGAGAACCGCAGAGAAACTCGTTATGGCTTCCATTTGAACGGAAACAGCTTCCCTGCTTCCGCCGGATCGAGTGTGCCGCCGGCCATCGCAACCGCACGCGACAGCACTGAATCCTTTTGCAAGCGAATGTCTTCCGCGGTCGGCAACAGGACTTGATCGGGAGATACGCCCAATCCTTCCAGACTCTTGCCGTCTGACATGATTAGATCTGCGTCGGTCACGCTCACACCGTAGAACACCACCACGTCAAGACCTACCTGGTGTGGATACAGGCGACTTCTCATAACTTTGCCCGCTGTAAGATCACCGAGTACCGTCCCTCTTTTCTCCAACTGCACAACGCGCGCGAGAAGTTCAGATGCAGAACCTGAATTACTATCGACCAGCACAAACAAACGGCCTTTGAAACCGTCGTCGCCACGTGTTTTCGCTACCATCGATTTCGACTCTTTGCGCATTTTCATGTCAGCGATCGTGACATCGCGCTCGAAGAGATTGCCGATGAGTCGTTGTAATGTTTCACCGCGCCGCCGCCGTTGCGCCGCAGATCGATGATGAGTGTCTGGTATTTCTTGACCTTATTGATCTTTTCATCAACTTCAGCGCTGGTGAGATCAAACGAAGGCAGCCGCCAGATCCCGATTTCTTTGCTCACTTCGACGGCGCGAGGGTCAGTAATGTGAGCTTCGTCTTCCAGATCTCGCCGGTAAACGTTGAAATCGATCGAGTTAGTAAAATCAAAGATCGGCTTGCCGGTCTGAACTTTTGCTTTCAACAGTAACTCGCGTGGTTGCTCACCTGGACTCTGCACTTCGACTTTCACGACCGGTCGCGGCGCGAGCGCGGTATAAAGATAGTAATAGAACCAGAGGTTCCCACGATTCGGAGCAATACCATCAACTTTGAGCACCTTGTCGCCCGGCTTGAGTCCCTGCGCCTCCGCATCGCTTTTCGGTTTGACCGCGATTACGAAGCAATCGTCGCCGAAGGTTTGCATTTGCCACCCGTATTCGGTTCGGGCCTGCCGTTGCGGTGGTAAAAAGAGTGTGTGCGAGTCGTTCAACTCCAGCAAAAGCTGCGCGATGGTTCCGAAGACTTCACCGTTCGTCTTAGCCTGCTTGATTTTTTCTTCGGCAGCCTTTGTTCGTGCATCGAGATCGGGTCCACGAAACGCGGCGTCGTAATAATTCTTGCGGATGTCGTCACGCACTGCTTTCAACATGACGATTCCGCGGTCTCGATCCTGACTCGAGAGGGACTGTGAAAGGGCCGCGTGAGAGGACCCAAGCACGACGATAAAGATCAGAAGCCAAAAAGATCGATGCATGGCGCGTTCTCCTTTTGTTAGACGCAGTATTAACCGCACATCTGTCGTATTCACGTGTTTCTCGATTGGTTCAGCAATACTCAATTTATCCAGTTACACCGTGAGATCTGAGTGCTGAAAAGCGAGGCACAGACGTTGCCGTGTTAGGACGGCCACTGCCAGATTCTAACAGAGGAGCCGGAAATGAAGATCGAGAAACTCACCCCACGCTTGGTTTTACTTGCAGCCATGACGCTCATTGCTGCTGGGGCTAATGCGCAGACCAAAGAACAGAACATTAACATCACGATTCGACCTTCCCAGACTGTCGAAGAACGTGTCGCTGACGAGATCAAAGCCAACGATTTAAGAAAAGCGGCAGAAGAAAAACGGGCGGCGGAAGAAGCTGCAAAGACCGCAGAAACCGACCCTAAAACGCTCCTGCGTAACGCGCGGGTTATCTTTGTAGCCACCCAAACCGGTTTCATTGAGACGGCGCAAGTGCAAAACGAATTGCGTAAGCGCCCGGAGTTTGAGACGTGGCAGATGGCGATCGTCGATGGATGGCGCAAACGGGATATCGCTGACGTCGTCATCGAGATTGATCGTCCTCTCTTCACCTATATTTTCACCTACCGGATCATCAGTCGTGCCAATGGAATTGTTCTCGCAACGGGAAAGGTGACCGCGTTTGACGGCAACTTCGCCGCACCAATGCTCGCGAAACGCATCATCGAAGAAATGAAAGTCGCCCGCGGAGAAAGCAAAAAGAAATAGGTTCTATTCGTTTTTATATCCCTCTGTGCCTCTTGGCGCCTTTTTGTGGCAGAATCCGTTGAATGTTTGGAGTTTATGAAGCCGCATACAACGCATGGCGGCAGGATCCCGAAAGTTTCTGGGCACAGGCGGCGGAGTCGATTCATTGGTATCGACGCTGGGACAAGGTATTAGACACTTCACGTCCTCCTTTCTACCGGTGGTTCTCAGGCGGCCTGCTTAACACGTGCTACAACCTGCTCGATGTACACGTCGAGAACGGCCGCGCAGATCAAACCGCTCTTATCTACGACAGCCCTGTAACCGGAACTGTTAAGTCTTACACGTATCGCGAGCTTCTCGATGAAGTTGCGAGGTTCGCGGGCGCACTACACCGGCAGGGTGTTGAAAAAGGCGATCGCGTGATCGTCTACATGCCGATGGTTCCGGAAGCCGTGATCGCGATGCTCGCCTGCGCACGCATCGGTGCGGTCCACTCGGTTGTGTTCGGAGGCTTCGCCGCTGACGAGTTAGCCACGCGCATTAACGACGCGCGTCCCAAAGTGATCGTCTCGGCCTCGTGTGGGATCGAAGTGAATCGCGTGGTCGCGTACAAGCCGATGCTCGATAAAGCAATCGCATTGGCGACGCACAAGCCTGACCGGTGCATCATTCTCCAGCGTCCGCAATTGGAAGCAGAGCTGATCGACGATCGTGATATCGAGTGGTCTGAGGCGCTCGCACATGCTGAACGTGTCGATTGCGTGCCGGTAGCCGCGACCGATCCGCTTTACATTTTGTACACGTCCGGCACCACCGGTATTCCGAAGGGTATCGTGCGTGATAACGGTGGTCACCTCGTCGCGCTCAAGTGGTCTATGACGAATGTCTACGGCGTCGAGCCGGGTGAAGTGTACTGGGCGGCGTCTGATCTCGGTTGGGCCGTCGGTCACTCTTACATCGTCTATGGCCCACTGCTGCACGGGAACACCACGATCCTTTACGAAGGTAAGCCGGTCGGTACACCGGATCCGGGCGCATTCTGGCGCGTGATCTCGCAACATCGAGTCTGCGTGCTTTTCACTGCGCCGACAGCTTTCCGCGCCATCAAACGCGAAGATTACTCGGGTGAGTATCTCCGGCAATACGATCTAAAAGACTTCCGCACGTTGTTTCTAGCTGGCGAGCGTTGCGATCCGGATACGTTGGCTTGGGCGGAGCGACAACTCGGCGTGCCCGTGATCGATCATTGGTGGCAGACGGAAACTGGTTGGCCCATCGGCGCGAACTGCGTTGGCCTCGAGTTGCTACCGGTAAAACCCGGATCGTGTAGCAAAACGGTTCCGGGTTATGACGTTCGCGTGCTCGATGATGAAGGTTCGGAGGTCGCTGATAACCAGATCGGCAACATCGTAATCACGCTGCCGTTGCCGCCCGGCTGTCTGCCGACGCTGTGGAACAAAGATGCCGAGTATGTCGAGTCTTATCTTCGTAGTTATCCGGGTTATTACAAGACTGCCGATGCTGGTTTCAAGGATGAAGACGGCTACCTTTGGATCATGAGTCGCACGGACGACATCATCAACGTCGCCGGACATCGATTATCGACTGGCGCGCTCGAAGAGGTACTCGCGGCGCACGCGGACGTGGCTGAATGTGCCGTCATTGGAGTGGCTGACGAGTTGAAAGGTGAAGTGCCACTCGGGTTGGTTGTACTCAAACTCGGCGTCGACCGAGCCCACGACGAGATCATTCCCGAATTGATTCAGCTCGTGCGCGAGAAGATCGGACCAGTTGCGTCGTTCAAAATAGCCACGGTTGTGAGCCGTCTACCCAAAACTCGTTCGGGTAAGATCGTGCGAGGAACGATCAAGAAGATGGCTGATGGTGTTGAGTATCGAATTCCCCCGACGATTGAAGACGCTACCGTCATCGACGAGATCCGAACCAATTTAATCACGCTCGGCTATCCCACGAAGTCGTTGACAGGATTACAGGATTTACAAAATTAACAAAACTTCTTCTGTTCATCTTGTAAATCCTGTAATCCTGTCCAAAACTTACTCACGCAGCAGCTCTCAAAGCATTTTGCAGATGTTCGGCGATGACTTCTTTAGATTGTGCGCCGATCAGACGATCGATGAGTTGTCCGTCTTTGAAGATGAGCATGGT
>DASYFE010000225.1:0-41967 GCA_036498585.1 Pyrinomonadaceae bacterium | reverse complement strand
GCGTGTTCGAGAATTTATCTAAGGACGCCCTTGGATTAGAGAAAGTTTTACAGGATTTCAGGATGTAAATCCTGTCTACGCTTATGATCGAAAACAGGCATCGAGATGAATTCCCAACCCTGGCTTCGGGCGTTCACCTGCTCAGTCACAGCCTTGGCCCGGTGCCGCGCGCTGCGCGCGGATCGATGCTCAGTTACATCGACGCCTGGGAACATCACACGAGCGAAGACGCATGGGCCACAAGCTGGTGGACGCTCTCGCGGCTCGTCGGCGATCGCATCGCGAAGATTCTCGGGGCCGACGCCGGCTCAGTTCAGATCCAACCAAACGCATCAATCGCAATGGCTACCGTCGCCTCCTGTTTCGATTTCAACAAAGGCCGCAACAAGGTCGTCACGACTGCGCTCGACTTCCCTTCGATGGAATACTTCTGGGACGCGCAGCGACAGATCGGCGCGCGCGTCGAAGTCGTTCCTTCAAGCGACAACATCTCAGTGCCGCTCGATCGCATCCTCGACGCGATCGACAACGAAACGGCCCTCGTCGCGCTCGCACACACGTCTTATTGCAGCTCGTATCGCATCGACGCCCGCGCAATCGTCGAGCATGCACACTCGAAAGGCGCGCTCGTGCTGTTCGACGTCTATCAATCCGCTGGTGTCGTACAACTCAACGCCGCCGGCTGGAACGTCGATTTCCTGATCGGCGGCACGATCAAATGGTTGTGCGGTGGTCCGTCGTGCGGTTACTTGTACGTCCGTCCCGATTTGCAAAGAGATTTGCGACCGCGACTCACGGGCTGGGTCGCACACGATTCACCTTTCGACTTCGCCCACGCGCCCATGCGTTACGCGCGCTCCGTGCGACGCTTCGCGCAGGGCACGCCCAGCATTCCCGCGCTCTACTCAGCGATTCCCGGACTCGAAATCATCGAAGCCGTCAGTGTTTCTGACATCGCCGCCGAATCAGAACGCCGCACTCAGCTAATGATCGACTTCGCGTCCGAGCGCGGCTGGACCATAAACACGCCGCGCGAGAAGAGCCAGCGCGGCGGATCGGTTATGATCGGCGTCAATGAAGCGCCCGCGATGGTTGAACGCCTGGCGGAAAGAAGAGTTTTCGTCGACTCGCGTCCAAGCGCGGGCTTGCGCATGTCGCCGCATTTCTTTAACACCGATGAGGAAGTCGAGGAAGCGCTCAACATACTCGCCGAGCTGATTGAGTCATGAGTCACGACGCTGCTGTTAACACGCCTGCGCCCGACTTTGTGCTGAAAGACGGAAACGGCGGGGAGTGGCGCTTGTCCGACCATCGCGGCAAGGTCGTCGTGCTGCTTTTCTATCCGGGCGACGAGACGCCGGTGTGTACAAGGCAGATGTGTTCACTGCGCGATCGTTGGGACGACTATCTCGCGACCGGCGCGGAAGTGGTCGGCATCTCGGGTGACTCGATCGAGTCGCACAAAAACTTTGCGGCCCATCACGAGCTACCGTTGCGACTGCTGTCGGATTCGGATGGCGCAGTTTCGACACGTTACGGCGCGCGGTCGTTGATTCCGGGACGCGTGGCGCGCTCGGTTTTCGTGATCGACGCGAGCGGAATCATCCGTCATCGCGACGTGCGCCCGATCGGCTTATTCAAGCCGAAGGACGATGATAATATTGCGGCGATTCGCGCAGCACAGTCTTAGACAGGATTTACAAGATTTTTCAGGATTAACATGTAAGTCCTGTCCAATCTTGTAAATCCTGTCTAAGACTATGATAAGAACCACGGATCAAGGAGGAATACATGCCCGATACAATCAAATGCACACACTGCGGTGAGAAGCGCCCAGCCCTTCCGTTCGCGCCTTTCCCAAACGAGCTCGGCCAGCGCATCGCGGCAGAAATCTGCCAGCCCTGTTGGAGCGGCTGGCTGCAAAAACAAACGCAGATCATCAATCACTACGGTCTCGATCTCACCAATCCCGACGCGCAAACGTTCCTGTTCGACAACATTAAAGGCTATCTGTTCGGCGACGTGCCTACGGTCGCCGAAATCGACACCACCAAAGAGGGAACAGTGAAGTGGTAAATATCTTCTAAATCTTTCCAATCCTGTCATCCTGCCTCACTTCGGCTCGCCGTTTGCACACTCTCTCGACCAACGTATGTTTTCCGAACTTGGATTGTGTGTGTGTTCACTTGTAAGGAGGAGATTTGATGAGACGCAGAATCACAGGATTCATAGCTTTAGCCGCGCTTGCAGTAATACTGTCCGGTTGCGATAACACGTCGAACCAGAACGCGACCGCCAATCGAAACGCGAACGCGAATGCCACTGCGACAGCCACCGCAACGCCTGTTGCCAACACAAACAGCAACCGAGCTCCTACGCGAGCGGAGTACGAAGCAAACAAAGAACGCTATAACCGCGAGGCGAAGGAGTCAGGACGCAAGGTCGGCACTGGCTCAAACGACACCTGGCTCTGGGTTAAAACGCGCTTCGATCTCGCAGCCGCGGACGATCTTCGTGATTCGACGATCAATGTTGACGTCGATAACGGTGTCGTAACGCTCAGCGGCACGGTGGCGAGCGCAGCCCAGAAAGCGCGCGCCGAGCAGATAGCGAAGAGTGTTGAAGGCGTTAAGAGCGTCAGGAACCAGTTAAAGGTGCAGGCCGGAAACGCGAACGCCAACGCGAATGCCAGTCCTGCTAAGCGATCCACGAACCGGTAACACGGATTAGACGGATTTCTAAACACGGATCTACGCGGATAAGAAAAATCCGCGTAAATCCGTGCTTTGGATCCGTTTAATCGATGTGCTAATCTTCACCAACTTTCCTCTGCTTTTCGCAAAAATTAGACGATGGGGATTTGGTTACCTATGCCAAAAGTCCGTTCGCGCCTTATTGTCGCGACCCTGCTGTTGCTTCTTGTCGTTAACCCGCTCAACGCCCAACGCAGTGCTATTGATACTTATGCGATCACCAACGCTCGCATCGTCACGGTCTCCGGACCAGTGATCGAGCGCGGCACAGTCGTGATTCGCAATGGGTTGATTGCTGCCGCGGGCGCAAACGTCAGCGCGCCGGCGGACGCTCGCGTGATCGACGGTACTGGTTTGACCGTCTATCCGGGTTTAATCGACTCGTACACAAATCTCGCGTTGCCGGAAGCGGTGCCTGGTCCTTCTCCGGGCGGCGGCGGTGGCGGCGCGTTCTTCCTTCTGCAACAACAGCAGCAGCGACCGCCGAGTGGCCCAAACTCGACTCAGCCTGCCGGACTGCAGCCGGAAGTGATGATTGAAGACGTAATCCGTCCCGGCGGAAACGAGATCGAGTCGTGGCGCAGCGCCGGCATCACCACTGTGTTGACGTTGCCGCGTTCAGGAATCTGGATGGGCCAGTCGGCACTGATCAATCTCGCGGGCGACACGCCGCAGCAGATGATCGTGCGTTCGCCTGTGGCGATGCACGTCGGTTTCACGCCGCTGCGGACGGGGACGTATCCCGGATCGTTGATGGGTGTTTTTTCAACGCTGCGACAGATGATGCTCGACGCGCAGCGCTATCGTGATGCGATGCAGAGTTACGAGCGCAACCCGCGAGGCACGCGCCGTCCCGACACGGATCGATCCCTCGCGGCGCTGCTTCCGGTTGTTGACGGACACATGCCGGTGGTGATGTTTGCGAACAGCGAGCGTGAGATCAATCGCGCGCTGGATCTCGCGAATGAGTTTAAGTTGAAACTGATTATCGCGGGCGGGCAGGAAGCGGAAAAAGTCGCAGATCGACTCGCGAAACAGGACGTGCCTCTGCTGTTGTCGCTCAATCTGCCGCGACGTACGACAGCAGCGATGCCGGAAGCCGATCCCGAGCCGATGCGTGTGCTACGCGAACGCGTCGAGGCCCAACAAACAGCAGGCAAGCTTGCAAAAGCAGGCGTTAGGTTTGGGTTTCAGTCGGGCTTGATGACAAACATTTCCGACCTGATGAGTAATGCAAACAAGACGATCGAGAACGGGCTCCAGCCGCTCGATGCGTTGCGCGCGTTCACGATCTGGCCGGCTGAGATCCTCGGTGTTAAGGACCAGCTCGGATCGATCGAGGTCGGAAAGATTGCAAACCTGACGGTCACGCGTGGTGATCTGTTTGATCGAAACAGTCGCGTAGCACACGTATTTATTGACGGGCGTCCAGTTGATGTTAGACCGCCCGCGACTGGTGGTCCGGGCCAGGGACGAAACACTTTAGCTGGCCAGTGGACCGTCATCGTCAACACGGCCCAGGGCGACCGCACGATCAGTTTGACGTTACAACAGGAAGGAGAGCGCCTCACCGGATCGATCTCGGGTCCGCTTGGAGCGGGAGAGATCTCGAATGGATCGGCGTCGAACACTGGTGAGGTGCGGTTCACAGTTTCCGTGAATGTCGAAGGTCAAACGAAGGAAGCGACGTTCACCGGCAATCTCGCGAACAACCAGATTCGTGGGAACGTCGCGATTGTCGGCTCCGCGCCCGGAACATTTACCGCAACACGTTCAGGTCAACCTAATTGAGCCACAAAAAGGCACAAAAACAATGAAACGACTATTAGTTCTTCTCGCCCTTATCACTGTTGGTGTTAGTGCAGTACAGGCACAAACGGAGACACTGATTCGCAACGCCACCGTGCTCACCGTCACGCAAGGCACGCTTCAGAATACCGATGTGCTTTTGCGTAATGGCAAGATCGCGGGCATCGGCAAAAACCTCAAAGCTTCTGCGAACGCGCGTGTGATCGACGCCACCGGAAAGTTCGTGATGCCCGGCATCATCGACTGCCACTCCCACTCGATGCTCGACACGATCAACGAAGGCACACTCGCCGTCACCTCGATGGTGCGAACACAGGACGTGCTCAATACTACCGACGTCGATCTCTATCGCGAGCTCGCCGGTGGCGTTACAACGCTGAATCTACTGCACGGTTCTGCGAATCCGATTGGTGGATTGAACACTGTGGTGAAGATCAAATACGGCCGCCCGGCTAGCGAGTTTTTATTTCCGGGTGCGATGCCGGGGATCAAGTTTGCGCTCGGCGAGAACGTGAAGCGATCGAGCACGCCAAACCTGCCGGGTATCCCGCGCCGCTATCCCAACACCCGCATGGGCGTTGAGGAGACGATTCGCGATGCGTTCACGCGCGCGCGCGATTACAAACGGACGTGGGACGAGTATCGCGAGGCCGTGAAGAAAGACAAGAACCTGGTTGCGCCGCGTCGCGATCTGCAGCTCGAGCCGCTCGTCGAGGTTCTCGAAGGCAAGCGCTACGTTCACGCGCATTGCTATATCGCGAGTGAGATCCTGATGTTGATCAATATCGCGGACGAGTTTGGTTTCCAGATCAAGACGTTCCAGCACGTGCTCGAAGGTTACAAGGTCGCGAAAGAGATCGCGGCGCACGGCGCGGGCGCTTCGATCTTCGCCGACTCGTGGGGCTACAAGATCGAGGCTTACGATGCGATTCCTTACAACGCCGCAATCCTGACGCGCGCGGGTGTTATCGTGTCGATGAACTCCGACTCTGACGAACGCGCGCGACGGTTGAACATTGAAGCGGCAAAAGCAATGCACTGGGGCGATCTGACGGAAGAGCAGGCGCTGAAACTCGTGACGCTCAATCCCGCGATTCAACTCGGCATTCAGGATCGCGTTGGCTCGATCGAAGTCGGCAAGGATGCGGATGTCGCGATCTGGAATGGGCACCCGTTCAGTGTCTACTCGCGAGTCGACACGACGTTCATCGACGGCGATGTTTATTTCGATCGCGAAAAGGACCTCGCACGGCGCCCGGAGCTCGCGAAGGAACGCGCGACACTCGAGCAAGCTGAGCCAAACAAGCCGCCGGCACGCGGTCAGTCGCCGCAAACGCCCCGTCGCCGCCCGAGCAGTCATGAAGATGATGCGGAGGTTGAAAAGCCATAATGAAGATCTTACTTACATTACTTATCTGCGCCGGCTCAGTGTTCGCGCAGCAGATCGGCAATCCAACCACGCAGCAGGGCGTGCTTCCGCCGCGTGGCACGTTCGCGATTCGTAACGCGCGCATCGTCACCGTCAGCGGACCGGACATCGAGAACGGCACTGTCGTGATCCGCGACGGCAAGATCGAAGCAGTGGGCACGAATGTTTCGGTTCCCGCCGGCGCGCAGACGATCGAGGGCCGTGGCCTGTCAGTCTATCCCGGCATGATCGATGCCGGCACAAACATGGGCCTCGTCGAAGTTCCGCAGGGCGCGAATGGCACTGTGGATCTTTCCGAAGTCGGCGAGCTGAACCCGAACGCGAAAGCCATCATCGCCGTCAACCCGCACAGCGCGCACATCGGCGTCACGCGCGTCGAAGGCATTACCAACACACTGACTGCTCCGACCGGTGGTCTAATCTCAGGTCAGGCGGCGCTGATCAATCTGCTCGGTACCGCTCCGAAAGAGATGGCCGTCGTTCCCCAAGCTGCGCTCGTGATCAACTATCCGCGCATCGGCTTCGGTGGCGGTGGTTTCGGCGGCGGCTTCCAGCAACCCGCAAATCTCGCGGACACGCTGACCGCAAATGAGCGACAAGTCGAACAGATTCGAAAGTTGTTGCGCGACGCCGAGGCTTACGGTCGCGCGCAGGATGCTTACGCGAAAGACAAGTCGCTACCGCGTCCGGATCGAAACGTCGTGCTCGAGCCGCTGGTGCCGTACGTCCGCGGCGAGCAGCCGGTGATCTTCCGTGCGGATCGTGAAGCCGAGATTCGCGGCGCGATTCGTTTCGCGGAGGAGATGAAGCTCAAGCCGATCATTCTGGGCGGGAACGACGCGTGGAAAGTCGCGAGTCTCTTGAAAGAGAAGAACGTTCCCGTAATCCTGACCGGCATCTTTTCGCTTCCGAGCCGCGAAGACGACGCTTACGACTCGCTTTATGAGAATCCGGCGAAACTTCAGCAGGCCGGTGTGCGTTTCTGCATTTCCACTGGTGACGCTGGTCCGGAAGTCAGAAATCTGGCGCAGTACGCGGGCATGGCAGCGGCTTTCGGGCTCTCGAAAGCCGATGCGGTGAAGTCAGTCACGCTTTTCCCAGCCCAGATTTTGAACGTGGCCGACCGTTTGGGGTCGATCGAGGTCGGCAAAATGGCCAACCTGGTTGTGACAGACGGCGATTTGCTCGAAGTTCGCACCCGCATAAAGTATTTGTTAATAGATGGTCGTCCGGTGGTGTTAACCAGTAGACACACAGAATTGAACGACGCGTTCAAAAATCGGAAGTGAGACAGGATGAACAAGATTCTTCAGGATTTACATGTAAATCCTGTTTAATCCTGTAATCCTGTCAAAAACTACCTCTGAATAATCAACAGCTCAGATTTCCGAGGAGGATTTCCCCCTTGTTTACTAAGAATCTACTTGCCCTCGCTGGCATTTTTGTCTTCTCAATCACCGCGTACTCCCAAACCAAGCTACTGCGGTTCCCTGACATTCGCGGCGACCGCGTCGTTTTCACTTGCGCGGGCGACCTTTGGACAGCGTCCTCCAGCGGCGGCGCCGCCCTACGCGTAACATCGCATCCGGGCGTCGAGGTCTTCGGGAAATTCTCTCCTGACGGAAAGTGGATCGCCTTCACTGGCCAGTACGACGGCGACGAACAGGTCTACGTCGTTCCGACATCCGGCGGCGAGCCGCGGCAACTGACTTTCTATCCCGCAAAGGGACCGCTCGCGCCACGCTGGGGCTGGGACAACCAGGTGTTCGGCTGGTCGAAAGACGGCAAGCGCATCATCTTCCGCTCGCTGCGCGACTCCTGGTCGCTCCCGATCGCACGCTTGTTCACGGTCTCGGTCGATGGTGGCCCATCAACGCCGCTGCCGATGCCGACCGCCGGTTCCGGCGACTTCTCGCCCAACAACGATGAGATCGTTTACTCGCCACAGTCGCGCGACTTCCGCTCTGAAAAGCGTTACGGCGGCGGCCAGGCCAATCAGCTCTACATCTTTAATCTGAGCAGCAACGCCGCGAAGCGGATCACCGAAGGCCCGCGCGCCACGCGCGATGCAATGTGGATTGGCGACAACATTTTCTACAACTCGGATCGCGACGGTCACTTCAATCTGTACGTCTACAACGTGTCGAGCGGGCGAACGACGCAAGTCACCACCAGCCGTTCGTGGGACGTGCGTTGGCCCAGCTCAGACAACGAAGGCCAGATTGTTTACGAGATGGACGGCGAGCTGGTCGTCATGGACGCGCGCACGAAGAAGAGCACGCCGATTTCGATCAACGTTCCAGCCGAAGGTAATTGGAGCAGGCCGAGTCGCGTGTCGGCGGCGAATTTGATCGAGGCAGTTGGACTAAGCCCGAAAGGCGAGCGTGCTTTGTTTGCCGCACGCGGCGACATCTTCACTGCGCCGATCGAAAAAGGACCGACGCGGAATTTGACTGATTCATCCGGCGCGCACGACAAGTGGCCGAGCTGGTCGCCTGATGGTTCGCAGATCGCGTTCATCTCGGACAAGAGTGGTGAAGAAGAGCTTTATCTCATGCCGCAGGACGGCTCGAAACCTGCCGAGCAGATCACGCAGGGTGGAACCGCGATGCGCTACTCGCCGGATTGGGCGCCTGACGGAAAACGAATCGCGTTCAGCGACAAGGACGGCAAGCTTTATGTGGTCACGCTTGCGGATCGCAAGATTGTTGAAGTCGCCGATACGCCGCGTGGACAGATTCGTGATTACAACTGGTCGCCGCGTGGAAACTTCCTCGCGTTCTCGATGGTCAATCAAAACCAGTTTCAGTCAGTGTTTGTTTGGAGTGCGAATGACGGGCAGCTTAGACGCGTAACTGACGACTTCTTCAATTCATACAATCCGACATGGGATCCGCAGGGCAACTACCTTTACTTCCTGAGTGACAGGGAGTTTGCGCCGCAGATTTCAAACATCGAATTCAACTACGCGACGAATCGTCCGACTTACATCTACGCGCTGGCTTTGCGCAAAGACGTCAAGAATCCGTTTCCGCCGGAGAGTGATGAAGTAACGATCGCGAAGACGGACGACGCAGCGAAACCTGCAGCACCGCCGGCAGAGAAACCGGCGGAGACGCCTGCCGCTCCCGAACCGAAGCCGGAAGCCGCCGCACCGAAACCGCCGGCTCCACCCGCGACGATGAACATCGACTTCAATGGCATTACGAATCGTGTGGCGCGTGTTCCGCTAGGCGCTGACAACTACTTCGGACTGGCTGCGAAAACCGGACATCTGCTTTACGTCGTCGGTGGCGCCGGGTATTACGGTCGCCAGGGCGATCGCAATCCATCGCTGCGCATCTACTCGATCAAAGATCGCAAAGAGACCCAGCTTGTCGACGATATTCGTGGTTATACGATGTCTGACGACGGTTCGAAGATCCTTGTCGCACAAGGGCCTGGTTACAACCTCTACGACGCGACGCCGCAAGGTGAACGATCGAAAAAGGCAGTTGCAACTAATGGCTTGTATGTCGATCGCGTGCCGACCGAAGAGTGGAACCAGATCTTCAACGAAGTTTGGCGACGCTATCGCGACTGGTTCTACGTTTCGAACATGCACGGTTTCGACTGGGTTGCGTTGCGCGAACAGTACAAGCCGTTGTTGAAGTATGTGCAGCACCGCTCGGATCTCAACTATGTGATCAGCGAGATGATTTCGGAGCTTACGGTGCAGCACGCGTATATCGAGGGCGGTGATTTCCAGATTCCGCCGCGGCCGCGATTTGGATTGCCGGGTGCGCGTTTCGAGCTTGACGCGCAGGCCGGGCGTTATCGCATCGCGAAGATCTTCGAGGGCGATAACTCGGAAGATCTCTATCGCTCGCCGCTCACGGAAGTTGGAGTGAACGCGAGTGTTGGTGATTACGTGCTCGCGATCGACGGTGAAGAGTTGAAAGCGAACGACGATCCGTATCGGATGCTCAAAAACAAATCTGATAATACGGTGCAGCTCACGCTCAACAAGGCTCCGTCGATGCAGGGTGCGCGAACGATTTCTTACAAACCGATCACTGACGAGCAGAACCTGATCTATCTCGATTGGGTCGATCACAATCGCGAGAAGGTGGCGAAGGCGACGAATGGACGCGTAGGCTATCTGCACGTTCCCGACATGGGCGCGAATGGCATTCGCGAGTTCATCAAGTGGTACTACCCGCAACTGAAGCGAGAAGCGCTGATCGTTGACGTGCGTGCGAATGGCGGCGGCAACGTTTCGCGTATGCTCATCGAGCGTTTGCGCCGGAAAGTTTTGGCGTTGAATTATTCGCGGACCAACGATGACGCGTCGACGTATCCTGACGGCGTTTTCATCGGACCGATGGTAGCGCTGCTCGACGAAAATTCGGCCTCAGACGGCGACATCTTCCCGGCGATGTTCCGCGAAGCTGGGCTAGGACCATTGATTGGCAAGCGTTCGTGGGGCGGCGTAGTTGGTATTTCAAACCGTGGTTCACTAATCGATGGTGGTGTGGTGAACGTTCCTGAGTCAGGCTTTGCGAGCAAGACTGGGGAGTGGATCATCGAGGGTTACGGTGTGGATCCGGACATCGAAGTTGATAACGATCCGCAATCGGTAATCTCCGGTAAAGATCCACAACTCGAGCGTGCGATAGCTGAAGTGATGGCGAAGCTTAAGACCCCTGTGAAGCTTCCACCGAAGCCGGCTCCACCAGTAAAGACAATCGACCGCCGCCAAACCTCAAAGGCGACCGAGCAAGGAAATCAGTAGTTGATCATGATTACAGGATTTGCAGGATGAATAAGATATCCTGCAAATCCTGTCAATCTTGTAATCCTGTCTAACCCAACCCTGCAAAGAAGTCGGTCACGGGAACTTCAAATCCCTCGAGCACTCTCGATTGGGCAGTCTGCCCGTGTGAGTAACTGAAGATCTTCCATACCAGTATCTCGCCGATTTTGCTTGCATGACGCACTTCGATAATGTTGTTCCACGGATCCACTAGCCACAGCTCGCGCACGCCTAAGGCAAGATAGGTATCAGCCTTTGTGGTGCGATCGTAAACTTTTGTGGTGCGTGATAGAAATTCGAAGACGATGTCGGCTGACGTACGTCTCGTGCGCATCTGTTCGCGCAACTCTTTTGAGACGTACATCAAATCCGGTTCAAGATAAGTTGAACCTTCCGCGCGAACGTAAATCGGCTCAGGCGGAAAATGCACTTTACCTTCGACTTTGTTGGCTCTCAGGAATGACACTAATAAGTCATTCATCTGTGAGGCGACATCCCCGTGAGGCGGGTCTGGCGGCGGAACCATAAAAAGATATCCTCCAATGAGTTCATAGCGCGCATGGTCCTCGCGTTCGGGCAGTGCCCAAAACTCTTCGAGAGTGTAGCGTCGCGTGAGTGGTGAGAAATTAACTTCGACTGATGTTTGCGGTTCTAAAACTTGCATCGCAAGTCCTCCAATCGCTGTTATCGTAACATGTTGCATTTACTCGTTAACAACGAGCTTCTCCAGGGGGAGCATCGCCTGTGCGCCTTTGTGCTGCCAGCAGCGAACTGGACCACGGACGCGGCGTGAGCAGGGCGTGCCTTTCTTTGTTCTTGCTCCACAGATGTAGGTCTTTTCTTCGACCGTTGTCGCGGGTTGAGTAGGCTGCGAACTGGGGGCTGCCGCTGGGCGCTGAATCACCAATGGTGGTCGCTCTCGTCTGAATCCACGTCCGATCAGCACTCCCAGGAAAACAAACACAACAGTGAACCCGACGCGTTGTAGCCGAAGCGCCCGACCTACGCGCGCGCCACAGTCGTCGCAGAATCGGCGGCTGGTCCAGACACGCCAGCGCAGCCGCACGATCTTCGCGCCGCATTCCGAACAAAAATTTGGACGATAATCTGTGAGGAACGACAATGTACTTGCATTATAGTCAATTCACGGAAAAAGCAACCGTTGGGATGGCAAAAGCGTCCGAAATCAGCGCGTTTGAAAAACTCAGGACGGGCGGGCATACTTTGCAGGCCAATTTTCTATGCGTTATCAGAAACCCCTTTATCAGACCTTTATCTTCGCGTTTTTTGCCTTTGTTGCACTCGTTCCCGCGAGGGCTCAGGATGTTGATGACGTAATCCGCACTGAAACTTCACTCATACAACTCAATGTCGGCGTCGTCGACAAGCAGGGGCGCGCCATCACCTCGCTGACCCGAGACGATTTCACCATTTACGAAGACGGTGTGAAGCAGTCGATCCAACACTTCGAGCCTGTCGATGCGCCTTTCAGCCTCGTCTTGATGCTCGACATGTCAGGCTCGACGATCAATTTCCGGCAACAGTTGAAACTCGCGAGCCAGCGCTTTCTCGACGCGCTCGCGCCTGAAGATCGCGTCGCGGTTGTTCAGTTTAATAAGGGGGTTAAGTCGTTGGCGGGCTTTAGCACGGATCGCATGAAGACGTACTACGCGATCGAGATTGCGAACGGCGCCGGTGAGACTCATTTGTACGATGCTTTGAAATACGCGTTGAAAGAGTTGGAGAGGGAGGGCCCGCGACGCCGTAAAGCGATTGTGGTCTTGACTGACGGGTTGGATTCGCAACTTCGCAACTCCGATCGGTCGACGTTATCCAAAGCACAAACCAACGAGGAGGCACTGGCGACCATCCAGCCGCATTTGAGTGCGGATTTGAATTACGTACTCGCCTCAGCCGATCGCCTGGGCGTCACGATTTACCCGCTCGCATTGCCCTCGGGCGATCCGAAACGTTTGCCGATTCAGACGCCGAATATCGTCGGAATCTACGCGGCCGCGCGCGCGCGTATGCAGTCGCTCGCGGATCGCACTGGCGGTCGTTTGAACGAGATCAATCGTTTGGAATACATGGCGCAGCTATATCGTGAGGTGGCGGCGAATCTCCGGACGCTCTACACCGTCGCTTACCAGGCGAAGGGCGACCGCGAGCGCGGGAAGTGGCACGAGATCAAGGTAGAAGTAACAAAATCCGATCTGACGGCGCGCACCAAACCCGGTTACTTCGCGCGATGACCGTTTTACATATCGGCGCGCATTATTTACTATTAGCCTCTTCGCACCCGTAGCTCAGTTGGATAGAGTACCTGACTACGAATCAGGGGGTCGCATGTTCGAATCATGCCGGGTGCACCACTCTTTAGCAGTTCTCACCGAATTAGACTCGCACCTAAGTTCAATTACTCTAAGATTTTTCTCAATTCGCGGCTTAAGGAAAACTCTGACGCTTCGTCACGTGCTACAATTCGCCGTTACTCTTAAACCTGCCCCTAATGACTGACGATCCACTTCTTTTGGACATAGCTGATGCGGCAGAACCGAAAAACCCTTTAGGTGAGGTTTTTGGGTTTCCGACCAGCAACAAATCGGACCGTGCACTACGATTTCAACAGAATCGTCTCTGTCCATTCAATAACGTCGTGCCGAACTGCACGAAAGTCAGCGTGGTGGATCCCGTCGGCGTCTGTAGTCTTTTCGACAAAGACAAATCACCGACTGTTGTTTGTCCAGTGCGGTTCAAAGAGGATTATATAATCACTGTTGAGGCAGCAAAATTCTTCTTTCAGCCTGAGAGCAAGTGGGAGGCCTTACCAGAAGTTCGCCTTAAGGATGCTAACGGAAAAGCCGCTGGTAATGTGGATATGGTGCTAGTGGCTCATGATGACAAAGGTGCAGTTGCAGACTTCGGCGCGTTAGAAATTCAGTCGGTGTATATCTCTGGCAATGTGCGACGACCGTTCAGGGAATTTACGAATGACATCACTGCCACAAGCATTGACTGGACAGGCAAGCGCGAGTATCCGCGTCCGGATTACCTGTCGTCCTCGCGCAAGCGACTTGCCCCTCAACTGATATACAAAGGCGGAATCTTCAAAACATGGGGCAAAAAGATCGCGGTTGTTACGGATCGAAAATTTTTCGGTACGTTGCCGACGCTTGAGGAAGTTGAACCGGATAAAGCTGATATCGCGTGGCTGATTTATGATCTGATCCGCGATACACAAGACGATCTCTTTAAGCTCACACACCAGAGGACTATTTACACGGAATTTTCCCGGGCTCTTGACATGATCACAAGGACTGAGGCAGGAAGAGTTGAAGACTTTATAGCAGTTTTGCAAAAGAAACTGACTAAGCTGCGCAGAGGTGAAATGGTCGCAGATACAACGCTCGCATCAGAGGCTCTGGAATAGAAACAATGGCACGAAGTGCGACACAAATGGTTTTGTTTGAGACTAAGGCGCTGACGCACATAATTAACGTCGCGGCCGTACCGCAGCGGAGTCCGTTTCGATATCCCGGTGGTAAAACGTGGCTCGTGCCTCGTATTCGGCAGTGGTTAAAGAAACGTCCGGCGCATTTCATCGAACCATTCGCTGGCGGTGCAATCGTTGGCCTAACAGTCGGGGCCGAAGATCTTGCGGATCACGTGACTATGGTCGAATGTGATGAGCAGGTCGCCTCGGTGTGGAAAGTTATCATCGAAGGTGAATCCGACGCTATATGGCTGGCAGAGACCATCGTCATGTTCAATCTAACCGATGAAACTCTCGCGGAAGTGCTTACGAGTAAGCCGGGTACGTTGCGCGAAAAGGCTTTCCAAACAGTCTTGAAGAACCGAACTTTTCACGGCGGTATATTGGCGGCTGGAAGCTCACCTCTTAAGCACGGGGAAAACGGCAGAGGGATCCGTTCCCGCTGGTATGCGGAAACACTTAAGCGCCGAATACTCGATATCGTGGAATACCGCGACAAGATTACGTTTGTTCAGGGTGACGGTATCGAAGTGATGCGCAAGAACTCGCGGAAGGGTGACGCAGCCTTTTTTATTGATCCCCCGTACACGGCAGGCGGCAAGCGAGCTGGAAGACGACTCTACACCTACTCAGAGCTCGATCACGACAAGCTGTTCAAAGTAACAAGCAAGGTAGAAGGCGATTTTTTAATGACTTATGATGATGCGGAGGACGTGCGCGAATTGGCAAAGTCTTATAATTTCGACACTGAGCTGGTCGCCATGAAAAATACTCACCACGCATCGATGAAAGAATTACTGATCGGGCGTGATCTCGACTGGGCGCGTCTCTAGTTGCGCAGCCTTCCCTCTCAGCATCTGAGTTGTTAAATAGGCGCAAACTTTGGCTGCATTCTGTGGCTGAAGGTCTTTCAAAAGGAAGATTTTTGCGGAAAGTGCAGATAGAGTACCTGACTACGAATCAGGGGGTCGCATGTTCGAATCATGCCGGGTGCACCAGTGATATCAATAAGTTAGGGCGTCCACTTGGACGCCCTTTGATTCTTCCAAGCAAACCCAAAGACTCCTCTTTCCGCCTCTCACAACTTATTCAAAAAACTCTCAAAGCGAATTCAGGAAACTCTAATTACTCCAGTGAATCTCGGGAGTATTGTGCAAGGGTCGCGCACAGCAAGGTAGGAAGTTTACTTAGGTAGTGCCGGCAATTCTTTTCGCGTGCGGCAACTTTCGTAGCCAACTGCTTCCACACTCTTAACGCCCAGACCACTAAAAGGAGAGAGTATGACGACGATCCCCGACACCAGGTTCAGGACAAATCTGATAGCCCTGATCTCACTAGCGTCTATGTTTCTTTCAGTCGTAATGCCGGTGCAAACAACATTCAGCGCACCGGCAACTCCATCAATCCATCAGACAACCCAACTGCCAACCGTCCCACGCGATCACCTGGCCCTCCAGTCTTACGGCAAACTCCCGCTCAGTTTTGAAGCGAACGTGGGCCAGACTAATCCTGACGTCAAGTTTCTCTCTCGAGGTGGAGGTTACACATTATTTCTAACTGACTCGCAGGCGACGCTAAAGTTGACTAGTCAACAAACCACAGACGCCAAAGCTCAAACAGCAATCCTGCGCCTGAAACTTTTGAAAGCTCGACCTCGACTCGAAGGGCAAGAATTGCTCGAGGGCAAGGTCAACTATCTGATTGGCAAAGACCAGAAGAAGTGGCATTCAAATATCTCTACCTATCGCAACATCGTGTATCGAAACGCATGGAGCGGAATCGACATGATCTGGCATGGCACCCAAAATGAACTCGAGTACGATTTTGTCGTAAGACCCGGCGCCGATCCGTCGAAAATCCGCTTTGCACTGAAGGGCGCGCAGAACCTTCACATCGATCAAGAGGGCAGGCTGGTAGCCAAAACAAGCGCTGGAGAAGTCATTCAGAAGGCGCCGACCATCTATCAAGAAACAGCGGAAGGCCGTCGAATGATAGCGGGAAATTTTGTGCTTAAAGGCGCAGATGAAATAGGGTTTGAAATCAGTGAGTACGATCCAGCGAAACCTTTAGTGATCGATCCCATTCTTGTCTACTCAACTTATTTTGGCGGAGCTGCAAACGACGAAGCTTTCGGTGTTGCCGTAGATAACTCCGGTCAGGCCTATGTCGTCGGCAGAACTTTTGCTGATCTGACTTTTCCAATCGGCAACGCCGTTCAAGCAACTGCGAAGGACACAGTTGCGTTCGTCGCCAAACTCAACGCCACTGGTTCCAACTTCCTCTACTCAACTTTCCTTGGCAACGACTCAGAATTCAATGCGCCCGAAACCGGGAACTGCCATATCGGTAACAATGTGCTAATTTGCGGCACAGAGGCGCATGCTGTAGCTGTTGGCACTGGTGGTGAAGCAATCGTCACTGGTGCAGTCATAAATGAAAACAACGATAGCACTTTTCCAATAACGGAAAATGCCTTTCAAAACAAGGGTCTCGGTTGTATCGGATTATGCGACGTACGCGACGTACGAGGAATTGATGCATTTGTCACCATGCTGAAGCCGGATGGAAGCGGTCTTATCTACTCAACATTCTTTGGCGGTTCTGCCATCACGCCTGGCCCCGGCACAATTCGGGGCGCTGATATCGGTAAGAGTGTTGCTGTTGATTCTGCGAATCGGATCTATGTGGCTGGTTTTACTGCTTCGAACGACCTTCCCACCAAGAATGCTTTCCAACTGTTGAACCATTCTTCAGGCGACGGGACAGACGCGTTTGTCGCCGTCTTCGATCCAAGACAGACGCGCGGTAACAATACTCTTCTCTACTCCAGTTACCTTGGAGGTGGAAGAGACGATCAGGGGCTAGGCATTGCAGTCGACAACGCTCGCAATGCGTACCTTGTGGGTTCATCGGCATCTGATGACCTGAAGACAAAAAGTCCTTCATCACTCGCGCCGCTACAACAGAGTTTCCAAGGGGGTGGTTTTGATGGGTTTGTCGCGAAGGTTGGAACCACTTCTAGTGGAGAATCTTCACTGACCTATCTCACTTATTTCGGAGGCGACATCAATGATCGAGTTGAATCAGTAGCCGTTGACTCTGCGCAACGTGCGTATATCACAGGCGCGAGTAACTCATCTCCAAATCGTTTCCCGCTGAAGAATGCTTTCGACTCAACTCAAACAAACGGTGAAGCATTCGTAGCAAAACTAAATGCGGACGGCACTGCTCTCTTCTATTGCAGTTTCCTCGGAGGCACCAATGGCAATACATCGGAAGATGGTGAGGAAGGATTGGGTATCGCAATCGACACAGGCGGTAACGCTTACGTAACCGGCCGCACGACTGCTAATACAAGTTTTCCCGTTGGACCAGTTGCCCCAGTCTTTGCCGGAGCAAACGCAGGCACAGCTTTTATCGCAAAGATAGGAGCGACTGTTTCAAGCACGACTCCTGCGAAGCTGTTGTACTTGACGACGTTCGGCGGACGAACGGCGAGAGCCGAAGCAATCGCGCTGGACTTGAAAGGCAACGCGTATATCGCTGGTACGTCGGCTGGAGATCTACCGACGACGCCCGGAGCGTTTCAGCCCAAACCGCCAGGGCAGTTGGATGGGTTTGTCGCTAAACTCTCAACTACGTTCAATGACACTGTGGGCGTATTTCGTCCTTCGAGCAACGCTTTTCTACTTCGCAACTCGAATACTGCCGGACCAGCAGATCTCAACGTCCCATTCGGAATCGCCGGAGACCTTCCGGTTACAGGCGATTGGGACGGCAATGGAATCGATGACGTTGGTATTTTCAGACCAAGCACGAAGCAGTGGCTGTTGCGTCTTCAAAATGGGACCACAATCACGCTGAATGCCTTTGGACTAAATGGTGATCTACCAGTGGCTGGTGATTGGAATGGCGACGGCATCGACACGATCGGCATCTTTCGACCCTCGACGGGTGAGTGGATCTTGAGCAATGGGCCAAACACGAACAATACGTCGCCTCCGGAAAATTTTCACTTTCCCCTCGGCCAAAGCGGTGATATTCCAATTACAGGTGATTGGACCGGCGCCGGTTTCGACTCGCCTGGGACCTTTCGACCAAGCAACTCACTATTCATCTTGAGCATTGGATTCGGAGGTACCGTCGACATCACAGCCTTTTTTGGCGTAAAGGGAGTACAGCCTTTCGTCGGAGATTGGGATGGTGATGGTGTCACAACCATTGGCGTTTTCAATCCAGCCACTGGAACGATGTCACTCAACAACACGAATACGAGTGGCAATGGGGTGGGAGACATTGTTTTCAGCTTTGGACTCAACGGCGATTTTCCATTGGCCGGAGACTGGGATGGAAAAGCCGAAGCACCGTAAATTAAATGAGGAAAGGGGGCGTCTATCAAACGACGCCCTTTCGTTTCACTTCGTGGTGAGGCTTTGCAAAAAGTCCTTGTTCTGGGGATTTCTCTGTGCAACCTCAGTGTCCTCTGTGTCTCGGTGGTGTAGTTTTACTCGGAATTCATCAACCACAAGAGACACAGAGGACACTGAGGTTGCACAGAGAAGAGTGCGCTCGAGACTTTTTGTGCAAAGCCTCGTGATTGAGATACTCTTTTCCTGTTTGTCTCATTCCAATTGAGCACGTCGCAAATGCGTAACTTCTACGAATTTTTTGCCGGGGGAGGAATGGTTCGAGCGGGGCTCGGCGCCGGATGGGAATGCCTGTTCGCCAATGACTTCGATCACAAGAAGGCGCGCGTATATCGCGAAAACTGGGGAGACGGCGCGGAACTAAAAGTTGAGAATATTTCCTTACTCGAAACAAGTGATCTGCCCGGGCAAGCGAATCTGGCGTGGGCCTCTTTTCCTTGTCAGGATCTCTCTCTTGCGGGTGCTGGAGCCGGCTTGAAGGGAGATCGATCAGGTACGTTTTGGCCATTTTGGGATCTCATCAAGGGATTGATCGCAGAGCAGCGCGCCCCGGAGATCATAGTGCTCGAGAATGTATGCGGCACGATGACTTCTCACGGCGGTACAGACTTCGCCACGATTTGTGCTGCACTTTGCGACGGCGGTTATGCTGTTGGCGCGGTGGTAATCGATGCGATTTTATTCGTGCCGCAATCGAGGCCTCGATTATTTTTTACAGCTGTTCGCCGAGACGTTAAAGTTCCGGCCGAGTTGATTAGTCTCACGCCCACTCAAACCTGGCACAATAAGACGCTGACGACTGCTTACGAAAAGTTAAGCGATGAAATCAAGAAAAACTGGATCTGGTGGAACCCGCCACTGCCACGCCGCCGCCGGCTATCCTTAACCGACATACTTGAAGAAGACCCGACAGGAGTAACCTGGTTCTCAGCTCAGGAAACCGAGCGACTGCTTTCCTTGATGAGCGAGGTAAACCAGGCCAAGCTCGTTGAAGCAAAACAATCAGGCAGGCGCATCGTTGGCGGGGTTTATAAAAGAACACGCCGCGACGAGTACGGCAGAAAGGCCCAGCGCGCAGAGATACGCTTCGATGATGTGGCCGGATGTTTACGCACTCCAGCGGGCGGTTCAAGCCGCCAGGTGATAGTCGTGGTGGAAGGTTCTTCAGTACGGGCCCGGCTGATCTCCAGTCGTGAAACCGCTCGACTCATGGGTTTACGCGACAGTTACAAATTGCCTCGTAACTACAATGAGGCTTATCACCTGACCGGAGACGGAGTGGTTGTGCCTGTCGTGCGGCACCTTCGAAAGTTCATCTTCGAGCCGCTGTTGACCTATGCGCTGACGCAAGAGAGACGCGCAGCATGAGCATACTCTGATGGAAGTTAGCCCCCTCAGACACCGAACGATGCAGGCGGTAAAAAGTAAGAACACGACGCCTGAACTGATCGTCCGCAGGTTATTACATACAAACGGTTATCGATATCAACTACATCGCGCTGATCTGCCGGGCTGCCCGGACATTGTATTTTCTCGCAAGAAGAAAATTATTTTTATCCATGGTTGTTTTTGGCATGGCCACAGTTGTGCTCGAGGGGCGCGCATTCCCAAGTCCAACACCGAATATTGGACAGCCAAGATCTCGCGAAATCGCGATCGAGATGCTGTCGTGAAGAAGAAATTAAAGGCGAATGGTTGGGCGCAGGTTGTGTTGTGGGAGTGCGAAACAAAAAATGAGTCCGCAATATTAAAAAAGATTTCCCGGTTCCTGAACTGATGAACGCTGATCTTCATCCGCGTAAATCCGCGGTCTAGTTTGACACCCACCGCGAATCGCATTAACGTATCGCCCGTTCAACCCGACAAGTAAACCTCCCAAAGAAGCCCAGCCCATGTTCGGACTGTTCTGTCGACTTTTATCTAAAGGAGATACGTCTATGACTCGAAGTCTTTTGTATCGCCTGCTGGCGATTACATTCCTGGTCTTACCCTGCTTGTTTGTAAGTGGGCCTAATGCTTCAGCACAACGAAACAAGGAGTTACCTGTGCGAGAACTGCTATCCATACCTGGCAAGCTCGTCAGTGAAGCAAAATCATCTCGACCCACGACTGAGCTAAAACTAACCGGTTATCGCGTTGAAGAAATAAACCTGCCGCGCCAGTTGAACGTGGAAGTGCGTGGCCAACAAGTCGCTGTGGATAAAGCATGGCGAGTCACACTGCAAGGTGGTCCGTTCCCGGTTCGCGCCATGCCCGCCGTGATCTGGATCGACGATCAGATCGCCGGCCTCGGCATCGAAAACGAAACCCTCTCGCAGATCACTGCGATCACGTTCGACAGCTCGTTGATTAGTGAGGGACGAGAGGTTTCGATTTCTTACGGTGAAGATAAAGAAGGACGAGTAAAAATATCTCAGCGAATTCATTTGAAGCGTGAAGGAGGAAACCAATGAAAAACAGACACTACATTCTCGCTTCACTGATTTTCATTCTCGTTGTTGCGGGAGCAGCCTTCGCGCAAGTTCCGGATCCCGGCGCGCCCGGCCCACTTCCCGTTACACGCGAGGAATACAACTTCGGCGATACTGCGTTTCAACCCACCGACTTCCCCGGGCCAGTGGAGCTGCGCGCTTCGATTCACTATCCGACAAACCTCTCCGGTGGTCCTTTTCCGGTGATCGTCTTCCTACACGGCCGTCACGCCACCTGTTTCAAAGGCGGCAGTCAACTGCTCCAGTGGCCGTGTACGAACAATAGCCAGACCATCCCGAGTTTTCAGGGATACGACTACATCTCAGAAGTGCTCGCGAGTCACGGCTACGTCGTGGTTTCAGTCAGCGCTAACGGAGTTAACGCCGTCGACAATGCCGTGTTTGATCTCGGCGCTCTCGCTCGTGCGGAGTTGATGCAGAAACATCTCGACATTCTGAAGACCTTTAACACCACTGGCGGCGCGCCGTTTGGGACCAAGTTCGTCGGCAAATTTGATTTAACTCGCGTCGGCACGATGGGCCACTCGCGCGGCGGTGAAGGCGTGGTGCGTCATTACGTTTTGAACAACTCTTTGGGCGCGCCTTACGGCATCAAGGCGGTGTTTCCCCTCGCGCCGGTCGATTTCAACCGGCCTGTCGTGAACAATGCTGCCCTTAACGTGATGCTGCCTTATTGCGACGGCGACGTCGCTGATTTGCAAGGCGTACATTTTTACGATGACGCTCGCTACAACGTGCCCGGCGATAATTCACCCAAGCACTACGAGCTCATAATGGGGGCCAATCACAATTTCTTTAACACGATCTGGTCGCCTGATTCGAGTTCGTTTCCTGGCGCAGTAGATGACTGGCTGGCATTTATACCGCATGGTAAGCAGGATTCGCACTGTGGCTCGGGCGCTAACAATCAACGATTAACTGAAGCGGAGCAACGCGGCACCGGCCTCGCTTACATGTCCGCGTTCTTTCGTGCTTACGTCGGTGGTGAGACTCAGTTCATACCGCTATTGACGGGCGATGCCCCGCCGCCTGCTTCGGCGCAGAACAACAATCTGTTTGTGTCGTATCACGCCCCAGCGAATGTGAGATTGGATGTGAACAGGTTATTGAACGACACCAATCTCACTACGAACACTCTCGGTGGTGCGGCGATACAAACTGCTCTTTCGCCTTACGAGTTATGCGGAGGCGATGATCCGCAAGCGCAGCGTTGTATCGCTGAAGCGAATAATGCGCAACAACCGCACACGACTCCGAGCGCGCGTTCACCGTTGCGAGGTTTGAGTCAACTGAAGACTGGTTGGAATGATCTGACCGGCAACTACAGAAACAACATACCGCCGCCAGTGGGTAACGTCTCAAACTTCCAGGCCGTGCAGTTTCGTGTCAGTGTGAACTTCGCTGACGTTCGCAATCTCGCGGGTCTCGCTTCGGACTTTCGCGTGGTGTTGACTGATTCTGCGAATCATTCTGCATCAGTGCGCGTCAGTGATGTTTCGGGCGCGCTGTTCTTCCCGCCGGGCGAGACTTTAGTAGTGCCCAAAGTTGTATTGAACACGGTGCGGGTGCCGTTGAGTGCTTTCAGCGGCGTAAACCTGAATGCCGTGCGCTCAGTGCAGTTTACGTTCAACGAGCGACTTCAGGGCGGCATCCTGATCACTGATGTCGCATTCGCCTCGGCCCCGTAGTAGTAGACAGGATTTCAAGATTCACAGGATTTACAGGACATCTTTCTCATCCTGTAAATCCTGTAATCCTGTCTAGGACTGTCTTAGCATTTTGGCCTTTTTCACCCGGTCCGCGCGTACCATCAACAAGTTAACTTACTCACACCTCCGCTCTTAACCGATCCATACAATCTTGGATACACATTGCCTCACACGTACCGACGACCCTACCACGTCTCCAAAGTTTTGTAATCGCCTAGCGAAACTTCATCTGCGTTTCTCCGGGCCGTCACCTATCCACAACTAAAGAACGACAGGCCGTCAGTCGTACAAACGAGAATGCTTATGCACACTGCAACAAGACTACTGCTGCTCTTCGCCGTGTTGCTCGCGTGTCTTTGCCCCGCCTTAGCCCAAAATTCCGGATCGATTGCAGGCGAGGTACGAGACGAAAAACAAGCGGTCATCACGGGCGCCACCGTCACTGTGCGCAACGTACTAACCAACGAAACACGAACTGCACAGACCAACGCCGATGGTCGCTACCACTTCGCGAACATGGCCGTCGGCAATTACGAGATCACGGTCGAAAGCACCGGCTTCGCGAGGTATCAACAACAGGGGATCACACTCGCTTTGAACCAGGCGGCTGTGGTCGACGTGACGATGAAACCTGGCGCGGTCCAGGAAGTCGTGAACGTGGTTGAAAACGCGTCGATGTTGAATACCTCGACACCTGAGGTCGGCACTCGCTTCGACGAGAAGCGTCTATCTGAGTTGCCGCTGGCTACAACTCGCAGCGTTTACAACATCGCGTTGTCGGCGCCCGGCGTGGGCCAGATAAACTCGGGCCAAAGCGCCTTCGCCGGAGGAACAAACTTCTCTTCGAACGGCGGCCGAACTCGTTCAAACAACTTCATGATCGACGGTCAGGTCGCACGTTCTTCTTCTTCGCGATTCAACGTTGGTGGGATCGGCAGCTCGGCGTCGGCCAGGCGCTGAACGGCGCGCCCACGGCACTGGGCAAGGAGATCATTCGCCAGGCCGCAGGTGACTTGCCGCAGGTCCGCGCCTTGCTCGACTTCCTGCCCGCCGCAGCCACGCCACTCAATCAAACTGTCAGGTTCCAGCGTAATGGACAGACTTTCATCGTGCCCGTCGGATCGTTGACCGGCTCACAAGCCTCAACCTACGACGACTGGCAGACGTCCATTCGTATCGATCATCGCTTGAATCATAAGCACACGCTGAACAGCCGTTATCTCTACCAGGATTCCGGCGCCCTCGGCAGCATTCCCGGTGTGGCGGCTTCGCAGATCACGCCGCCGGGACTTTCATCAATCGTGCCCGCGCGTACACAAGGTGTGAACGTGCAATTGACGAGCGTGCTCACGCCGAAGTGGATTAACGAATTACGCGGAGCGTTCCTGCGCAGCGCGAATGCGACGATCGCTCTCGATCCGCGTTCTGAGTCGATTCCGTCGATGGAAGTTGTCGAGCTTGGTCTGAGCGGGTTCAATGCTGGTCCAACCCGAACCGCGATTGGTCTCGGTGTGAACCTGCCGCAGAACCAAACGCGCAACACCTATCAGCTTCAGGACAACGTCTCGTACACAAACGGCAATCACGCCTGGAAGTTTGGCGCTGATATTCGTCGTAACCAGCTTCACCAGCTCTTCAAACCGACCACGCGCGGATTGCTCGAGTATGCTTCGCTCGACTTCCTCGTCAAAGATCTGGCGACGCGCGAAACATCAACAAGGATTTGCCGGGCACCGCGCAAGTGCTTCACTCCGACTGGTACGACTTCTTTTTCTTCGGCCAGGACGAGTGGAGGATTAAGTCAAACTTCACCCTCACACTCGGACTACGTTACGAAAACGCAGGTCAGCCAATCGGCGGTCTGGTTGATTACAATCAGCCGGTGCTCGCGGCCTTCAACAACGACCCGCGCTTCGTAGTGCGTCCGATACCTGGCAGAGACAACAACAACTTCCAACCGCGACTCGGATTCAACTGGAACCCACAAACGCGCAGCAGCGGTTTGATAGGTTGGCTGACCGGCGGCGATAAGCTTGTGGTGCGCGGCGGTTACACACGCACTCACGACTACGCTTACACAAACATACTGCTCAACATCTGGAGCTCGTTCCCGTTTGTCGCGGCGGTGTCGTCGTTCCCGACGACTACCGCAAGACCTATCGGCGGGAATCCGAATGGGAGTAATGACGTCACTGTGATTCCGAATGCGTTTACAGTGCTGCAAAATCCGCCGTTCAATCCAAACACAGTCAATCGGACCATTGTGGACGAGGATTTCCACATGCCGACTTATGACTCTGTTAGCCTGGAAGTGCAGCGCGAGTTCACGCGCGATCTCGTGTTGCGCGTGGGTTATGTCGGCACCAAGGGAACGAGTTTGTTTGAGTCGGTGGATGCTAATCCGGCGGTTATCGGCTGTACCAATGCAAGCGCCGCCAACCAATTCTGCCGCTCGATACCAAACCAGGGCCCAACCCGTTTGCGCACGAACTCTGGTATGTCGAACTACCATTCGTTGCAGACGAGTCTCGAGAAGCGTTTGAGTCGCGGGTTTAGTGCGGGACTTCACTACACCTATAGCTCATTCATCGACACGATGTCGGAGATCTTCAACGTGTCGTCAGGTGAGATCGCTGTAGCGCAGGACTCGTACAATCGTGCGGCGGATCGCGCACGATCGAGTTTTGATCGTCCGCATCGTATCGCCGGAAACTTCGTTTACGAGTTGCCGTGGTTCCATGATCAGAAAGGCGCGAAAGGTCTCGTGCTCGGTGGCTGGCAGTTCAATTCGCAGTTTTCACTGCAGAGTGGTTCGCCGTTCACACCGCTGAATGGTTCGGATCCGGCCGACGAGATGCGCTCGCGTGCGCGCAACGAGCGGCGCGTCGCGCAGGGTGGTGGTGAGCGTGCGAAGCGCGACGCCAAAGCCGACGAGGCAAACCTCGCGAAGATACGCGAGAAGAACCCGTCGCAGTACTATTTCATTTACAAGACGAAGATCAAAAACAATCACACCGCCGCTATTACACAGATCGACTGGGACTACGTCTTCTACGAGCGCGACACGGAAAACGAGCTCGGGCGCCAGCAGTTCACAAGCGACGAACACGTTGGACCAGGAAAGACAAAAGAGCTAACAGTCACCATCACCTCACCCCCAACGCGCACGGTCAGCGTCACCTCCCTCAACCTCGAGGAGCACGACCGTTTCACCGAAAAAATCATCCTCATCCGCGTCCAGTACGCCGATGGCCGCGTCTGGCAGGCTCCATGAACAGCGGGCGGGGGACAATCAATGCTTAAAACTTGCGCGCTGGTGGTGATGTTTGTGAGGGCACAAAGACATTGTCGTTCGTATTCAAACGAAGCAAGTGAGACAGGATTCACAAGACTTCACAGGATTTACAAGATTGCACTCGAGTAATCTTGTTAATCCTGTGAAATCTTGTGAATCCTGTCTAAACACCGCGTATTGCCTTCGCGATCGTAAAGTAAATCACGAGCCGCGCTCGTCAGCCCGCGACAAACAACAGCAACAGCCACCCGATTCGCTTTCGCACGACGCGCCCAATCGGATTGTCGAAATAAGGCTTATCCATAGTTGAATGCGTTCGAGTAGCTGCTGGAGATCTTTTGAGGCGGGCATTTACACTGATTTATCCGTGTATTCCGAAGCATTCAATGTTGCCTGCGCCGCCGCCAGACGCGCTACCGGAACGCGAAACGGCGAACAACTCACATAATCAAGACCAATCTCGTTACAGAACGCGATCGACTGCGGATCGCCGCCGTGCTCGCCGCAAATTCCTACTTTGAGTTCCGGTTTCACACTGCGCCCACGCTCCGCGCCCATTCTCACGAGTTGGCCCACGCCGTCGCGATCGAGCACCTGGAACGGATCGTCTTTCACGATCTTTCGCTCGATGTAGTTGGGTAGAAAGCGGCTGGAATCGTCGCGACTCAATCCAAAAGTAGTTTGCGTAAGATCGTTTGTGCCGAACGAGAAAAACTGCGCGTGTTGCGCGATTCGATCGGCCATCAACGCCGCGCGCGGAAGTTCGATCATCGTTCCGACCATGTATTCGATCGTCATGCCGTTCTCGCCCATCACCTGTCGCGCGACTTCGTGAATCAACTCCGCCTGCTGGTGCAGCTCTTCACTCAACGAAACGAGCGGCACCATGATCTCCAGCTCGACTTTCTTGCGCTCACCCTGCACCTGGCACGCCGCTTCGAAGATCGCGCGACACTGCATGCGCGTCACTTCCGGAAACATGAGACCGAGACGACAGCCACGGAAGCCCAGCATCGGATTCGCCTCACGAATACGATTCACTTGTCGCAGCAACGCACGCTTGTGATCGATCTCGTCGAGCACGTGGTCCATGTCGCTCAACGAGCCGGCGACTTTCAAGTTCATCTTAAGCTCGGCGAGCTCAGTCAGAAGCTCTTCCGCGTTCGGCAGAAACTCGTGCAACGGCGGATCGAGCAGACGAATCGTGACCGGGAGCCCGGCCATCTCGCGAAAGATGCCGATGAAATCGCCACGCTGGAGCGGCAACAACTTCTCTAGCGCTTTCTCGCGCGCGCCGAGGCCATCCGAGAGAATCATCTCGCGCATCGCGGCGAGACGCTGATCGCCGAAGAACATGTGCTCGGTACGACAGAGCCCGATGCCTTCAGCGCCGAATGAACGCGCCGTCTTCGCGTCGAGCGGTGTGTCGGCGTTCGCACGCACGCGCAGCCGACGGAATTGATCGGCCCAAGTCATGAGCTTGTAAAAATCGGTACCGAGCTGCGGTTGAATCGTCGGCACCTTGCCGAGAAACACACGTCCGGTCGAGCCATCAACCGTGATCCATTCGCCTTTCGGAACCACAGTGCCGTCGACAGTAAACTGCTGCTGGCTGTAATCAATATTCAACGCCTGCGCGCCGCTGACGCACGTCTTGCCCATGCCGCGAGCGACAACGGCCGCGTGACTCGTCATGCCCCCACGCGCGGTGACGATCGCCTGCGCTGCCACCATGCCGTGAAAGTCGTCGGGACTCGTCTCCTGTCGCACGAGCACGACGTGGGCTCCATCGCGCGCCAGCTCCTCTGCTTCGTCAGGACTGAAAACAACCTGGCCCTGCGCCGCGCCCGGACTCGCCGGCAAACCTGTCGCGAGCACGGCCGCATTCGTCTTCGGATCGACCGTCGGGTGCAGCAGTTGATCGAGTTGTTCAGGCGAGACACGTTTGACGGCAGTCGCCTTGTCGATCAGTTTTTCGTAAACCATCTCGACCGCGATGCGCACCGCAGCGGCGCCACTGCGTTTGCCGGTCCGTGTTTGCAGCATCCAGAGCTTGCGACGCTCGATCGTAAACTCGCAGTCCTGCATGTCGCCGTAATGCTTTTCGAGCAGGTCGGTGATTGAAGCAAACTGTTCGTAAGCTTCCGGCAGCTCTTTCTTCAGTTGATTAATCGGGTTCGGCGTGCGAATGCCAGCGACAACGTCTTCACCCTGTGCATTCAGCAGATACTCACCGTAAAGCTCTTTTTTGCCGGTCGACGGATTGCGTGTGAAGGCGACGCCGGTGCCGCTGCCCGCGCCCATGTTTCCGAAGACCATCGCCTGCACGTTGACGGCTGTTCCCAACGTGTCAGGTATACGATTGATGCGGCGATAGTCGATTGCGCGACGGCCCATCCACGAGTTGAACACCGCTGCGATCGCGACGCGCAGTTGCTCGTATGGATCCTCGGGAATCGGCGACTGCTCAGTCGTTATGATCTGTTTCTCAGCCGCGATGATCTCGCGCAGGTGATCCGCGGCGAGGTCTGTATCCTTCCCGCCTTGCGTCTGCGCTTTGAAGCGATCGAGCACGCGCTCAAACTTCGCGTGCGCGACGCCCATCACGATCTCGCCAAATAACGACGCGAACCGTCGATACGCGTCGAGTGCGAAACGCAGATCGCCCGTCTGTTCCGCCAAACCCTGCACTGTCTCTTCGTTCAACCCGAGATTGAGGACCGTATCCATCATGCCCGGCATCGAGAACGCCGCGCCCGAACGCACCGACACGAGCAAGGGGTTCTTCGGATCGCCGAATTTCTTGCCGACCTTCTCTTCGATCCGCTTGAGTCCGTCCTTGACCTGTTCCCACATGCCATCGGGGAAGTTTTTGTCGTTATCAAAGAAGGCGTTGCATGCTTCGGTGGTCACGACGAGCCCGGGCGGCACGGGCAATCCCGCGCGCGTCATCTCACACAACCCTGCTCCTTTACCGCCGAGCAGCGCTTTGTCGTCGCCGGGGCCTTCGTCGAAGAGGTAGACCCATTTATCGGTTGTTGTCTCAGTCAATTCCGGGGTTTCTTCAGTTACAGTGCTCATGATTGCAAGTTATCGCATTTCTGTGTCTTAGGGAAGTGATGAGTGCTACCGCGCACAGAACCGAGCGCGGTAGCGCCGGGTCAACTGTTCAAACTCGCCCGATTCTAAATTTTGACCCGGCGCTACCGCGCTCGGTTCTGTGCGCTGGTCGAGCTAAACTATCGGACACTATGCCAAATGTGACGACACTCAATGTGAATGGGAAGAAGCTGCGCGTTGACGTCGATTCGCAAACACCTCTGCTCTACGTTCTGCGCGACTATCTGAATCTAACTGGAACGAAGTACGGCTGCGGCGAAGCGCGATGTGGCGCGTGTACGGTGCTCGTTGAGGGACAGTCGATGCGTTCGTGCGTCACGCCTGTCGGGCGAGTCAGCGACAAACAGATCACGACGATCGAAGGCTTGGAGCAGGACGGCAAGCTGCATCCGTTGCAGGAAGCGTTTCTCAAAGCCGACGCGTTGCAATGCGGCTACTGCACGTCAGGGATGATCATGGCGGCGGCAGCGCTTTTGAAGAAGAACGCGAAGCCGAGTCGCGATGAGATCGTCAAACACATGGACGCGAACGTTTGCCGCTGCGGCACGTATCCGCGCATCGTGAAGGCGATCGAGATCGCAAGCGGCACTGCGAAGGAGGTGGCCGAATGAACGACGATCTCGAACTCGAACAAGAGCGCTACGAGCTCTTCGCTGGGCCAACTTATAACTTCAACTTCAATCGGCGCCAGTTTCTGAAAGCGTTCAGCGGCGGCATCGCGCTGATCGTGCCTGTGACTAATCTGATTGCGCAGCAGGAGCAGGGTGAATCAGGTCGCAGAGGCAATGAGCGCGTACCGGACGACATCGGCGCGTGGATTCATATCGACGAAAAAGGCACGGTCTCAGTCTTTACCGGCAAAGTCGAGATCGGTCAGAACATTCGCACGTCGCTGACCCAGGCCGTTGCTGAAGAACTGCACGTTCCGCTCGACACGATTCACATCGTGATGGCTGACACGGATCTGACGCCATTCGATCTCGGCACATTCGGCAGTCTCACAACGCCGCGCATGGCTCCGCAACTGCGCAAGGCAGCGGCCGCCGCACGCGAGACGCTGATCACACTGGCTGCCGAGCAGTGGAAAGTCGAGCCCGCATCGGTTCGGATCGTCAACGCGCGTTTCGTCAATCACGACGCCTCAAAATCGTTGACTCTCGCCGAAGTCGCGAAAGGACAAAAACTCGTCAAGACGATTCCGGCCGACGTCGCGATTACAGCCGCGAAGGATTGGACGGTGGCCGGCACGTCTGTTCCCAAGGTTGATGGTCGTGATTTCGTCACCGGAAAGCATCAATACACGACTGACCTGCGACGCGAAGGAATGCTTTACGGGCGCATCGTTAGACCATCGGCGCTGGAAGCAAAGCTCATGTCGAGTGACACGAAGGCCGCCGAAGCGATCCCGGGCGTTGTGGTTGTGCGTGATGGTGACTTCATCGGTGTCGTAGCGCCGAATCGCGAAACTGCGATACGCGCGGAAAAAGCGATCGCCGTTCACTGGCAAGCGCCCGGACAACCGGGCAACGACGAGTTGTTCGCATATTTGAAGAAGAACGCCGAGGCTGGTCGCGCGCGTCCGGTGGGATCGGTCGCTGACGGCATGGCGGCTGCGGACAAGAAGCTCTCGCAAACATACAACATCGCTTACATCGCGCATGCGCCACTCGAGCCGCGCGCTGCTGTCGCCGAATGGAACGATGGCAAGCTGACAGTTTGGACCGGCACGCAACGGCCGTTCGGCGTTCGAGGGGAGCTGGCCGAAGCGTTTCACATTCCGCAAGAGAAGATACGTGTGATCGTGCCCGATACGGGTTCCGGTTACGGCGGCAAGCATACGGGCGAGTGCGCGGTCGAAGCGGCGCGGCTCGCACGTGCAAGTGGCAAGCCGGTCAAGCTCGTCTGGACGCGCGAAGAAGAATTCAACTGGGCCTACTTCCGTCCCGCGGGTGTAATCGAAGTGAACAGCGGTGTGAAGAACGACGGCACGGTTACGGCGTGGGAGTATCACAACTACAACTCCGGCGGGTCGGGCATTCAGGTCAAGTACGACTTTCCGAACCAGGACATTCAGTTTCACAACAGCAAGTCGCCGCTGCGACAGGGCTCGTATCGCGGGCTGGCCGCGACTGCGAACCACTTCGCGCGTGAAGTGCACATGGACGAGTTGGCCCAGCTCGTGAATATCGATCCGGTGCAGTTTCGTTTGAAGAACATCAAGGACGCGCGATTGAAGGCTGTGCTGGAAGCGGCGGCTGATAAGTTTGGCTGGAGTCGCAAGAAGACTGAGGGACGCGGGCGCGGCATTGCGTGTGGATTTGAGAAGGGCAGTTACATTGCGGCCGCGGCGGAGGTTTCCGTTGATGCGAAGACCGGACGCGTGAAGATCGAGCGAGTGGTCGAGAGTTTCGAGTGCGGCGCGATCGTCAACCAGTTGCATTTGCACAATCAGGTTGAAGGAGCGGTGGTGCAGGCGATTGGCGGCGCGATGTTCGAGAGTATTCAGTTCAAGAACGGGCAGATTCTGAACGGGAAATTCTCGCAGTATCGATTGCCGCGGTTTAGTGACATGCCGGCGATCGAGATCGTTCTGCTCGATCGAAAAGATCTGCCGTCAGCGGGTGCAGGTGAAACGCCGATCGTCGGCCTCGCGCCTGCTGTTGCGAATTCGATATTTGATCTGACGGGCAAGCGAATCAGATCAATGCCTTTGACAGGATGACCAGGATTTACAGAATGAACAGGATAGTCTTGTTAATCCTGAAAATCCTGTCATCATGTCTTCAACTGAGCGTATGCCTCCGCGATGATTGTGGTGAGTGGTCCCTCTGAATAACGTCTAAAGTCGAACGTCGTCACCGCCGCCACACCCAAACTCGACGACGTCAAAAAGATCTCATCCGCGTCCGTCAGGTCAGCCATTTCGTAAATACCCTCGAGCAACGGAATGAAATGCTTGTCTGCGATATCGATCACGCATTCGCGCGTGATGCCCGCGAGCGCGCCTGTGCTCAAATTCGGCGTGTGCAACCTGCCATTCTTTGCCCAAAACAAGTTCGCGGTGGTCGCCGAGACGATCTCGCCGCGCTCATTCAACACAACTGCTTCATCGAAGTCGCGGCTCTGCGCTTCTTCCCACGAAAGCACGTGATCGAGATAGTTCAAACTCTTGACCCCCGACAGCGGCGAGGAGGTGTTGGTGCGATAAGGCGAGACCGCGAGCGACAAACCTGCGGGTGCGGGCTTCTGCGGATCGCCCGTCATGATCAGCAGATCGGTCTTCTTCGCGCCGGGCACTTTCATCTTCCAGATATCGCGACCATGCCGCGCGAGCATGATCACGCGCGCTCGGCCTTGCTTCACCTGGTTGACCGAGATCAGTTTTTGCAGTGCGTCGCCGACATTCGTCTCGTTACAGCCGGTGAAATCGACGTCGAGTTTTTTGGCGTGTGTGGTGAGACGTTGCCAGTGTTTGGCCCAGAGAAAAGGTTCTGAATTGTAGATGGCCAGCGTGGTGAAGACGCCGCGCCCGTAGAGCATCGCGGAAGAGACCGGCGCGACGCGCGCTTTCGTCGCCTCAACCATGGTTTTGTTGAGGTAGATGACGGGATGCATTAACTGCTAACCGCTCACGACTTCAGCCTGGAGTTTGCTCGATAGTGCCGTTCGCCAAACCTCTTCCAACTCAGAAACACTTTTAACTACGACTTCAGTTCCGTCCACCCTTATTTGCAAGTCGGTCCCACCAACGCGACCGATGATCGCGAACGGCGAATGGTTACGTTCCGCGATCTCCTGAACCGCACTCGCATTCGCGGCATCGAAACTGATCACGATCCGCGACGGCGACTCACTGAACAACATTGCTGTTGGACCAATCTCACCTTCAAGATCGATTTCAGCCCCGATCGCATCCCGCCCGAGCGACGAGAAACACAATTCCGCAAGCGTGACGCCGAGTCCGCCATCTGAACAATCATGCGCAGAAAGCAGCAACCCCGCTTCGGCCGCCTCGAGACAAGCCTTTTGCACTGCGAGCTCACGATCGAAATCAAGCTCAGGTACGAGGCTGCCCAACTCGTCTTGCGTCTTGCCGAGCAGCGCAATCACGTCCCCTGACTTTTTGAATCCCGGTAACACAACACGCCGCACATCCTCGATCAGCCCAACCATTCCGATCACAGGCGTCGGCAAAATCCCGCGCCCTTCAGTCTCGTTATAGAACGAAACATTCCCGGAAACTACAGGTGTCTTGAACGCACGACAAGCTTCAGCCATCCCATCGATCACTTCAGAGAACGACCACATCACTTCCGGCCGCTCCGGCGACGCGAAGTTCAAACAATTCGTGATCGCAATCGGCCGCGCACCCACGCAGACGACATTGCGCGCCGCCTCAGCGACGACCAGCTTCGCCCCTTCACGTGGATCCGCCGCGCAGTAACGCCCATTCCCATCAAGCGTCAACGCGAGCGCGCGCCGAGTCTCCTTAATACGAACAACAGCCGCATCCGCCCCCGGCAGAATCGCCGTATTCGTCCGCACCATGTGATCGTACTGTCGATAAACCCACTGCTTCGACGCAATATTCCCGGACGCCAACACCCGCAACAACTCCGCATCCAAATCCGCGCTTTCAATCCGTTCGATCTGTGTTTCCTCCGTTGCAGAGGGAGTCATCGGCCGCTCATAACGCGGCGCTTCATCAGTCAACGCCTCGACCGGAATATCCGCCACCATCTCGCCGTTATGAACAACCTGCATCCGTCCCGTATCACGCACGCGACCAATCACAACCGCATCGAGATCCCACTTGCGAAAGATATCGACCACCTCACGCTCACGACCCGAATGCGCCACGATCAGCATTCGCTCCTGCGACTCTGACAGCAGCATCTCGTAAGCAGTCATGTTGTGCTCGCGTTGCGGCACGAGCGATAGGTCCAACTCGATCCCTGTGCCCGCACGCGCCGCCATCTCACACGATGACGACGTCAGACCGGCCGCGCCCATGTCCTGAATCCCGGCGACGGCGCCACTGCGCATCGCCTCGAGACATGCCTCCAACAACAGCTTCTCGAGGAACGGATCGCCAACCTGCACGGTCGGACGTTTCTCCAGCGCTTCTTCGTCAAACTCCGCCGAGGCCATCGTCGCGCCGTGAATTCCATCGCGTCCGGTTTTTGCGCCGACGTAAAGCACCGGATTGCCGATGCCCGTTGCTTTGCCAAAGAAGATTTGATCGTGTCGCACGAGCCCGAGCGCAAACGCGTTCACCAAAGGATTGAGCGCATACGCATCATCGAACGCGACTTCGCCACCGACAGTCGCAACACCAAACGCGTTGCCGTAATGCGCGATGCCGGCGACGACACCAGCCAGCAACGATCGATTGCGACGACCATGCTGCGGGTGATCGAGCGATCCGAAGCGCAGACTATTCATCGACGCCACCGGACGCGCGCCCATCGTGAAGATGTCGCGCAGTATCCCGCCGACACCCGTCGCCGCGCCCTGAAACGGCTCGATAAACGACGGATGATTGTGCGACTCGATCTTGAAAGCAGCGCACCAGCCGTCGCCGAGATCCACCACGCCGGCATTCTCGCCCGGCGGCACGATCACACGTGGACCAGTGGTGGGCAGACGCTTGAGATGAATGCGCGAAGATTTGTAGGAACAGTGTTCCGACCACATGACCGAGAAGATCCCGAGCTCCGCAAAGCTCGGTTCGCGGCCAAGTAGCTCCTTTATTCGCTCGAATTCCTGTTGTGTGAGGTTGTGGGTGGCAATAACTTCAGGAGTAATCATTTGGAAGCTGTTCTCTGCGGTCCTCTGCGTATCTCTGCGTTCTCTGCGTTAAGAAGATTTTTCAACGCAGAGAACGCAGAGATACGCAGAGGACCGCAGAGGTTGGTTCACGTTAATCAGTTTTCTTGACCGCCTTTTCGATCGCTTCGCGCAACTCGACCGTGTTCACGCGTCCGATGTGCTTGTAAACGACCTCGCCCTTTTCGTTGTAGAGATACGTTGCGGGCAGATCGCCTTGCCACCTTCGATCGATGAAATTGATCGCGGGCTCGGGGTCCGTGACGTTCAATAGATACGCCGGCATCGTCGCCTTCATCGAGCTAAGAAACTTCGGCACATCGGTCTTTAGCTGATCTATGTCGTCGAGAGATACCGTGACAAAGTCCAGCGACTGCGGACGGTATTCCTTATCGATCTTCACGAGATCCGGAAACTCGTCACGACACGGATCACAAAACGTGGCCCAGAAGTTAACGAGCAACGGCCGCTCACGTTGCTGCGTGATCAAGCCCTTGAGCGCGTCCGTGTCGATCGCCGAGACGACAGGCAAAGGGTTCTGTGGCTTCGCGGCGCGACCGTACTTTCGCTGGGCCGGCGCCGCAAAACCTAACGACAAAATACACAACGCGACAGGAATGACTATTTTTGTAAAACTCATGACTTACCTACGATCGTTTAATGCTGCAACCGAAAGCCTTGGCTTCTGTCTTCTCAACTGCCTTGCCTGCGAGCGCGGAGTCGAGCGCGTTGCGCAGATCGTTTGACTCCACTTGCGCGGCGTTGCGCGAATTGTCGATGCGGCCGTGATACAGAAGCTTGTTGTTCATATCGATGAAGTAAGCCTCGGGCGTGACGCTGGCGCCGAGCCGGTCGGCAATCTTGTTGCCTGGATCTTTCAGGATCGGGAAGGAGAGTTTGTGTTCCGCAGCGTGGGCTTTAACTGCCGCCGCATCTTCCGCGACGTTCGAGTTGATACCGATGACGGCGATGCCTTTCGCTTTGTAATCCGCAGCGAGTTTCTCCATGCGCTCGTTGTAAGCGTTCGAAACCGGACATTGAACCGCGATGAACAGGAGCACTGTGCCGTTCTTTCCGGCAAGTGATTTCAGTGAGCGGTCCTTGTTGTCAACGTCGGGAAGCGTGAAGTCTTCGATGGTGGCGCCAATCGCTGGTGGCGCGGGCACTTCACCTTCAGCCCGAGCGTCCGTGGCAAGAACGGCGCCCGCAATCACAAACAGCGCTGCGAACAGAATCGATAGACTTTTAGTTCTCATTAAACAACTCTCCTTTAACGCTACTTAGAAATCTCGTGTAATCTGTAACTGTGGAGTCGTTGGATAATATAACTGAAACAATTGAGCAGGCGCTACCAGTCCCGGTGCGGATGGACGCCGACGAACGTTACACGGGCCGGGGCGTCACGGTGGCGTTTCTCGACTCCGGCTTTTACGCGCACAAAGATCTTGTCGAGCCTGAAAATCGCATTCTCGCGTATCACAACATCTTCGAGCCCGACGAAGGCCTTGATGATTTGCAGAAGTCTGACGTCGCAAGCTGGCACGGCATGATGACATCGGTGGTTGCGGCAGGGAATGGTCATCTGTCTGACGGTTTCTATCGCAGCATCGCGCCGGAAGCGAACGTCGTGCTAGTCAAGATCGGCAAGACCGGACGCATTCCCGAGAGCAACATTGAAACTGGACTGCGCTGGGTGTTTGAGAATCGCGACAAATACAAGATTCGCATCGTCAACATTTCTGCGGGCGGCGACTTCGAGCAGCCGTACTTGCTTAACGCTCTTTGCGAATTAGTTGAAGACGTAGTGAAAGCGGGACTGACGGTGATTTGCGCTGTCGGCAATGCAGGGATGATTCCGGGACATCCGGTGCTGCCGCCGGCGAGCGCGCCCTCGTGCATCGCAGTCGGTGGACTCGACGATCAGAACTCACTTGATCGCGCGCGCCGTGGGATGTATCGGTCGTCGTATGGCCCAACGATCGACGGACTGCAAAAACCGGAAGTAATTGCGCCGGGGATCTGGGTTGCCGGCCCGATCCTGCCGCACACGCCGACCGCCGACCAGGCTGGACTTTATTCGCAACTAGACGACGCCGCTGACGACGAGCTACGCGAGATCATCCTCGCGCACGCGGGTGTCGACAAAGACATCTACGCAGCGCGCGATCTTTCCCTGTCGCTGTTGCGGCAGTTGATCACGATCAAATTGCGTGAAGGAAACGTGATCAACGAGCACTATAAGTTTGTTGACGGCACGTCGTTCGCGGCTCCAATCGTCTCGTCGATCGTGGCCTGTATGCTCGAGGCAAATCCGAAACTCACGCCACAACAAGTGAAGCGTATCCTGATCGACAGTGCCGAGCGCGTTGACGGCGTGGAAGTCGATCGACAGGGCTGGGGCGTCGTCGTGCCGCGCAAAGCGGTTGAGATGGCGTTGCGTTGCCGTGGGTGATGTGCAACAATTCGCCACACCGTAAAAACCTACCGAAGAGATTGGAGAATGTTTGAGTTCGTATGTCTGAGAATGAATCCGCAATAGGCGAGGGCGCGGCGACAGCAACCGAGCCTGAAGCGAGCACTGAAGAGATTACGTATCATGCTGTGGAGAAAGATGGAGTAGTCACGGCTATTTGGGAAATGCAGGGACGCAAGCACCTGCGCACGATCGATCCACGCTCACGCCAGGGACAAGACATCCTTCGTCTTTACACCACCGAGCATCACGACGAAGTCGGAGCTTAGCCACATAAGGCACAAAATGGTTTAAGTAAATCATTTTGTGTTTTTGTGCCTTTTTGTGGCTAAACAAGGTTTTGGGGCGAGCCGCGGACGAATGCTTCGAGGTTGTCGACCAACTGATCGGCAAGTGTCTGCATTGCCTGACGGCTGGCCCATGTGAGAGTGTCTCCGCGCGGAGTGGAAGCTTGTTGCAGATCGCGATCGTCGCTGGTGCGAGGCGCTCGACGACTTCACCCGGCGGCGTTTCGCCAAACTCGCTCCACGTGCGCAAACGCAGGTCTTCGAAACGGAACGTTGAATGTGTTTCGTTCGAGAAAGACGATGATTTCTGTTGTCATATCCGGTTATTATAAGCACTGAAATGACTATCAGGAGCGCATCGCCGGAAGAAGGACCAACCCTGACAACCATCGCGCTCGACGCCAAGCGTTACTGGGGCTATCCCGAAAGTTGGATCAAGCATTGGGAATCGGACCTCACGATCTCACCCGAGTTCATTCGCGACAATCACGTTTATGTTCATGAAGAAGATGGCGAGATCCGTGGCTTCTACGCGCTTTGTGTCGCGGGGCATAAAGCTGAGCTGGAACACATGTGGGTGACACCGGCGGCGATCGGCACGGGTATCGGGAAAGAGTTGTTTCTCGACGCGATGGAGCGTGCCGCGAAGCTCAACGTGAATGCGGTGGAGATCTCGTCGGATCCGAACGCGGCTGGATTCTACAAGCGCATGGGCGCGACGCAGATCGGTGAAGTCGACTCATCGATAGAAGGTCAGCCACGGAAATTACCACGCCTCGAAATTAAACCGTCTTAGCCACAAAAAGGCACATAAGTCACATATTCAAACAGCGGGGGCAAGCCCCCGCTGTTTTGAGTGTGAGGTTAATTGTCTATTGGGCGCTCCATAGGGCGATCGGGCTTGTCCGGAGCGGGCCGTGGTGACTCGCTGCGCGGCGACTCGGAACGCTGTGGAGGTGGGTCGCTGCGCGGTGGCGGATCATTGCGTGGTGGCGGATCATTCCGCGGCGGCGGATCGTTCCGCGGCGGCGGATCGTTCCGCGGAGGCGGGTCGTTACGTGGTGGTGGGTCGTTACGTGGTGGTGGGTCTTGACGCGGCGGCGGATCATTTCGTGGCGCTGGTCGGGATTCGCGTGGTTCTGAACGGGGCTCGGAGCGTGGCTCTGAACGCGGCTCTGAACGCGGTTCGAAAGTTTTCGTGGGGCGATTTTCGATCCGTGGCTCAGGCCGTCGCTCGGGTTGTGGTTCGGGTCGTGGCTCTGGTCGTGATTCAGGAGACGACGCGGGCGTAGCCGGTTGTTCGTTGCGTGGTTCACTCCGCGGCTCATTGCGCGGCTGAGAATTGTTGCGCGGCGGCTGGTTCTCTATTGCCTGCTGTCCGCGCTGGCGTTTTTCAACTCCTTCCGGCATCGCCGGCCGCACATAGCGACCCGGCCGATCCGGCTGTTCTCCAGGCTCATTTGACGTAGAGGGATTTTGGGGCCGACTAACAGCACCGGTCGGTTGCGTCTCGGTTGCAGGAGTCGCTACGTTGCCTGGTTGTGACGGCGTTCGTGGCTCGTCATGTCGCGGCTCACGCCCACCATAGACTCGTCTGCGTCGCAGTTCGTCATCCAACGTCGTCCCGGGTGCGCGATTGCCCGCTCCTGTCGGACGATCAGGCAGGTCGATCACTGGTACCTGACGTCCGGGACGCCCATCGGGGAAAGTACGACCCGGAATATTTTCACGATCCGGCTCGCGATTGAGAACTCTCCGCGCTACAGGTTCATCAACTCCTTCTCCGCGCCGGTTTGGATTACCGAAATCGCCGCGAGGCACGCGCGTCACGCCGCGCCAATGCTTGTATTCCGAACGTCCCGGCTCCTCTGGTCGTCCAGGTTGATTATTACCGTAACCCGGATGCCGGTACCCATCGCCGTGTCGATAATGTCGTGAATGCGGATCTTGCTGGTAATAATCCAGCGGGTACCAGCAGATGTTGTTGCCAAATGAGAAGTCGAAGACAAACGCGACGAGCGCGGGCCGCCACCAGCTTCGGTGTCTGTAAAACTGGCTGCGCGGGCACCACGCCCAGTAGCCGTTGTAATAAACCCAGCGGCCGTAGTGATACGGCGCCCAGCCCCACGGCTCGTAACCAACCCACGTCCAGCCGTACGGCGGGCACCAGCTCCATTGCCCGTAGCGATACGGAGCCCAATCGCTGTAGACGCCGAGCGAGCTCGCATGTGGCCGCCAGATCCAGCCGTAGTCGTTTGAGTTGACCCAGTCGCCGTAGTCGTCGAGATCTTCGGCGCCAAACACGTATTCGTCGAAATATTTCGGGTCACGGTTTAGACGCTGCGCGAAATACTGGTCGCGCTGTTTCACCCAGTCGTCAACGGCATCGAGCGCTTCAGAAGCCGGATAGAAATCCCAATCGCCTGCATTTGGACCGGTGGCGATCAGCTCGGCCGTGCGCTCGTCGCGCAGCGTGAAACCGGAAGTGTCTGAATAGATTCGAGCCTGGCCGCCGTCGCGCACTGTCAAACGAACGCGCCCCTCGCGCGGTGCGTCGATGCGGTAGAGTCCTTTCTTCTCGGCTGCAAGAGTCGACCGTGGGGCATCAATCTCGAAATACTCTTTCTCGCGGTCAAACTTTGACAGTCGCAGTACGAGCGTGCCCTCAATGAGACTGATCGCGACTCCTTCATCACGCAACGTGACGATCCGCAGCATCGCGCTGTCTGTAAGGCGCACGAAGTTTCGCGAGTCGATCTGGATCTCGATCTGGCTACCCTTGCCGGTCGTGATTGTGTCGCCCTCGACTAGCGGGTAGTTCACGCGGGCGGATTCCCAATCCTTATTGCCGGCGCGTCTGAGGTTGACGTCGCCGCCGATCAGGCTGATACGCGCGACACGGGCTTTCACGTCGTAGTCATCGCTGTCGTCGTTGTCATCATCGGCGCGGACGGGAATTGTTATGAATAAAAAGGTGAGAAGGAAAAAGGAAAAGAGAAAGCTGGTTTTTAGTCGGGAGACTCGCATTGTTATGCTCCTTCTTGATTCGAAGTGCGGTTGGGCCGGGAATCGAGCAAGGTGCATGCCCGCACGGAAGCCTTTATAGGGCAATTGAATGGAATTGAGAGTTCTCAATCTTGTAAATCATGTGAATCCTGCAATCCTGTCTAAGCCTTTCACAGGATTACAAGATTCACAGGATTCACATGAGAATTCTCAAATTTCATCTGGACCAATAACCTGAGCGATTCGTTGATTCGATGTGGACTGACTTTGCCTGAGACAGTGCACGCCCGACACGATATGGTGCGAGCTTCTCGTTACGACGTGGTGATCATAGGCGCCGGGATCAACGGCGCCGGGATCGCTCGCGACGCTGCGATGCGCGGTTTGAAAGTGTTGTTGATCGAGAAAGGTGAGATTGGCGCTGGGACGACGAGCGCGTCCACGCGGCTCATTCACGGCGGCTTGCGCTATCTCGAGCATTTCGAGTTTGGACTTGTGTACGAGTCGCTCCGTGAGCGCGAGACTTTATTGCGGATCGCTCCGGATCTCGTGCGCCCGCTGGCGATGGCGATTCCGATTTACAAACGGAGCAGACGCGGGTGGCTGACGATTCGAGCCGGAATGGTTCTTTACGATCTTCTTTCGTGGGGGAAATCGTTGCCGCGACATCGAATGCTATCGCGCGCCGCGACTCTCGAACGCTGGCCGGGGCTGAATCCGGAAGGTTTGGTCGGATCAGCGCTTTATTTCGACGCGCAAGTCGAGTTTCCCGAGCGACTTGTGCTCGCGAACGTACAATCAGCGCGTGAGTTTGGCGCTGAGGTGCTGACGCACACGCGCGTGACGGGTTTGACTGCTTCGGGCGTTGAATTTGGGGGGCAGTTAGTTGAGGCGAGCGTGATAATCAATGCTGCTGGACCGTGGATCGATCTGGTGCTCGCGCCAGTTAACGGTCCGAGATTGATTGGCGGAACAAAAGGGAGTCATATTATTGTGCCGGTATTTCCCGGCGCGCCGGTGAATGCGATCTATCTGGAAGCGCGCAGTGAT
>DASYFE010000224.1:0-21117 GCA_036498585.1 Pyrinomonadaceae bacterium | reverse complement strand
GTTTGCTTTTGAACTGGGAGATCTAACAGAAATCGACAGCGCATTTATCATGGCGCTCAGAGAAACGCATCGCTCCTAAAGTAAAGCGAGTTTTGCAAGAGGCTCAATTCTGTCTAAATGTTATTCAGAATACTCAGCGCCGTCCCGGAAAAGATCTTCTCTTTCTCTGATTGATCGATCTCCAATCCCTCGATCGACGTCACCGCCCTATCAATCGATCCCAGCAAGTGCGGATAATCACTTCCCATCACCATGTGATCCGCGCCGACCATGTCGCGCACCATCTTTAACGTGAAGGGGCTGAACGACACCGTGTCGTAGTACAACCGCTTCAAATAAACGCTCGGCAGCTTATCGATCTTCACTCGACAATCCGCAAAATCTCGAAAGCCATTGTCCATTCGCTCCATCAGGTAAGGTATCGCGCCGCCGAGGTGCCCGATGATCCAACGAATGTCCGGCAGCTCCTCAAACATTCCGTCGTAACACATCCGCGCCACCGCGAGACTCGTATCAAACGGAAAGCCGATGATCGGCCCCAGCACATACTCCCGAAACGCATCCGAATTAGCCGGAATCATCGGATGCAGGAAGATACACAGCTTCATCCGGTTCGCTTCTTCAAAAAACGGCCGGTACTCGGGCGACGTCAGCGCCTTGCCACCGATGTTGCTCAACAAAATCACGCCGTTGAGTTTCAGTGTATCGATCGCACGGTGCAGCTCTGCGAGCGCGGCGTTGGGCGCGTCCATCGGAATCGACGCAAAGCCTTTGAATCGTTTCGGGTGTCGCGCGATGAGATCGGCGTACGAGTCGTTCATCATCTTCGCGACTTCCGGCTGGTGGGCGGCGTCAGTAAAGAAGACGTTCGGCGTTGAAAGTGAGACGACCTCGACGTCTATTCCGACGCGATCCATGTCCTCGATGCGTTTCGAGACGTCAGTCATCGCCGGAGTGACGCCAAAAAACCGCGCGCCGTGATGAGTGATGATCGTCTGCCCGGTCGAGCTCGCGCCGAAAGAAAACTCGGAGGGAAGATCGCGTATCGTTTGAAAGAATGCTTCGGTGTAGAAATGCGTATGTAGGTCAAACTTCATAGATATCTCACAACGGCAATCTAATCGTAACATTCCGCACAACAACGCTGATGATATATTGTCGACAGCCAGGTAATTTCTTTCCTTCCCCGATTCTCCAGAGGCACACTGTGGCAACGCTCGTTAATAATCAACGGACCAATGTCAATAAAGATAATTGGCTCGGCTTTGTCGGCGACGTCGTGAATTTTACTGGCGAAGTCTGCTTCAAATCGATGCTGCGTATCGACGGACACTTCTCCGGAAATGTGACGTCAGAAGACGGAACGCTCATCGTCAGCACGGGGGCGCAAGTTACGAAAGCGGTAATTAATGTCGCTGTCGCGAAGATCAACGGAACCGTTGAGGGCGACATTCGCGCCACGAAAGAGCTCGTGCTCGGCCGCACCGCAAACGTCAAAGGGCAAGTTGCCGCACCCGCGTTAGTCGTTGAAGAAGGCGCACAACTCAACGGCAGTTGTCGCAGACTCACCGTGACCTAATTCGGATTTCTCTGCGATCCTCTGCGTATCCAAGATCTATTTCAACGCAGAGATCGCTGAGATACGCAGAGAGCCGCAGAGAAAAGTTTTTGTGCCTTTTGTGCCTTTTTGTGGCTAATATACATCCTCACACACATCGTGCCCAAAATAAGCCTCGTCATCCCTACTTATAACCGTGCCCGGCTTCTGCCGCGTGCAATCGAGAGCGCGCAAAACGCAGGCACTGATCTGGAAGTGATCGTTGTTGATGATTGTTCGACTGACGACACACGCGAAGTGTGCACCCAAATTGAAGGCATTCGTTACGTGCGATTGGATACGAATGGCGGCCTCGCGAATGCTCGCAACGTTGGCATCGCTGAGAGCTCGTGCGAGTTCATCGCCTTCCTCGATGACGATGACTTGCGCCTGCCCGGCTCGCTCGACAAACAGTTACAGATGATCGAGGCTGACGAGCGAATCGCATTCTGTTACGGCCAGGCATTGATCGGCGACGCACACCGTCAGCTTCCGACCGGCGAGATCTATCCTTTGCGCTGCCCGCAGGGCGACATCTTCTGGGACCTGCTCGAAAATAACTTCCTGCCGATGCCGGCCGTGCTCGCGCGCAAGTCGAGTTTAATCAGCGCTGGTAAATTCGATACCGGCTTGAAGCTTATCGAAGACTGGGACATGTGGCTGCGTTTGAGTGAGCGCTTTTTAGTTGCGGCGATTGAAGAGCCTGTCGCGATTTATCGGAAGGCAGTCGCTGAATCCGGGCAGATGTGTTCCAATGCTGCGGAAATTTGTAAACAATCTTTGCGTGTGCAGCAGATGGCGCTCGAACGCCCGCGCGCACGTGCGTCTGAAAGCGCAAAGCGCCGTCACGTGCGACGGAAATTCCGCGATCGCGCACACCGGATATTAATGACTGAAGCCGGCAACTCGATCCACGAAGGGAAACCAAAATCAGCCAGATCGAACATTCTCGATGCTTTTCGACTGCGCCCATTTCGCACTGTCGCGAGCGGCGGGCTTTTTTGGCTGCTGAGTTATCGTTAAGTCTATGAAGATTGCTCTTTGCAAGAGTCACTTCTTTGGACCAGTGAGTGGCGCCGACGAGATCCTGGTCAGCTACGCCATCAGCCTGCACAACGCCGGACACGACGTTGACGTTGTCCTGTTTTACAAACCCTCTGAAAATGATCGCTACAACCACCGCCTCCGCAAAGCCGGCGTTCCTGTTGTTAACATAATCAACCACTCGATCGCGTTCACGATACTGCGTAGTCTGCGCGGTTTGCTGTCTGGCTTTTTGCTAGTCTTCCTCCTCGTTCCGCGCACTGAAAGAGGTTTGCGAAAGATCTGGCAAGTGCTCATCGATCTGATCTCGCGTTTTCACTATAAAAATTGTCGCGATTACTTCGCCCACTCGCATTACGACGTGCTGCACGTGTTCACGCCCGACACCGGCGCTACGCTCATGATTCGCGCCGGTAAAGAAGCCGGAATTCCCGTGCTGTATCACGAGATGGGAACGCCGCATTACCTGCCGCCGCTCGATCCACACTACAAAAGACTCGAGAAAGTGTTGCCGCTCTGCTCGGAAGTCGCGGCGCTTTCGCCGACACTCGCGCGGCAGTGGTACGAACGTTTTCCTTTTCTACCGGCGATCTGCGTGTTGCCCTTGCTTACTGACGACGCATACGTACTGAAGATGCCGGCCAGGCTCAGCACGAACGATACGATCTTCGGATTCGCGGCGCGGATCGAAACCGGTAAAGGGCCATTTGTGCTGGCTGACGCCCTCGCGCAATTACGACAAAGCCGCGACGACGTGCTCGTTCGTTTAGCAGGCGCCGGCCCGGCAGTGCAGGACGTGAAAGCACGTGTCCGCGAGTTACGATTGAATGGCTCGTGGGAGTTTGTCGGATCGTATGACGGCGCTGTTGGGTGCAGCGCGTTCATGCGCACGCTCGATGTGTTCGTTTTGCCTTCATTTGCTGAAGGAACGTCGAAGAGTGTTATCGAAGCGATGGCGCACGGACTGCCGATCATCACGACAACCGTTGGCGGCTTGCCTGATCTGTTAACTCCTGATGCAGGGATTCTCGTTCCGCCCGGCGACACCGCTGCGTTGGCGGGCGCAATGCAACGTCTCGCGTCTGATCCGGCGCTTCGCGAGCGCATGGGCCAGGCTGCGCGCGAGCGCTATCTGAAATTGTTTGCGCCGGACGCTGTGCTGTCGATGCTGGTCGACACTTACGCCAGGGTCGCGGGTCGCAACGGTCATGTTTCTCAGAACGGCCATCACCCATGGTCCGTCCTGTAAATCCTGTAAATCTTGAATCCTGTCTAAACTCACTTGCGTATCGCCTTCGCCACACCTGAATTCGTCACTGAAAGTTATTTCGACGGTGGTCTCGCCAACTACATCAACCGCGTATCAAAGAAGCTGGCAGATCTCGGCCACGACGTTCACATTGTCACCCTCTCCACCACAAACGAAGATGAATTTGAACACGAAGGCGTGTTGGTCCATCGCGTGATGCCCAAGCTCGGCTGGTACAGATTCAACCGCCTCATCGGTAATTCACTAACAACTACTCTGCACTGGCTCAACTTCAGCGCCCAGACTTATCGCAAACTCAAACAACTCCATCGCCGCAAGCCGTTCGATTTGATCCAGTATCCAAACTACTCTTCGTGCGGCCTGTTCTCTATTCCGTTCTTGAGCACGGCGCACATCGTCAGAGCATCCTCTGAACCGGGCTGGAATACACGTATCAAACGGAATCTCGACTCGGCTCTGACCGAAGGCCTCGAAGCGCTGCAATACAAGCTCACGCGAAACGTCCATGCTCCCAGCCGTGCGATTCAGAAGATGCTCGCGGGTGATGCGCGACTGATTCGCTCACCTTTTTACGTCGAGACTCGCGACTGGGACACCACCGTCTACGATCGATTTTTCAAAGACCGGAAATACGTGCTCTACTTCGGTCGCTTTCAGTTGCACAAAGGCTTTCACACGCTCGCCCTCGCCTTGCCACGGTTTATGAAGCAATGCCCGGATGCATACGTCGCGCTCGTCGGCAGAGACATGGAAACCGATCTTGCGTTGTCGATGGCTGCTTTTGCGCGGGCGCAATGTAACGGATTTGGCGAGCGGCTGATAATCGTGGAGAACCTGCGGCACAGTTCCTTGTATCCGATAATCAACGAAGCGCGCCTCGTCGTCTTGCCCGCTCTGATGGACAACTTCCCGAACGCATGTTTGGAAGCAATGGGCCTCGGCAGAGTGGTAATCGGCACGATCGGCACAACACATGATGAGTTGATTACCAACGGCGTGAACGGATTTCTGGTCTCTCCTGACAATCCGCAGGCGTTAGCTGACAAGATGATCGCCGCGTGGACGGATCAACGTTTGCCAGCGATGTCGGTGGCAGCGAAGGAGAAGGCGCTGGAATTCGCTCCTGAGAAAACCATTCCTCCACTGTTGAGCTATTATGCTGAGTTGTTGTCTAAAAACTCTGGCAACGATTAGTAACTCACCGACGGCAGATAGCAACCGCGCGGCTCGTGATACTCACCCATCGCCATGAGAGTCAGCGGCTTGATTACTCGCATACCGTGTTTCAAACACCAAATTAGCCACGGAAAGGACGGATTTATCTCACGGATGTTTAGTCGCTACTTAATCTCAACATCGATCTCACGCACCGTCGGTGGCGGCAGGCGAGTCCACTGTTCGCGTCCGGTTGCGACGGCGCGGAGTCGAGCGGGACCAGGTTGAAATTTGGAAAGCGTTTCAGCAGTGAGTGCGACACTGTCAGAGCCGTGTTGCTGGCGTGGATCGAAGAACGCCAGATTGTTCCCGGTAAGATGCACGCGCAGGATTCGTTCGGAATGTGTCCCCTGGATCAGATCGACTTCAACGTCAACCTGCGTGCGTCCCGATCCAACTACGGACGCGTTCACAACCGATCCAACAGTCAACACACGCGGCCCACTCAACTCCAAACTGCGCACCTGAAAGTAAGCACGATGACTCGACACCGCCCCGATCACGAGCAACGCAACGATCACAAACACAAACAAGCGCTTGAGCAGGCGAATCGGCCATGCATCCTGAATTGTTAATTCATCGAACATGTCGGTAGTGTCTTAGTTTGAGTTTCTTCTCTGCAACAGAGAAATCCAAATTAAGAGACCATCAACATGTCACGGTTCTGCAAGCGTGTATTCAAACTCGTACGAGTGCTTACCTTCGGCGATGATGATGTTCATCTTTCCACGCAGGCCAACGAGCTGGTCCGTGCCGGAATCGGGAATGACAATGATCGTGAGCTCGCCGGCGCCGCGCGTCATCACGCCATTGTGCTGTAGATAAAAACTGCCGCGCCGTCCGTTCAGCGTCCCAGTCACCTTTTCGATCGCAACGTAACCGGCGGAATTCTTAACACTCTCGCTGCTCGCCATCAACATCTGGCCTTTGCTCGTACCAACCAGATCGCCCTGAAACTGTTTGTCGATCGTCATTCGACCGACAGACATGTCTGCTTCCTGCGGGCTCATTTTAACTTCAAACGTTCCAGTGGCTTTATTAGTCATCAACGTCTCCCGTTAGACGAAATTGTCTCAACTATCTCAGCAATCGCGTGCTTCGCTTCAGGCATTGGTCCCAGCATCCAGTTGTGGACCATCTGATCATATTCACGATAATCCAGACGCACGCCTTCCGCTGAGGCTTTGTCTCGCAGCTTGCGGCAGTCAGGATACAGGATGTCACGCGTGCCGATGAACAACGTAACCGGCGCGAGATCTTTCAAACTCCCATACACCGGACTCACGATATAACTCTTCGGATCGACATCTCGCGCGTAAACTTCACCGCCATACTTCAAGCCTTCAACGCCGAGAAATGGATCAATCTTATCAAACTCAGCGATCTCAGGATTTGAAAGCGTCGCATCGAGCCACGGAGAAAGAAGCACGACGTGGCCGGGCTGCGGATGACCATCTTCGCGAAGTCTTTGCACGAGTGCGAGACTGATACCTCCGCCGGACGAGTCGCCCATGATCGTGATGTTTGCGCTGCCGGCGCGGGCGGCGAGCTCGTTGTAGAGCGGCAACATGAGCGCGAACACGTCGTGAACATTGTGCTCCGGCGCGTGTGGATAATTCGGTGCAGTGACAGTGCAGCCCAGCCTATCGACCAGCTTCGACATGAAGTCCCAGTGTTGCGGAGCGAAGCTGTTGACGTAAGCGCCGCCGTGAAGATAGATGACGTGTTTCTCACTCGCGTTCTGCTTCGGCGCGATGGTCCAAACAAGATGGCTGTTGATTGTGCGTTTGGCGATCAGATACTTGCGTTGCAGGCGTTTCGAAGGCTCGCTGTAGGCCCGGTCGCCGCTTTCAACCCGCTGCCGCATGCGATTGACGGTTCTTTTCATGCGCATGATTCGCAAGAGAACGTTTATCGCCTTGCTTTGAATGCTGGGCATGCATCGTCACCTGTACCACGAGGCAATCGAATAACGCTCGCCGTGTGTGACCGGCGTGACTTCGTGAGTGGTTTCCGAGCGAAAAGCTACGAGCGTCCCGGGCTCTGCCGTCATGTGAAAGCGATTGCGCAGATTGCTGAACACAAGCGACCCGCCGCAATAAGCATCGGGCTCAGGCGACTCCGATTCACGGCTCAGAAATATGACTGTCGAGATACGTCGTTTTTCAGAATCGAGTAGCATCAACCCGGTGTTGCCGTCCTGATGCGCAACGAAGAAATCGCCAACCCGGTAGCGAAGAAACTGCGGCTCTTCGCATTCGTTGAGCGTGATATCGAAATACTTCTCAACCGCGTCTTTGCACGCGAGAAGTTCTTGAATTATGAGATCGACTGTTTCCTGCGACGGCTTAACGCGCACGGTACGGCGTATCATCTCGTCGATCGTTCCCGAGCTCGCAGAACTATAAACACTCGCAGCACTACCGGCAGCGGCTTTCAGTTCAACAGCGATCGCGTCGCACAACCGTCGTTCAAAGAATTGCGGAACAACAAACAGATCGGGCCAGGTTGTTTCTTTGTCGATCAAGACATCTGAGCGGGCGCGCCGTAACGCTCAGCCGAGCGCGCACGCGCCTTAGCAGATTCAACTTCACGATCGCGTGGAGGTGCAGTCGTTACCAGCGAGTCGAGCAACTCTGTCGCAGCCTGCGCTACCTGCTCGACCGCGCGATTGAAAGCCTCTTCGTTGGCTTTGGAAGGCTTTGTAAATCCACTCAGTTTCCGCACGAACTGAATCGACGACGCGCGAATCTCTTCCTCAGTCGCCGGCGGTTTGAAGTTATGAAGTGTTTTGATATTTCGACACATGCTGTTTTGTTGCCACCTTGCTTGAAATCGTTGCGCTGCTTCTCTGTGCAACCTCTGTGTTCTCTGTGTCTCTGTGGTGAGTTGTTGCTGTAATTAGTTAACCACAGAGACACAGAGAACACAGAGGTTGCACAGAGAAAGCTACGCCAATCTTAATCCCAAAAGTGAGTTATTCCGTATGCAATCACCGCAATAGCAACGCCTACTACGACGCCAACCGCAATCAACGTCTTCTTGCTCTTGCTCATGCCTCTGCCTTCAACGTTTACAACGTCGGCATAGGCGATGTCGCTGCGATTGCCAGACTTGTCATCTATGAGCGTGAAACCCGTGTCACTGGATTGCGCGATACGCCCCCTCATTTCAGAGCCATTGCGCAGTTTGACCTTTACGTGTGTCTCTTTCTTGTTTATTCGCTGTACTACTTCGGCCTTGGCTTTTGTCTCCGCATTCAGATTTGATTGCGCTCGCGCGGCTGGTCCAAGTGTAGACAAAACCAGTGCGTGAGCGAGGAAAAGCGTTGTCAGGGTTCGTCTCATTAAATCGCCTCCTTGTGCGATTGGGAATGCCACAGTGGATCCATGTTGTCCCCTTGTTAACCCTTACTTGCTCGAAAACCCAAAGAACCCCGGATCCATCAGGAACCAGTTAATTAATCCCGCCACGATCCCGATTACAAACACAACCATCACGATGAGCTTCTGCTTCGTGGTTTCAGGCTTGCCGCCCATGTTGGGGAAAAGCATCAGAAAGAGTCCACCAACGACGCCGAGCGGCGAAAACGCGGCCACCTTCATGTAGTAAACTCCCTCTTCGCGCAACTGGTACCAGCCGTAATAAATCATCCCGGCAAAAAGGATAACGAGAGCAAGTCCGAAGAGGCGTGTTTTGAGCATGACTCCTCCAATCCGCGGAATGGTTAAAACATGTACGGTATCATGAATGTTAACGCACGGGTGGCCACGGAGGGCCACCCCTACAGTTGTATTCGATCATTCGCATTCATTGGAGGCGCTGGATGGGCTACAACTGTAGGGGCGGCCCTCCGTGGCCGCCCGGTCGATTATTCCCACGAGTTCTTCACACATAAGGCGCGCATCATGGTTCTCGATGATTCGTTTTCTGTTCTGTGCACCGATCGTCGTGCGCAGCACCGGATCGGATGCGAGCTTCAGGATTGTATGTGACAATGCGTCTGCATCGCCCACCGGCGTCAGCAGCAGATCCGAAGGTCCAACAACATCTCTGACGCCTTCGATATCTGTAGCCGCAACCGCCAGCCCCGCCCCCATGCATTCCAACACACCGTTCGGACAACCTTCCGAACGCGAGCTGAAGACGCCGATATCAACGGCGGTCAACAATCCCGCAACATCACTCACGGAGCCGGCAAAACGAACTCCACGCTCGATCCCCAATTCGCGCATCAACGCAACGAGCGATTCATATGCGCCATCGTGTCTGCCAACCAAAACGAGCACGGCGTCCCGATCGAGTGTAGACATCACAATGCGCCATGCGCGCAAGAGCGTCTCGTGATCTTTGTTCGTGTGCAGGTTTGCAACCATGCACGCCACAAAACTCGCGCCGTCAATCTCGAGTCGTTTGCGCCACGCGTTGCGATCCATCTGCGGCGTCGATCGCTCGATTCCATTTGGGACCATGTGAATCTTCGCCGCGTCAACCTTCAATTTCTCGATCAAAAACCGCGCACCGGCATGCGAGTTTGAGATAAACCGCGGCGTCCGTTGCACAGCCCAACGCTCCCACGTCCTCTGCGGCAGAAACAAACCTTCGTCTCTCTGATTCCAAACACAAAGCCGCGCCCCAACCCACTTCCACACAAACCCACATACGACGTTCGGCAGCCACGTATACGGCAGCAGCACATCCGGACCGCTTGCCCGCAGGACCCAGGCGACGCGCTGAATGCTTTGAAGACGCTGCGGATTAACGGGCTCAACGCGCCAGCGAATCCCGTGTTCTTCACAGATATTGGCGACTGGCCCAGACTTATTGAATCCCCACACCTCGACCTTTTCCCGCTGAGCCAAATGCCGCGCGAGTATCAACGCCTGGCGCTCCGCCCCGCCAAGCTCGAGATTGCCGAGTACAAAAATGATCTTAGCCACCGATTACACAGATTAACGCAGATTTTTTATCCCATCTGTGTAATCTGTGGATAACATGAATTTTTCTTGTAACTTTTCCCGAACTCACGTGTTTTAGGAGACGTAGCGCAGCTTATGGCGAGCGAAGATGAAGAGTTCACCATGCTGTTTCAGGATTTCTACCCTAGCCTATGCCGCTTTCTGGAGTGTTTATTGGGAGGCCGCGCGCCGCTGGCGCAGGATCTGGCACAGGAAAGTTTCCTGCAACTCCATCGCACGGCATGGGGAACTATGCCGGTCGGCGAGGCGCGCTTCTGGCTCTACCGCGTCGCGCGCAACATGGCGATCAACGAGTTTCGCAAATCGCACACGCGCTACCGGCTGTTTGATCGAGTAGTGGAAACGATGAGGCCACGAGCACGCAACCCGGAGCAGGAGTACGAGACTCAGGAACGCCAAACGCTCGTGCTTGAAATGTTACAGACGTTGCCCGAAGACCAGCGCACCGCGTTGCTGCTGAGGGAACAGGAACAGTTGAGCTATCGCGAGATCGGACAAGTGCTGAACGTATCGGAAAGCAAAGTTAAGGTTGACATCTTTCGTGCGCGGGCGGCGCTGCGAGAACGCTGGACCAGGAAGTCAGGATACTCGGCTGTCTAAGGATTTATCAGATGACTTGTAGTTTCACCGAAAAAATTTCATCACTAATCGACGGCGAGCTATCAACCGCAGAAGCACGCGAAGTCGAGCGCCACCTGATCGGCTGTAGCGAGTGTCAGGAAGTGCGCGCTGACTTCCTTAACCTGCGCAGCCAGATCTCCGGCTTCGAAACGTCGCTTGAACCGGCAGTCCAAAACCGCGCGCTCAAGAAGATCCTGGCCACGCACCGACGCGCGCCGGCACGTGGATTCGCATGGGGATTTGGCGCTCAAGCCGCCGCTTTCGCTACGCTCGTGATCGTCGCAGCGATCATCGGTTTCCTGATCTATCGCAGCTCAAACACACCAACGAACGACAAACACTTAGCGATCCAAACCCCGACACCTGTGCCGTCCGCTTCCGTACAACCAGAAGCATCGCCGTCACCAAACAAAGATGACCAACAGACGGCCCCGCGTCGTTCACCATCACCAGCACCGAAGAAACCATTGGTGCGTGAGCCGAAACCCGGCGAGCAGTTCGCCGCGGTTCCATCGACTCCCGAACCCGCGCGTTCTGCCGACACACAAACAATGACGGCAGTTCACTTCGAAAAATCTGAAACGCTCCTCGTCGCATTCAGAAACGTACGCTTGAACGAACCCGGCACGACGGCTGAAGTCGCTTACGAACGGAAGCGCGCTCGACAACTAGTTCTACAAAACATGATGCTGCGTCGTGAAGCTGATGCGGCAGGTGACGTCCAGGTCTCATCACTACTCGAGAGCCTGGAACCGATATTGATCGATATTTCTAATCTTCCCGACAAACCGGACAAAGACGCGATTCGCGTGATTCGTCAACGCGTCGAACGCAAAAACATCGTGCCGCTGTTGCGCGTCAACTCGACCGCACTCGCACGCGCTCTTGACTGATCTCTGCGTTTACTCTGCGTCCTCTGCGTCTCGGCGGTGAATGTAACCGCAGAGCCGCAGAGAGCGCAGAGAAAACAGAGGCGGTTCACCTTAGAGGCACAGGGAACAGGAGATGCCATGTGCGATTTTGATCACCGCTCGATCTCTGCGCTTGCTCTCGGGTTCTCTGTGCCTGTGCGGCGAACCGCCAAGTTAGAAGCAATTTAACGATAAGGACAAACGACCACCATGAAGAGCTTAGTTAATTATCGCCCCCAAATCAGATCCGGACTCGCGCTGTTGGCTGTCGCCGCGGTCGTAACCGTTTTCTCGATTTACACCCAACGTACTTCCGCCTTCGATCAGGAACTCTCGAAACTCAACAAGTTTGTGCAGACCAAAGCCAACACGGCCTCGATGCAGATCTTTCGCGAAGGCCGCGACTTCATCGAAGCACAAAACTGGCAACGAGCCGCAGAGAAATTCAACGACTTCATCACCGCTTATCCCAAAGATAAAGATCTCGACGCCGCGCTTTACTGGTACGCCTATGCGTTGCAGAAGCAGGGCAAAAAAGACGAAGCCGCCGACGTGCTGATCAAGCTCGTCAAGAAATTTCCCGGCTCGAGCTGGCGGCAGGAAGCACAGGCAATGCTCGTCGTGCTCGGTCGCAAAGACGCAGTCGACGCGGCGCTCGATCGCGACGATTGCGAGATCAAAATACTCGCATTGCAGAGCTTGTTTCAGGCGGACGAGGAACGCGCGATCGGAATCGCCACTGAGGCCCTCCGCACAAATCCATCCAGATGTCAGGGCTTCCAGGCTGCGGTTCTATCGATTCTCGGCTCGCATGGTGGGCCACGAGTCACACCGATTCTTTTAGACATCGCGCGCAACAATCCCGATCCGAAACTGCGTCTCACGGCGATCAGGCGCCTCGGCGAGGTAAAGAGCGATCAAGTTACGGACGAGCTCATCAAAATCTACGATGCCGATCAAACCAAGGAAGTTCGCGTCCAGGTCCTGCGGGCGTTAGTCGAAGGTAATACGCCGCGTGGCGCCGCGAAGGTGATGGAGATCGCGCGCGCGGGTACCGACATCTCCGCCAGACAATATGCGATTCGTTTTATCGCCGAGATGAATGATGCGGCTTCGCTCGATGCGCTGATCCAGATTTACGACGCTGACAAGACGAAGGAGATCCGTTCGCAGGTCATCCGCGCACTCGCAGATCGTGAGGATCCGAAGGCCCGCGCGAAGCTTTTCGACATTGCACGCCACGGCGAGACGCCGGAGCTGCGCATCGAAGCGATTCGCCGTCTCGGCGATAACACCAGCGTGTCGATCGATGAGTTGTTGCAGCTCTACACGAGCGAGACAAACGTTCAAATCAAGCAGGGTCTGCTGCGCACTTTTGGCGACAGCACCGATCCTCGTGCGGTTACGAAGCTGTTTGATATCGCTCGCGGCAACGAGCCGGTCGAGTTGCGTATGTATGCGGTTCGACAGTTGGGCGAGAAGGACGACGAGCAGACCGTCAATCAACTCATCTCGTTCTACGACGCCGAACAGAACATGCAAGTCAGAATGGCTCTGCTACGGGGCTTTGGCGACTCGAAACAAAAGAGCGCTGTTCGCAAGCTGATGGCGATCGCGAAAAGCGATCCGTCAGTGGAACTGCGTAAAGCAGCGGTCAGGTATCTGGGCGAGAGCAACGATCCTGAAGCGCTGAAATTCCTGGAAGAGCTTTTGAAGTAAAGTCAGTCTCTTACAGGATTTACAAGATTAGACAGGATTTACATGTAAATCTTGAGCCATCTTGTAAATCCTGTAAACAACTACCTGTTTGCTCTAAATCATCCGGAGGAATTCATGCGCCACTTAATGCTCCTCTTTCTCGCGATCATCGGGATCGCTTGCGCCGGCGGAAATCGCGCGGGCACGGTCACAGTCGCTGCCGCGTCCGACGATCTGCAAACACAATCCAGCTCGACCACGATCCAGAGCTTCACCCCGGTAGACGGCGCGGACCTGATGGCCCGGCTTGAAGCTGCGCAGTCACGCGCACACAGTCAAAAAACGCCGTACTGGTCCGCGTACACTTTCGACGTGCGACCAGGCGTTGCAGTCGATCCCGCTATCCGTGATTTTAACGGCTCCATTCAAAACCTGGGCGATACGACCGTCTTCATCGGCACCAACGCGGCCGGAGTCACGATCGAAACACGTAACCTTGCGATCTTCCTGCTGCGCGAGCCGTCCAGCAATCAGATCACGCGCATGGAGATTTACAACCTCGAGCGCAAACGCGAGTACAGCGGCTATCCGGTTTACTGGCTCGGCCGCGCGAACAACGAAGAGAGTCTCAACTATCTGCGCGCCATCGCCGCCGCATCACCGCTCGATATGTTGAGCGAACGCGCAGTGCTGGGCATCGCGTTGCACGACGATGCGCGCGTGGGCGGCATGCTCAAAAACTTCATCAGCAGCTCGCCGAACCAACGCATTCGTTCGACTTCTGTTTACTGGTTGGGCCAGGTTGGCGGCGAACAGACCTTTCTCGCGTCGATCGTTCGCAACGACTCCGAAGACAAGAAGATGCGTACCGCCGCCGCGCACGCGATTGGCCAGAGCCGAGATCGCGGAACGGTCGCGACGCTGCAGGGGCTTTATGAAAGCGTGAAGGAGCCGGAGATTCGCCGGAGTGTGATTTCGGCAGTAGGCAACAGCATCGACGAGCAACCGGCGTTTGCATTTCTGCTGAACGTTGCGAAGAACGACGCTGACTTTGAAGCGCGACGAACGGCAGTGCGTAAGCTCGGAAATTTTCAGCGTGAAGACGCTGTTGAAGAGCTGATGAAGATCTACCAGAACGACGCGAACATCGAGGTGAAGCGCGCGGCGTTGCGCTCGCTTGCGGAGACGAAGGATCCGCGCGCGCAGGCGCGTCTGAACGAGATCGCGCGGAGCGATGCGAATCCTGAGCTGCGGAAGACGGCGATTCGCGTGATGAGCGATCGCGGTGAAGCGGCGGTTGACGATCTTCTAAAGCTGTACGATTCAGAGCAGGCGCCGGAAGTTAAGCGCACTGTGCTCCAGACGCTTTCGGATATCAAGAGCACGCGCGTGGAAGATAAGTTGTTGGCGGTCGCGAGCGGTAACGATGCGATGGAGGTGCGACGACAGGCAATCCGGTTGCTTGGAGAGCGCGTCAGTAAACGCAGCTTCGAGTTTCTGAGTCAGACGGCGCAGAGTACAGATGGTAATGCGGAGGTGCAGTTACAAGCGGTGAGGGCAATCAGTGAACGAAAAGCTGAAGAGTCAGTGCCGCTTCTAATCAAGATCGCACGAACGCATCCAAATCAGCTCGTGCGCAAGCAGGCGATCCGTTCGCTCGGTGAGTCTGGCGATCCAAGAGCAGTCGACTTCTTCCGTGAGGTGTTGAGCAAATAGATTGAAGGATGTAACAACGGGCGGCCCTCCGTGGCCGCCCGTGTTTTCAAATTACTGCCAGGATTTTCTTCCACCTCGCCCAAGCTTCATCGCGCGCTTTCTTGTTTGCCTCGTTGGCGTCGGGGGCTTCACCGGCTCGCATGAATCCGTGGCCCGCGCCTTCATAAGTCACCGGATCGTACGTCTTCTTCAACTCCGTCATCGCCTCGGTCGTCTTCGGCAGCGTCGCGTTGATGCGCGCATCGTTGCCGGCGTAGAACCCGTAAACCGGCGCCTTGATCTTAGCGAGCGCCGTCTTGTCGGGAGTGCCGTCAGCAGACGCCGGCGCTGGCCCATAAAACACAAACGCCGCTTTTACATTCGGATTGTTAGTCGCATACCGGAACGACTGCCCGCCGCCCCAGCAATAACCCGTAACCACAATCTTCCCATTCGAAGCCGGAACCTTCGAGATGTAATCCGCCACCGCATTCAAGTCAGCAGTGATCTGATCCGGCGGAAGACTTTGGATCGCCTGCCCCACTGCATTCCCACTGAGCGAGCTCGTGCCACCGCCGTTCGGGCCCATTCCCGAAAGCAGGTCCGGCGCGATCGCAACATAACCCGCTTCGGCAAGTTGATCGGTCAAACTCTGCACCCAGTCGCTCATGCCAAAGATCTCATGGATTACAATCACGGCTGTCGCTTTGTTTTTGTTTTCGGGATACACCACAAAGCTATTCACCTCGCGGGCGCCGTTCTTCACTTTCACCCACTCCCGGTGGCGCGGCGATTTCTCGACACGCTGCCTCGCCCACTCCTGCGACACCATGTTATCTGACGACGCCGGCGAAGCAGCCGCGCTGTGATTGTGGTTCCCGCTCATGTCCTGTGCACAAGCCGTCACTGAGCACAGACACACCAACATCAACAAACTGATCGTTCCTCTCATTTTCCTCCCCCGTTAGCTCTTTTTATTTCTGGACCTCAAAATCCACCCACTGGACCATTGCCGCAACTTTATCCTTCACTCCGATCTCCTTGATCGTAACTTGCAAGTAGTAATTTCCCGGCTCGATATCCGCAGGAAGCCGGACCACGCCACTCGCAACCCCACGACTCAGATCCCCCGGATTGGTTGCCACTTTTACCTGCTCTTCCGGTCCTGAATAAACACTCTTGCCGTCGCGAAAAAGCTTCGTTTGCATCACAAGATTCCGCAAAGCTCCGGTTTCGTTCGCCGCGTTGTAGACCATGAAGGCGAAATAGACGTCACTGTTCGGCGTGAAACGGCGCGCGCCCGCGTTGTAAAGCTCATGCTTCACACCGTCGATGCCAACGCCTAAAACAACTCCTGACGTAGCAAACTTCTTGTTGGCAAGGTTAGGCACAGCCACAAACTGCCCCGCTGAACCGATTCGCGACGAGGCCCGATCACGCGCGGCAACCCGCACCTGGAACGCGCCCGGCAGCTTCACCGGCATGTCAAACGTGAGCTGCAAGCCGTAGCTCAATGCGGTCTCGTAGTCACTCTGCGACAAGCTGATCGTAGCGCCGTGCATGCGCTGTTCGACGATACGGCCATTGTCGCCAAAGATCACGCCGTGCAGATCGAGCGACGCCTGTTGCCGTCCGTTCACCGGCGTAAACGTCATATCTTTTGCGTCGAGGTAAACAAACGATCGGACCACCGAACCGTTAGTCTTGTCGTTTGCGAAAAACGCGCCGATGTCGACGTCGACGTCCTGCGCCGCGAACGGAGAGGCGAGCGCAAGGTTCGTTATGTCGCGAACTGTTGGCGGTTTGCGCTCCGCTTCTTCTTCACTAACGCCGAAAAACCCGAAGCGCGTTCGCAGCGACATCCCGGACCGCTTCACCTTCGCCTTGATGTGGTGAAATTTACGGTTGAACGTCTCGTCAGTTGGGCGGTAACCAATCAGGTAGTAACCGCTCTGATCCTCGAGGATCTCGTCGAGCTTGTAACTGTTCGAGTTGCGAATCTGATAGCCGCCCGTTTGCCTCGCTATCAGCTCGCCACCTTCGCGCCGGTCCCAAAGCAGTCGGGAACGCGAAGCCGAAAGAGCACTTAAAGATTGTGCAATGGAACGGCTGTCGCCGCGAATCGAGTCGGCGGCGGTTCCACCGGTATACTGCAAGCCCTGAGTGTCGACCGAATAAATCACGACTGACGAGCGAATCGCTTTTTCAGCAATTCTTCGCAGCATCATGGAAAAGTCGACTCTGTTCCCAAACGGATTAAGCGAGTTGAGGGGTGGATCATTTGGTACACCGGGCGCCGATCGATCGCCCAAAAAATCCATATCAGCAACTCCGATCTCCTGTGTTTCGCGCGGCAGGTCGTCGGACATAAGGACCATCGACTTACGACCGGGAAGTTGGCCCAGGCCATCGAGGATGAATCGCAACGCTCTTCCGGTTTGCGCATACGAGTAACCGCAACGAAACCCGTCAGGCTCGGGGCTGCCGACCGAATGGAAGACATTGACGCCAACGCGGCTGCAACTATTCCAGCGCAACCGGTCTACCGCGCGATTCAGGAGTCGCTTGTCGTTGGTGAACTGTTGCAGCGCGCCCAGCTCACCGCCCGTGCGGATGATGGCTACGAGATCGTTTGGCTGCAATTCTTCTGCTACAAACTTACTCAACTGGCGCCTGACCTGGCCCATGCTTTCGGCTGACATTCCGAGATCGTCTACTACAAACGCGACTGTGCGATGTGGATCGTTCGGATTGATTGGAGCTTCGGGCGGACCATCGGTCTTATTTTTGTCGCGAGCGATGGGCTGCGCGGGGCTTTTGTTTGGGACGTTCGAGATGAAAGCAAAGCTCGTAATAGGCTGCTGTTTACCGTCTTCATAGATCTCGAAGTCGTTTGTGGTAAGGTTCGTCACCATCTTTCCGTCTTTGGTGACAACTGCGTCGACTTGCACGAGGTTTGTGGTGATTTTGACGACTTCATCCTGATCGTCGCTGGGTTTTTGGGGCGTGGGAGCCGGTGTGGTCTGGGCCAGGGCCGGCAAAAGGATACAGAACGACAGAAGCAGAGCTGGGAAGGCTTTGTGTTTCATTGAGGTAATCTCCTTAACGGTTTCGCGTTACTGGGAGAGAGATTTGTAAACGAGTGTATATTATCAACGCTCTTTTTCACAAAAGGAGGTTCAAAGTGTCTAGATTTGTTCTTTTAATCGGATGTGTTCTGATTGGGCTGCTCGTACTCGCCTGTGGAGCGCCGACCAACCGCAATGCTCAGGCGCCGACAACGGTTAGCACCGGTGAGAAGGTTGGTATCGCTGAGTGCGACAACTTCATCGCCGCTTACGAGACGTGTGTTAACAGCAAGGTCCCTGAATCCGCTCGCGCGAACGTGAGTGCCTCGGTAACCAGGCTGCGCACCGACTGGAAGAAAATGGCTGACGATCCACAATTGCGCGCCACTCTCGCCGCTCACTGCAAGACGCAGCGCGAAACAACAATGGCCGCGATGAAAGCTTACAACTGCACCTGGTAAGCGAGTAGGGACGTAGACAGGATTTACAAGATTTTTCAGGATTGACATGCTAATCCTGAAAAATCCTGTAAATCCTGTCTACGTCTATTTCATCGTCATTATCGCGGCCCAGATCTCGATGCCGTCCCAAAAGTTCTGTAACCGGATGTTCTCATTTTCGGCGTGCTGGTTGTTGTCGTAGTTCGCGATCGGGACTGAGATCGTCACGGTCCTTAGTCGCCCGCTGATAATTGACAGCGGCAGGCTTCCGCCCGACGTCGGCAACAACACGATCTTCTCCTGCGATGTCGACTGTACGGCGTCGATAACGGCTTTCGAGATTGGCAGGTCCATTCGCGTGCGCTCGGCGTTGTAGCCTCCGGGTCGAACATTGACGCGCGCCAGCAACGGATACTGCGCCCTCTCAGCGTCCGTTGGCTCGCGCTCGATAACCTGATAACCCTGCTTGCGAATGTGCTCCACCAGTCGCTGCACCTGACGCTGATGATCGTTGCCCTTAACGAGTCGCAGATCGAGTACGGCTGTGGCGGTGGTCGGAATGACGTTACGCGCGAGGGCGCCGACGTCTCCACTCGCAAAACCATTGATGTTCAATGACGGCAGGTTGATCAACTCGAGCAACGACTTGCCGCCACCTTCCGTACGCTTGATGCCGAGCTGGCTCTTCAGCTCTTCATCGTATTGCGGCGCTTCGGCAATCGCGCGGCGCTCTGCCTCACCGAGCGGCTCGGCGTCCGAATACCAGCCTTCGATCGTCACACGTCCATCGTCGTCTTTCATCGACGCAAGCAAACGCGCCAGCATGTGGGCCGGATTCGGCGACCAGTTGCCGTAGTGACCGCTGTGCAACGGTCGCTTCGCGGCGTACACCGTGACATCGACGTTAGTATCGCCACGAGCGCCAAACACAACCTGCTTGCGTCCTGACTGGTGTACTGGTCCATCGCCGATGATCCACGCATCCGCGGCGAGGAGATCTTTGTTGCGTTCGATGATCTCTCCGAGATGCGGCGAGCCGGCTTCTTCCTCACCTTCGAAGAAGAACTTGATGTTCGAAGTCAGCGCGACGCCTTTGTCTTTCAACGCACTGAACGCAGTGAGAATCGCCATCACGCCGGCTTTGTCGTCCGAAGCTGAACGCGCGTAGATGCGCCCGGAGCGGAAGACAGGTTCCCACGGCGCTGTCTCGGTCCATTGTTTGGGATCGGTTGGCTGGCCGTCGTAATGCGCGTAGACGAGGATGGTCCGTTGCGCGCCGGGAGTGTTCCATTCACCGTAAACTGCTGGCGGCGTGTTTGGATTTGCGCCTTCGAGCAAACGTGGGTTCAGGCCACGTTGCTTCATCATCTCGACGATTAGCACGGCGTTCCGGCGAATGTTCTGGGTGTCGGAAGCGACGTTCGGGATCGCGAGCAGCGTGGTGAACTCTTTTAAGATCTGGGGCTCGTTCGCGCGGCGATACTCACGCACTTTGTCCTGCGTTTGCGCGAAGACCGAAATGGGGAGAAGGGTCAAAAGCAGTAAGCTGCGAAACATGCGCGGGATTATAGCCGCTGCTAAGGTTTTTTCACGCCACCATTGTCGAGCGCGGTGTAGACCTCAGGTGAGAAGAGCCCGAGCCACGGATCGGAGCCCGGCGTTAGGAAGAGCGAATCGTAGACCTTCGTATTCAGCTTCTCGACATCGTTGCGGACGGGATCGTTCAGCAACCAGACGTACAGCTTCGTGTGCATCAGGTACTCGTTGCGAACAGTGTCAAGCGCGATTAGATCCTGAAACTTTCGCGTAAGGTGCGTGAGATCGTCGTCTGTGATCATTGGGTTCTGGCGTCGGATCAGCGAAATACTACGGTTATCAAGCTCCGCATCGGTCGGATGAAGCTGCGCAATCTTGTTCCACGCGGCCTCGTCAGTGATCTTGCCGAGCTCGTCTGTCGCGAGGTTCATCGCGCGCAGAATCGACGTTTCAGTGATCGCTTTCGTCACCGCGAGCGGCGCGATACTCAACGCATCACCGTTTCTGCCCTTCACGATCGTGAAACCTTTAGGCGCTGTGCCGCCGATTTTCATCGTGTCGCTCAGCCACGCGGCAGAGAGCTTGTTGTGCTGCACCTCATAATAAATTCGCAGCGCCACGTTTCTTTGGGCGTCGTCCTTGCCCGCAAGCGACTTGAAGAGTTTTTCGCTATCGATCAAGCCGCGGACGAATGCTCGTGGACCGTACAAACCTGGAAGTGCGTCGAGCGGGCGCGCGTCGGAATCGAGAATGTAGTGAATGCTGTTGCCGGTAAGTGTTCGCTCGAGCTTGCGGCCGTCGCCGAAGTCGATCGTGACCGTCGGCACAGGTCGCACTGTTTGCCAATGCAGCACGAAGCGATCGTGCAAAACAGCCGAGACTTCTTCATTCGGATAGAGCACGGTGCGGAAGAAGCGGCTGTTGGCGCAGCTAAACTCGTCCGTCAATTTCCCTAAAAGGCGCAACGAGAGAATCGGTTTGCCGAGCTCCTTCGAAGCCTTCTTTGCGCTGTCGAGATCGGTGTACCAGTAGAGCCCGGCGAT
>DASYFE010000223.1:0-14213 GCA_036498585.1 Pyrinomonadaceae bacterium | reverse complement strand
GCCTTCTCTGCGTAACCTCTGCGTTCTCTGCGCCTCTGCGGTGAACTAAGTCTTACATCACACTCACCGCAGAGGCGCAGAGAACGCAGAGGTTACGCAGAGACGACGCCGGTTAATATATGAGAGTACTTTACGTCGAGGATGATCCGCGCGATGCCGACCTCACTGTGAGAGTGTTGTCGAGGACTGCATCTCACATCACTCTCGAAACCCTATCCAGCGTTAAGGACGCGCAGGCGCGTTTGCAGCGGCTCGCGTCTGATCCAATCGATCTGGTCCTCACAGACATGCACCTGCGCGACGGCGACGGTCTGTCATTACTCAACCACATCCGTGAAAACTCTTTACCGCTGGCAGTCGTGATCGTCACTGGTATGGGCGACGAAGACACTGCTGTTACTGCCCTGAAGGCGCGTGCTGACGATTACGTAGTGAAGCGCAAAGGCTATCTCGACAGGCTGCCCCTGCTACTCGAGAGCGCTTTCAATCACTACCTCGCCGATGCTGCCCGCCGCGCTACACCGTTGCGAGTTCTTTATGGGGAAGCGAATGTGCTGGACGTGGAAAGCACACGCCGCCACTTCGCGATACACGCTGATCACATTCATCTCGATGTTGTGAAAACAATCCAGGAAGCAATTTCAACCTTGCAAGACGACACCAAGCATTACGATGTGGCCCTGCTCGATTTCCAATTGCCGGGGCCCAGCGCGCTTTACGTCTTGCGAGCGTTGAGCCCCGTGAACAAACCGGATCTGCCAATCGTGTTGGTCTGTAATGAAGCAGATGAAGAGTTTGCCAGGCAGGGACTCAAACTCGGCGCTTCGAGTTGTCTCCTAAAGCGGCCCGGTTACCTTTATCAACTGTCGTGGGAGTTGGAGCAGGCGCGCGCACGCGCCGATCTCGAGCGCCGGGAATCGGCGTTGAATGCAAGCGAAGAACGCAACCGCGCCATCTTGAACGCCATACCGGATCTGATGTTCCTGCTCGACCGCGAAGGAACATATCTGGATTACCACGCGCCTGATGACAACGCCCTCTTCGTGCCGCCGCAAGAGTTTCTGGGCAAGAAGCAGGCAGACGTGTTACCGCCGGGCGTCGCCGCCAGGTTTGCTTACAGCTTTGCCAAGGTCTTGCAAACCGAACAACCGGTCCTCATGGAATACTCACTTACGCTGCCCGAAGGTTTACGAACTTTCGAAGCATCGATGGTGAGATGCAACGGCGACAGAATACTCGCCATCGTCCGTGATATCTCGCAGCGTAAAGAAGCCGAGGAATCGCTGAAAAAAGCATTGGCTGAAGTGCAACGATTAAAGGATCAGTTGCACCAGGAAAATATCTATCTAAAGCAGGAGATTCGCGATGCCAGCAACTTTGGCGAGATCATCGGACAAAGTGAATCGCTTAGACGCGTGCTGAGCCGGGCGGAACAAGTCGCTCCGCTCAATACTACTGTCTCAATTCTTGGTGAGACTGGCACCGGGAAAGAGCTGCTGGCTCACGCTATTCATAGGCTTAGTCCTCGCAGAAGTCATACCCTGATCAAAGTTAATTGCGCCGCCTTACCCGGCTCGCTGATCGAGAGTGAGCTGTTTGGTCACGAAAAAGGCGCCTTTACGGGAGCCGATGCTCGACGCCCCGGCCGCTTCGAGATCGCTCATGGCGGTACGCTTTTTCTCGACGAAGTCGGCGAGTTTCCACTCGATCTCCAAAGCAAACTGTTGCGCGTGCTCGAAGAAGGTGAGTTTGAGCGAGTGGGAGGTAGTCACACGTTAAAGGTTGACGTACGCGTGATCGCAGCTACGAACCGCAATCTCGAAGAAGCCGTGCGCAAGGGAGACTTTCGCTCCGATCTCTATTACCGGCTCAACATCTTTCCGATTACGCTTCCGCCTTTGCGCGAGCGGAAAGAAGATATACCGATACTGGTGACTCATCTCGTCAGGCACTTGAGCCAGAAGCTCGGCAAAACGATTGACTCGATTTCACAAGACACGCTGGCGAAGTTGCGCAACTATCCGTGGCCTGGGAATGTGCGCGAGCTGAGAAACGTGATCGAGCGCGCGGTGATCATTAGTCCGGGATCGCAACTGCGCTTGATCGACGATCTTGATTCGCAGGCTTTGGAGCTGGACCTTCACGAAGAGGCCGCACTGCAGGGTGTATTCCAGGTTGGAGGAACACTCGAACAGACCGAGTACAACCTGATAATGCAAACGTTAAAGAACGTCCATTGGAAAGTGGAAGGTCCAGGCGGGGCCGCAGAATTGCTCAATATCCATCCCAGCACGCTGCGTTCGAGGATGCGCAAGCTCCGCATCGAGCGGCCAAGATATATGACGCAAAGTGAGAGAAGTAATTAAGTTGCTTTGGCTGCCTGTGTTTTCCTGTGATCTCTGATGATCGCCACCGCCTCGTCGGCGTTCGCCACACAAACGGGGATATCAACATCTGTCGCATCGATCAGCGGCGTCTCAAACGACAACATCGCATCGCGCACCCACTCGATTAAACCCGGCCACATCTTTCCCACGAGGATCAAAGGCATGCGCTCAAGGTGATGGACCTGAAGCAACTGCCAGATCATCATCGTCTCCAATACCGAGCCAATACCACCCGGCGCGACGATGAAGGCATCAGAAGCAAGCACGAAATGATGCAGGCGCGTAAAGAACGTTTTATGCTCGAACGCGAGCTCGACAAAGGGATTCACTTCCTGCTCGAACGGCAGGTCAACGCGAATACCCATTGATTTCGCCTCGCCCGCGAGATCGACGCCTGCATTTGCGGCTTGCATCAAGCCTGGTCCACCACCAGTGATGATGTCACAGCCCATTTCCGCCAACATCTTCGCCGCTCTCTTCGTCTCTTCGTAAGCAACCGTTCCGGGCTTTGCTCTCGCCGAACCAAAGATCGTCACGCGATAACGATCGCGATGCGACGGTTTTAGTCGCGTAAGATTATTGACCACATCCCAGAGCCCAAGCACAGAATCAACGAGGACCTTCTTCACCGCCTCTTCGTCACCAAGGCTCACGGCGCCACTTCCTACTGCTTCAGTTGTGCTCATAGTTTTACCTCGTCGGTTAACGCCGACGGCGTTGGGATTTCATCACGTTAACGCCGAAGGCGTTGGGGTTTCATCACGTTAACGCCGAAGGCGTTGGCTAATTTCAGCCCAGGGTTCGAGGAACGAGAACCCTGGGATCGCCAATTAATTTTCCGTATTAACCCTGAAAGGGTTCGCCAACCGCGAACCCTTTCAGGGTTAGAACGCTTTTTTTGGGGATAGTCCCCAGGGTTCTCGTTCCTCGAACCCTGGGCTGAAATTAGCGAACGCCTTCAGCGTTATGGCATTCAAATCTCGATCACGTCGTCGAGAGCGGGACATTCTGTTTGCGCTCCGAAGCGCTGCTTAATCTGTTCACTGAATGCGCGTCGCGCACGATCTTCACCGTGCGTGATGATCGTGCGGGGGCGCGAGGGAGCCATCACGCCGTACCAGTCGAGTAAACCATTCTGATCGGCATGCGCGCTAAAGCCGCCCATTGTGTGGATCGACGCACGCACCGGCACCTCTTCACCAAACATCATCAGCGACTTCGCACCGTCTACCAGTTTCCGCCCGAGTGTTCCGGGAGACTGAAAGCCGACAATCAACACGGCCGTCTCCGGTATCGGCAGGTTGTGTCGCAAGTGATGCATGATGCGGCCGCCGGTACACATCCCGCTGCCGGCCATGATCAAACAAGGTCCTTTGACACTGTTCAGCGCTCTCGATTCTCCGGGCTTCACACAAGGCCGAGCACTTGTGAGACTTCGCGCCAATTCGCCTGACTGGACCATCGACAGGGCTTCGGCATCGAAGAGCTCGTTGTTCCTGCGGTAAATGCTGGTGGCCTGGACTGCCATCGGACTGTCGAGATAAATCGGAAATCGTGGCAACGTCTTTTTCTTGAAAGCTCCGGCCAGCAGGTAGAGCAGTAATTGCGTTCGCCCGATGGCAAAGATCGGCACCAGCACTTTCGCCTTGTTCTGAATCGCCTGCTCGATTATTTCTCTTCCCTCGATGGCAGTGTCGTGCAGTGAGCGGTGCAGACGATCGCCGTAAGTCGACTCCATGATCACCGCATCAGCCTCTTTGAACGGCTCAGGATCTTTGAGCAGCGGCGCACCGCGTGGTCCCAGATCGCCGGAAAACACGACGACTTTCTTGTGACCATTCTCAAAAACGGTCAGCTCAACACTCGACGATCCAATCACGTGACCGGCATCAACGAGGCGCGCCTCAATACCTCGCGCGACTTCAAAAGGCTGGTTGTATTTGACTGGTGTGGCCAGTGGTCCCAGCTTGCGAACGTCTGCTTCTTCGAACAATGGCTCGAGTGGCGGCAGCTTTTGGCGCGCACGCTTCTGGTTCTCGCGTTTTAGATCCTGAGCTTGAAGCCCATGCGAGTCTTTTAGAATGAGCATGGCGAGATCGAGGGTTGGCCTGGTAGCGTAGATTGGACCTTTGTACCCATTGCGAGTAAGCAGCGGTAAACGTCCGACGTGGTCGAGGTGTCCGTGAGTAAGAATGACCGCATCCAGCTTGCCGCCTTCGATCTGCGCCTTGCGGCGGTTCTTCGCGCTTTCTTCCTTGCGGCCCTGGAAGAAACCACAGTCGACGAGGATGCTGGCGTCCTTAGTAATGACCTGATACGCCGATCCGGTAACGTCACCGGCTGCGCCAAGGAAACGAATTTTCATAACTGCTCCTGAATAGCCCTTCTCTGTGCAACCTCTGTGTTCTCTGTGTCTCTGTGGTTAACTCTCACCACAGAGACACAGAGAACACAGAGGTTGCACAGAGAAATCAAGCTGCTCCTTCTCAAGGTCAAAACGGCCAGCGCCATTCGGTTACTTCCGGCTTGTCGACGCCATACGCATGCGCGTACCGGCGACATTCGATCTGCATGTTCCTGAACTTTTCCTTGGCATGAGCGCCGATTGATTGCACTCTCGGAACGCGATCGATAACGTCGATCGCGATCGTGTATCGATCAATTTCATTCTCAATCGCCAGCTCCATCGGCGTGTTGATGTTGCCCCGCTCCTTATAGCCGCGCACATGAAGGTTTCTGTGGTTGGTCCGATTGTAGGAAAGTCGATGAATCAACCACGGATATCCGTGGAAGTTGAAAACGATTGGCTTGTCCACTGTAAACAGACTGTCGAAATCGCGATCGCTCAAGCCGTGTGGATGCTCACGATCGGTTTGCATCTTGAACAAGTCGATCACATTGATGAAACGAATCTTTATATCGGAAAACTCGTTACGGAGTAACGCCGTAGCCGCGAGGGCTTCCTGAGTGGGAATATCACCGGCGCAGGCAATCACAACATCGGGCTCTTGACCCTGATCGTTACTCGCCTGCGCCCAGATGCTGATGCCTTTAGTGCAATGCGTGATCGCGGTGTCGATATCCAGATACTGCAAGTGCATCTGCTTATCGCTGACGATTACGTTGATATAGTTTTCAGAATGCAGGCAGTGATCGGCAACTGACAGCAGACTGTTGACGTCCGGAGGCAGGTAGATGCGCGTGACTGCGGCGCGCTTGTTTACGACTACGTCAAGAAACCCGGGATCCTGATGAGTAAAACCGTTGTGATCCTGCCGCCAGACGGTTGAGGTGATCAGAAGGTTGAGTGAAGCAATGTTGCGACGCCACGAGAGCTCATTACAGATCGACAGCCATTTCGCGTGTTGATTGAACATCGAGTCAATCACGTGTGCGAACGCTTCATAGGTGGAAAAGAAACCGTGCCGGCCGGTCAATAAATATCTTTCCAGCATGCCTTCGAGGGTGTGCTCGCTCAACATTTCAATGACACGGCCATCAGGCGACAATTCACCGCCATCGCTATCTTCAGTAAAGTATTCCTCGATCCAAAACTTCTTACTCGCCTCGTAAATCGCATCCAGCTTGTTTGACGTGTTTTCATCCGGACTAAAGACTCTGAACGTGTCCATGTTCAACTTCATCACGTCGCGCAGAAACTTGCCGAGAGGTTTGGTGTTTTCCAGTTCGACCTGGGCAGGCTTATCGAACTTCGCAGCGTACGTCCTGAAGTCAGGCAGGCGAAGATGCTTCTTTAACTCGCCTCCGTTGGCATGTGGGTTCGAGCCCATGCGACGTTTTCCGGTGGGCGTTAACTCACGCAGCTCGGAAATCAGAACGCCGTTGGCATCAAAGAGCTCTTCGGGTTTGTAGCTGCGCATCCACTCTTCGAGGAGTTTGAGATGCGCCGCATTCTTCTTTACGCCGCCGAGCGGCACCTGGTGCGCGCGCCAAAAGCCTTCGACCTTATGGCCGTCGACTTCCGAAGGCGCCGTCCAACCCTTTGGTGCGCGAAGCACAATCATGGGCCAGCGCGGTCGTTCTGTAGCTTCTTCCCGGAAACCGCGAATGGTCTTGACGCAGTGGTCCAGGGTGGCGGCCATTGCCTGGTGCATAGACGCTGCGTCAGATCCTTCGACAAAGAGCGGCGTATAACCGTAGCCCTTGAATAGATCTTCCAGCTCCTGGTGAGTGATACGTGCGAGGAGGGTGGGATTATTGATCTTGTAACCGTTGAGATTGAGGATCGGGAGGACTGCGCCGTCTCGTTTCGGATTGAGAAACTTGTTGATGTGCCACGAAGTCGCGAGTGGACCAGTTTCGGCTTCACCGTCTCCGACCACCGCCGCAACGATCAGATCCGGGTTGTCGAAAGCGGCGCCACACGCGTGCGACAAAACGTAACCGAGTTCCCCGCCCTCGTGAATCGATCCCGGAGTTTCCGGTGTGCAATGGCTGCCGATGCCGCCGGGAAAGGAGAATTCCTTGAAGAAGTGAAGCAGTCCTTCCTCGTCCTGACTCTTATCCGGGTAGACTTCAGAATACGAGCCCTCCAGATAAACCGGCCCCAGAACTCCGGGCGCGCCATGCCCCGGCCCAGCCATGTAAATCATGTCCAAATCGAACGACTTAATAACGCGGTTCAGATGGGTATAGATAAAGGACAGCGCCGGGCTCGCGCCCCAGTGGCCCAGCAGACGGTTCTTGATGTGGTCCGGCTTCAGCGGCTCGCGCAGTAGCGGGTTACCCTGAAGATAGATCATACCGAGCGCGAGGTAATTGCAGGCACGCCAAAAAGCGTGAATCTTGCGCGCTTCAGTCTCGTCTAATGGAGCACCCGTAATCGTGGCTCGTGCAGGTCCAAAAGCACTCAGGTCATTCACTACCGGTCTACTTGCGATCATAAAATTTTTCCCCTCTGAAGAGAGGATAGGGGGTGAGGCCCCTCTTGAAAAGACCTGATCAATGGATCACGATGCCGATACCGAGGCGCAGGTTATCCTGTCGCGTGCCTGGTATGACAAACGGCGTCCCTACTGTTTGAAACGGAGTCGGCGCGAGGACGATTCCGGTCTGCTGATCGCCACGCTTGATGATGTTCCAATCGATCTGCACAACTCTCAGATCGAACCTGTCGTTCAGCTTGATGTCGAGACCACCACCGAAAGCCATCGCGAAGCTCGTCTCGTTGGTATGGAAATCGCTGATGCCGAAGAGCGCCGGTAGTTGCGGGCTATCGACGTCGAGTTTCTGAACGGCCACGCCAAACAGTGCGTGACCAAAAGGCTTGAATGTTGGTCCTTCGTTAGAGTTGTTCTTCACCTGTATGCCGCCGAGAAAGTTTTGCACAGTTGAATCAACCGTGCCGCTTCCCAACGGGCGTGAAAAATTGTCTTCGCGGAGATGGAGCGAATAGTCGAACTTGGCCCCGACGTACTTGTGGAAGTTCCTGCCAAACTCGAGGTTGAAGCCCCGCAAAGTCTGCCTATCGCCAAGTACATCGTCGACCGCCGGGCTCCCCGTATCACCGGCGAGGTTATCGTAGAACATGGCCGAATAGCCCCCGAAGAATTCGTATTTCTTGTAATCATCCTGGGCGAAAGCCGTAACGGTTGAAAGTAGAACCAGAGTTGCGAGCACCGCCAAACGCTTCATAAAATCTTTTCCTTTCGTGCGTTATTGGTCGGGGAGTATGTAGTCTATTGGTGGCCCAGCAGACGGGAAACTGTCAGTATTGACAGGTTTGGGCGATGGTTGAAAACAACTGTAGGGGCGGCCCTCCGTGGCCGCCCGTTCCATTAACAACACGTCTGTGCCGAAGAACGGGCGGCCACGGAGGGCCGCCCCTACAGTTGTTAACCAGCGAGCTGTGGCATCAGGTAGAACATCAGGGCGATGATTGCGTAGACCGTGATCAGTTGCACGCCTTTGTACCAGTTCGACTGCCCGTCACCACTCACCATCGATCCGATCGCGACCGCGATGAACAACGAGCCAATCTCGGCGCGACCGAACGCGAGCTCCAAGGGCTGCGGCGCGACAAAGTAACTCGCCAGCACCAGTACCGGCGCAACAAACAACGCGATTTGTATACTACTTCCCAATGCAATTCCGACCGACAGATCCATCTTGTTCTTGCGCGCCATTGCTATCGCAGATCCACTTTCCGCGGCGCCGCCGACAATCGCGACGAACACGATACCGATGAACAACTGCGACATACCCAGCGCCTTGCCGGTTTCCTCAGCAGCGCCGACAAGAATCTCACTCATCCATGCCGCAAACACTGACGCCGCCAGCAGAGTGATCACAGCACGCGCCACCGACCACTGCTCTTCGTGATGAGCTTCATGACCGGTATCGACGCTCGCAAAAGAAGCAGTGTGTGTTCGCAGTGAAAACAGGATGTAGAGACCGTAAGCAATCAGCAACAACACCGCGATTCCGATGTTGAGCAATCGCTCCTGACGTATCACCTCGTTCGGTCCAAACACACGACTGAACGCGCTCGGCACAGTCATGCTCACCGCGGCGAGAAACATCATCGTGCTGTACGCGCGCGCGGCTGTCTGGTTGAAACGCTGTTCGTGATAGCGAAGACCGCCCAGTAAAAACGATACGCCTAGCGCCAGCATCAGATTGGCAAGAATCGCGCCGACGAGCGACGCGCGCACCATCTCGAGTAAGCCGGCCTTCAGCGCTACGAAAGCGATGATCAGTTCCGGGGCATTGCCGAACGTCGCATTTAACAGTCCACCGATAGCATCGCCGGTGCGATGGGAAAGTTGTTCAGTAGCGCCCACGATCTGCGCAGCAATCGGAACAATCGCCACCGCCGCCATGAAAAACAACACGGGCGCAGAAACGTGGGCCAGGTGTTCGACACCGATGGTAATGGGAATGAACAGCAGCAGCCAGTTCATCGGACTTCGCACAAAACTACCGAGCGGCGTTCGCGGTGTGCCAACATCGGCCAACCCAGCAACTGTATGATCTGCTGTAGCCATATAAATCTCCTCCCACTCTTTTGCGCTTTTTGTGGCTAAAAACCGTAAACAATCGGCGCCAGGACCAGCATGACAACGCCAACAATCAACGTCAGTGGAATCCCGACTCTTGCGAAATCAGAAAAAACATAACCACCCGGTTGCTGGACCATCAGATTGGTTTGAAAGCCGGCTGGATTGATAAACGCGCACGAGGCGCCGCTCATCAGAATCATCGCAAACGGAAGAAAACTGACACCGAGACTCGTCGCCAGCGACACCGCCACAGAAAACATCAGCACCGCCGCTGCGACATTCGTGATTAAATTCGTCAGGAGAACGGTGCCGACAAAAACCGCCGTCAACGCCATCATCGGACTGCGCCCGCCGATGACGGCGAACAAATCCGCGGTCTTTTTGGCGAGGCCACTTCCGGTGATTGCAGACTCCAATCCAACAGCCGCACCCAGCACGACGATCGTTTGCCAATCAACACTTTGCCACAGGCGATCGATCGTCAAGCATCCCGTGAGCAACATGGCCATCGCGGCTAACAACGCGGCGTTGAGCATGCTCATGATTCCACTAGCCGCAAGGATAATCATTCCGACCGTAATCGCGATCGCGACCATTGCTCGATCGATTCGCTGCACGCGAAAGCCCTCAAGCCTTTTAGTCAGGGTGAAATCTGATTCGCGACGGTTCTCATAAAAGAACGCATCGTCAACTTCGACTACTCCTGCATCACCAGCCTCGAGACGTAAATCAGCGAGCGGCTCGCGCGGCGCCTGACCATGACGCGAAACACCGACCAGCATCATTTGATAAGGACTATCGGGAAGCGGAAGCTCGCCGACTCTGTGTCCAATGGCCGGTGACCGTGCGGACAACACAACCTCCACCAGTTGATGTTCGTGTCGCCGGCTCGACATCGTCGTCGCATACGCAGGGACCAACCCAATCGTGGTCCACAATCCCGGCAGGACGTCCGCCGGCGTCGCGAAAGCCAGTAAGTCTCCAGCCTCGAGCGTCACCTCGGGCGACGGTTTTAGCACCGTGCCGTTTCGTTTAAGCGATTCAAGAGTGAAACCGACGGGATTGGACAGGCCGGCCTGTTCGAGTGTCTTCTTTTTAAGGTTGGAATCCTCGATTCGGAACTCACTGCGAAAGGAGCGCTTCTCAACACCAGCCTGACTTGCGGTTCTATCCTTTAATAAACGCGAGCCAATCAAGATCATGTAGCTCACGCCCGCAATCGTGGCGGGTATGCCGATCAAAGCGGGCGTGAAGAGACCAATCGGTCTCATCGCCGGCAATTCACCTTTGGCTACTGCCTCTGAAACCAATCCGGCAATGATTAGATTCACGGCCGTTCCAATCAGAGTAATCATGCCGCCCAGCAGCGCGACGTAACTCAGACCCATGAATAGTTTTGAGCCATTCAGACCAGCTCGACGCGTAAGATCCCGAACAGCGGGAATCATCATCGCCACGAGCGGCGTGTTGTAGAGAAAAGCGCTGACGATCGACATGGGAACGAAGATCTTGAGCTGGGCCTTCGTTATCGATCTCGGCAGGCCGATCACTCGCTCAGACACGAGCGAGATGGCCCCGGTCGCATACATGCCGGCAGCCACTGGATAGAGTGCGGCAACCGTGATCACTCCGATGTTGCTGTAGCCTTTGAGCAGGTCCGCAGGCGATGCGAGCTGTAAAGTCATCGCCACGGTGATGGTGCCGACAAACACTAACCAGATCGGCAGTTTGTTCCACACTAAGAGAACAAACATCGCGATCAAAAGTGCTAGCGTGATCCAGGCAGGGGTTGTCACAGCTTAAGATGTTATTGAGCGCGCGCGCCAACCGTACCTGTCAGAAATAACAGTGATCTCTTCTTTTTGTGCCTTTTTGTGGCTCAACGAGGATGGCATTCCACGCACTGAAACGGAGACAGATCACCCAGGTTTACCGGATGCTTGAACGGCTCGTTCGCTTTGTGGCAGGTCTCACACTTTCGATTCGCCAGGCCACCGAGATCCACGGGATGCTGGAAGTTCTGCATCTTCGCTGAGGCAGCCGGATTAGCCGAGTCTGCCAATACCGTGTGACACACGTTGCACTCGTTGCGGATTACCTTTCCCTTGTCACTCACGTGCTCTCCGTCGTGACAGCGGAAACAACCGGTGAAATAAAAGTGTCCGAGATTATCCGGGTGTGCCTGCCAGTCAGTTTTCATCTCCGGGAAAATGTAGGTCCGGAAGATTCGCTGCACTTCACTAATCGACGATTTGATCGCCGCATTCTTGCTCGCATACACGTCTGCGTAGTAAGTCTTATAAAACTGGTCCAGGTGCGACCCGATCGTGTTAACAGCTTCGCCTGTCGTGTTGTACTGCCTCGTGAGTACTTCGACTGACTGTCGCTTCAGATACGGCAGCGAAGGATCGAGCTTGCCCGCCGCAAACGATTGATCGACTGCCTGATCGGGTGGCAAGTACCTGTGCGTGGGTCGATTGTGGCAATCAACGCAGTCCATCCGGCGCGGGGTAGCACTCGCTATCTGATCCGGTTTGAGAGGACGAGTACGATCGTAATATTCAGTGACGTTTCCTTCGTGATCCTTCACGCGAATCCAGGGAATGGTCTGACGCCGATCGTCTGAGGCAATGAACGTGATCTCGTTATTGATGTTCATGTGCCAGTGAATACCGGCAACGATTCCCGTCTTCGGACTTCCGCCACCGACATTTATCAGCATGCGCAGTTGGCGCTGCGAGTTGTGTTCGTCGTACGCATAGTGATTGAAAGTCTTGAGTTTTGCGCCGTAAAACTTCTCTGGCCAGTGACAGTGGCCACACGTCTCATCAGCGGGCCGCAGGTTGTGAACCGGAGTCGGGATCGGCCGCGAATAGGCGCCACGAATCAGAGAAACGAGCTGGCGCGTGCCCGCCAGTTTCGAGCGTGCATACGCCTGCGCGCCGGAGCCGACATGGCAATCGACGCACCGCGTACGTGCATGCGGCGCTACCTGAAAGGCAGTGAATTCCGGGCTCATGACGCTGTGACAGGCTTCACCACAAAAGCTCACCGACTCGGTGTATTCATACGCCTTGTAACTGCCAAAGGCGCTGATCGAGACAAACAGGAAAGTAAAAACGAGCAGGAAAGTGGCGACGCGACGCTGGCGCGCATCGTTGAAATCGATCTTCGGATAGGCGCCGAGATCTGATGTGGGATTGAGGCGACGTCGTCGACGCTCGCGAATCATTCCTACAACGATCACGAGCAGTCCCAGGATCAGAACCGCCGGGAGAAGTATGTAAGTGACGATGCCGAAGTAAGGATTTTCAGTCTGTTGCGTGAGGTCGATCAGAAACAGCAGGAGGATGCAGGCGAGACTGGTAAACGCGATCACCATCCCGACGAAACTCACGTAGTTTCTGGTCAGGCTGGGCAGACTGCTCCTTGGCGTTGAGTCGTCACTCATCGATTGGATTTATCTCTGCGTAATCTCTGCGTTCTCTGCGTCTCTGCGTGATCTCTCAGGCAGGTATTCATTAACCGCAGAGGCGCAGAGAACGCAGAGGTTTCGCAGAGAAGAACATATTCACCGGCTAGGGCGTCGCTTTTAGCTGCTTCATGTAGTCGACTAGCGCCTTCGCCTGTTCAGCCGTCACGCCTTTTTCCCCATAGGCTGGCATGTTTGGTGGCTTCTCGACTTTCTTACCTTTCAATATTGCTTCAACCATTTGGTCGTCGCTCATGGAAGTGTCAAACTTCTTCTCCGCTTTCTTGCCATGACAGGCGACGCATTTCGTTTTGTAAACTTCCGCCGGTTCCGCAGGCGCTGCTTTCGTTCGTGCCGCCACTACGACGAGCATTCCGGAAAGCAATGCCGTTGCCGATAACCCTGTAATGATCGCGCTTAGTTTTCTCATAGTTCTTATCTCCCAAGTTCAAAACCGCCAGGTCGAGCCTTTATGACAACGCGTACACACTGAAAAGTCGTCGCCACCAAACGCCCTGTTGCCGTTATGGCAACTCATGCAACTGAAGCGACGACCCGGTGCGTGGTGATTAAGTGCAACGGGGTCGGTCACCTGCTGCCCTTGCGATCGACCCGCAATGACCTTGTGACAATCGACACACCGCAAAGATTCGGAGCTGTCATGGCGCACGTGGCTGAACCCCATCCGGTATGCCGGCGCATTCTGCGACGTTCGCACGAGGCGCCCCAGCTCGTGACAGATCCCGCATGACGAAATGTCTTTTCCATTCGACTTTGCATTAGGCGCATGACAGCCAAAACAGTTTTTATGCGCACTGATTCCACTCGGGATCGTGAGCGCCACACCGCGATTAGCCGGACGATGACAACTGTTACATCCCACGCCGCCATGCTTGGCGTGATCGAACTTCCTGTTGAAACTTTGCAGCGGCGGGAATGCTTTCATTGCCCCCGTCTGAGCGTCCGTATGACAGATCGTGCAAATCGGACCACTACCGCCACTCGCAAAGAGTGGCTGATGACAACCAATACAAGGCGTGTGCTTATCTTTCCCGGGTAAGGTCGGTTGCGCAGCATCGCTCTCGCGCCGATGACATAACAAACACGGCAGTCGTGAATGATTTGGATTGTCGTGCTGAAACTTTGAGAAGTCCGCAACAGCAGTGCTGGCCGGACCGCTCAAATTTGAAGCGGCGATCCAGGTAATGGCAATCAACGCGGTTTCCAATATTCTGTACTTCCTCATTCCATCGATTACTGGCTCGACGACCTCGGCACAGCCGCCGGATGGCTAGCAGGTACTGGTCGATTGCCTAATACAAGGTGACACTT
>DASYFE010000222.1:0-33047 GCA_036498585.1 Pyrinomonadaceae bacterium | reverse complement strand
TTCTCTGCGTTAAGGGGCTATTTCAACGCAGAGGCCCGCAGAGATACGCAGAGGGCCGCAGAGAACCCTCTTAACGATAGTGACCTAATTTGAAATTTCTTCTCTGTGCAACCTCTGTGTTCTCTGTGTCTCTGTGGTTGTTGTATCGCACATTCCTATAACCACAGAGACACAGAGAACACAGAGGTTGCACAGAGAAATCCGAAATTAGGGCACTACCAACGATAGGCTTGCATTCCCCACACCCCGGCGTTAACATGCAGCCATAATTTGAAACAATTAATCGGCTTTTTCCTTAACCTTCATATTCAATTTCCTGGCCGGAGGTCAAAATGAAAAGCCTGAAAGATATTCTCGCGATACTGGTGGGAATTGCCGCCGCTATCGGCGCGATCTTTTACTTTTACAAATTTGTGACCGACCCAAATCCCGCCGGCGGTCATACGTCTGGCTGGATCGCGCTTGGGTTGGCTGCAGTAGCCTTTGTTTGCGGTCTGATATACTTCCTGGGCCACGTAAACAAAGAGGAAGAGATTCACATTACGCAATAGCGGCCCTAACGTTTTACTGACAGCGGGCCGAACACATGTTTCCCCGCTGCAATAAACTTGCGCCCGCTGACCCCCGACCCCTGATCGACGCCGTTTGTGCACCTACCAAAGCGGCTTGCGTGCGCAGACGGCGTCTTTTTGTTACACGATCTCAGGGTCAAGAAAAGGAGAGACTCGATACAAAATGTTTCCACTGCTGATAATGCTTCTGCAGCAGCCCCAACTTCGCGCCACTCAGCCAAATTATTTCTTTCCCGTCGTCGTGTTGTTACTGATTGCAGGTGGCGTCGCCTGGTTGATCGCCGCCGTACTCGGCTTCGCCCGTTCACCCGCGTTTGGGCCGTCAGCGCGCTGGTTTTCCTATGCGGCGGTCTGCATGATTATTTATCACCTTCACTTTGTGCTGTTTGGCGTGTTCGCCGTGCTTGGCGTTTCGCAAAACTCGGTTGACCTCAGTATGGCGCTGGGCATCGGCGCATTCTTTAACCTGTTTGTGGTGCTCGGGGCCGTTTGTGCGATTATGGGTTTTGTCAGAATGACGAATCCGCGATAACTTCTACTGTGTTGATGAATAAGAAACTGCTTTCGGGCGCCGCGCTTGTTCTTGTCGCAAGCGCGGCGGTCCTGTTTTTAGTTGCCGCACCAAACTCGACGCCCAGCACGCCGCGGGATCAGTTTGTCCGGCAACGCGGCGGACGCTTCATGATCGGGCAGAAGCCGTTTCGGTTTGTGGGCGCGAATGTGGCGGTGATGTATCGCGACGAAGATCGTGCGCGCATGCCCGAAACGTTGCGTCAGGCGGCGCAGTCGGGGATCAAAGTCGTGCGCATTTGGGCGTTTGGCGAAGGCGGTCCGAACGATGTCAAGCCGATGGCCGATTTCGAAGACTGGCCGCGAACGCACTACTTCCGGCGCGCTCCGGGCGAGTGGAACGAAGATGCTTTCGTCTATCTCGACAAAGTCATCGCCGAAGCAGCAAAGAACAACATCTACGTGCAGCTTTGCCTCACGAACTGGTGGCGCGACACAGGTGGCGTAACTCAGTACCTGCGCTGGGCGGGCATCAATGATGCTGCCGACGATAGTTATAAGTTCGGCATCAACAACGAAAAAGCGATCCTCTTCTACACGAATCCTGAGACACGTCGACTGTATCGCGAGCACATCGAGAAACTCGCCACACGAAGAAACACAGTCACGGGTGTTCTTTATCGCGACGATCCGGCGATCTTCGGTTGGGAGTTGATGAATGAAGCACAGGTGATCACGGGACGTTGGGCCGAACGTCGCGCGTGGTTCGAGGAGATGAGCGGGTATCTGAAGTCGCTCGATCCGAATCACCTGATCGCGCCGGGCGCGTGGGGCTATCGCTCGTCATCCGAACGCCGCGAGTGGCTTTTAGATCATGCAATCCCGACGATCGATTATTGCGACGTGCACAGTTACCCGCGTGACGATCACGACAGCTTTGTCGATTCGCCGAAAGCGTTGAGAGAGTTTATTGAGAACCGTGCTGCCGCTGCGTACTCGTTGGGCAAGCCGCTCGTGCTTGGTGAGTTTGGAATGGGCGTTGAAGGTTTTAACGGTGCTTCGCAGCTCGAGTGGTACCGCGCGCTTTTTGAAGGGAATGCGCGCGCGGGTGCAGGCGGCGCGATGTTCTGGATACTCACGCCCGATGCGCGCAGAGGTTATGGCGTGACTTATTCGACGCCGCGCGATCAGCAGTTGCTTGCTGAAGTCGCACGCGCGTCGCAGATGTTTGAGTCGTTGCGGTCGGCGGAGATGCCGTCGAACTTGCAGAAGAGTGAGCGGCACCTGATTCCGAGACAGTTTGCGTGGGCGCGTGATGAAGTTGATCCGGCGACGTTGCCGCAGATGATCGTCAGGGAAGACAAGACGATCGTTTATCAATTCAAGCCACAGATGGCGAGTGGTGAGCGTTTCGAGAAGATTGGCGAGGGCTCCGGTTACATCTGGGGATCGGGATCCGGTTATCTGCAATACACCGTGCCGGAACGCGCGGATCGGCGTAAGGTCAGCGAAATCATTGTTCGTGCGCACATTCAACCAGTGTTGCCTGTCGACGCGTCAACTGATTTCGTCAAGACACGCGTGACGTTGTTTGTAGAAGGATGGAACGCTGGCTCACGACTAATTCCTGTCGAACCAAAAGGACAACCTATCGTTCAGGAGTGGCGTTTGACGGGTCTCTTTCTGCGCCTGCGTGCAATGCGTGGCCTACCCTTGAAGATACGCTTCGAAGTGACACCCGAATCAGACTGGCTCTACGGCGTCAACATCTCAAACTGGCCCGAAGGCTACGACTCCAAAGACGCCCGCCCCGTCGAAGTCGAACTAAGACACGACTAGGCACCAGTCAAGGCATTCGTCAATGAGTATTCGTATGTGAGGATCAAACAGTTTCCAGCATCTTGAGTTTGCCGGCTTCGATCACCGCAATAGCTTGCTCGCGTTTTACAGTTGGATAGGCTTCGAGAAAATCCTCCACCGATTCGCCCCCTTCCAAACAATCAATGAGGTTTTGTAAAGGTACGCGAGTGGCAACAAACTTTTCGGGCAAAGCCGCTTGAACTCTAAACTAAATTTTTTGCGTCTTTTGCGCCTTTTTGTAGCTAAAAAAGACTCGAGAGTGCGGATTGATCGAGCTCGTAGATTTTGACTGATGGGACGACGCCGAGTTTGAGTTCCGTGACCGGTGTCGAGTGGTCGCGGAGGGTGGAGATGAGGGCGTCGTTGCTGAAGTAACGACGCCCGCGGGCGACGATCACGTAATCGCCAACCGCGAGTTGCTTTACTGCGTCCGGGTCTGAGAGCGAGACGCAAACAAGATCCGTTCGCTTCGCACGTTCCGCATAATAAGCCGCTAACGAAGGGCTCTCGCTCGCCACCCGCGCGCCGGTTCGAGCGCGAGTTGCAATCTCCGCTATCACGTCGCGCATGCTCGCGTCGTAAAACTCATCGTGCGGGAAGTAGTAACCGGCCCAGTTCGTGCCGCCACCAATCGAGTTTGTAAACAGGCGAAAGTGCGGCGCAGCGTTCACCGAATTAATCACCGAGCCCGCGATTGCGATCACGGCGAGACTTGCCGGAACGTAATGCTTCACACCTGCTGATACACGGTTCGCGAGCCAGCGACCGGCGAATTGAATCCCCAGCGCACTCGTAATCAACACCGCCGGCAACACGGTCGTGTAGTAACGCGTAAACTTTCCTCCCGGAAAACAGAACGCCACCACCCATAATAAAAACCAGAAGAGAATGAAATAACGCCCATCACCGAGCTTGCGCCGGAAGAGCAGCGGCAGGCCTGCGACAAATCCGAGCACAGTCAACAGCGGCAACTTCACTGCCGTGAAGACTAAATAGAAGTAAACAGGAATTCCGTTCAGCCAGTCACTAAAACGCTGCGTGTATAGATGGTTCATGAACTCATAACCATCGTGACTGATGCGCTTGCCACCCGCAAACAATCCCATCTGCCGCCACGTTTCGGGTAGCAGAACTGTGGGACTCAGGACCAGAAACACGAGGCCCATGATCGCGAAGAAGGTGATTATGCGTTTCTTGCCGAGACGCCAGCGCGTTTCCGGCAGACTCTGGAACATCCAGTAGTAGCACAGGCTGATAGCGAAGAGGTGCGGCACATACTTCGACGCGACCATCGCGCCGTACGACGCGGCGGTGAGCCAGTAATATTTATTCGGGCTGCTGTCCGTGCTTTCAGCGGCGCGCTGTCCACGCAACCAGAACACGTTCGCCAGAAGGAAGAAGAACAGCAGGAACGAATCTTCTTTAGCAATGCGATTGAGGCCGATGGCACTGGGATCGAAGGCCCACAAAGCGGCCGCGATCAGTGCGACTTCTAAGCCAAACAGTTCGGACGCGATCAGGAAAATCAGGATCGCAGTGAGCGCGCCGACGATAGCAGTGGGCAGTCGTAATGCCGTCTCGGGAGCGATTTGATTTGCGGAGAATGTGTTGTTCCACTTTTCGGCGAGGATGATTGATGCTGCCTGGCACGCCTTCATCAGCATCGGATGTTCGCCGTTCGCGCCAGTTAATCCGTGAGCGCGGTAGTCGGCGACGGCGTTGAGTTTGTTGAGCTCGTCCTCGCTGAGACCTTCGGCGCTGAGGCCGGTGACGCGAAAACCTAACCCCGCGATGACGAGGACGATGAGGGCGGCGAAGACGAGGGTTTTGCTGTTTGCTAAGACACCACGTCCGGCAAAGAGATCGGGCCTCAGACCGGCGGTAATGATGGCTTCAGCGTGTACAGACAAGATTCAAACCTCTCAACAAAATGCACAAGGGTATCGGAAGCTGCGTGTGCTGTCAAAACAGTCTTGGACAGGATTTCAGGATTTGCAAGATTTACAAGATGAATCCTGAAAATCCTGTTAATCTTGTAATCCTGTCCCCATGGACCAAACACAACTAGCGCGCAGACTCGGCCTGTTCGACGCCACCATGATCGTGATGGGCGGCATCATCGGCTCGGGTATTTTCATGAATCCGTCGGTGGTCGCACTCCAGGTCCACACCCCGTTTCTGATTCTCGGCGCGTGGGCAGTCGGCGGATTGTTTGCGCTGACAGCAGCATTCATCTGGGCCGAGCTAGCCTCGCTGCGACCGGATGTCGGCGGCCAGTATGCGTACCTGCGCGAAGCGTTTCATCCGGGTGTGGCGTTTCTTTACGGCTGGGTGCTGCTGCTCGTGATTCAAACCGGCGGAATGGCCGCGGTCGCGGTTACGTTCTCGCGTTATTTTGTCGAGCTGACAAATTTTCCGATCTCATCCGCGTACCTCGCTGCCATCGTGCTCGCGACGCTGACTGTGATCAACTGTCTCGGTGTGCGCGCGGGCAGCACTGTGCAAAGCATACTGATGGTGTTGAAGATTGTGGCGATCGCGATGCTGGTCGTGTGCGGATTTCTGTTCGCACATCGAAGCACTAATCCCTCGGGACTATTAGATAGACCAGTCTCAGGCGGCTTGATAACAGCATTCGGCGCGGCGCTCGTGCCCGTGATCTTTGCTTACGGTGGCTGGCAAACATCGACGTTCATCGCCGGTGAGATCAAAGAGCCGCGAAAGAACCTTCCGCGCGGACTGATACTCGGCGTCACGGGCGTTGTCGTGCTCTATCTTGCCGCGAACGTGGTCTACACGAGCGTTTTGGGGACCGCCGCGCTTGCAGCCTCAAAGGCGCCTGCCTCCGACGTGATGCGCAGCGCACTCGGGGACTTCGGCGCACGTCTCATCGCAGCGGGCATCGCGATCTCGACCGCGGGTTTTCTTAGTCAAAGCATGCTGACTGCGCCGCGAGTTTACTTCGCGATGGCAAAAGACAGATTGTTCTTCGAGCGCGTCGGCATGGTGCATCCACAAACCCGTGCACCCATTGTCGCCATTGCACTCCAGGGACTGCTGGCAATCGTGATTGCACTCCTCGGAACTTACGAGCGAATCCTCAACTACGTCGTTTCCATCGACATGATTTTCTTTGGCCTTACCGCGTGCTGTATTTTTATCTTTCGTAAACGCGAAGGGCCTGCCGTGACGAGGGTTCCCGGTCATCCGTTCACGACGCTCGTGTTCATCGCAATTTGCTGGCTCGTGGTTATCAACACGGTCTATCGTTATCCCGAAAATACATTGATAGGAATCGCAATCATGATCGCAGGTATTCCCGCTTACTGGTTTTGGCGACAGAGGAGCAGCAGATGACCGCCGCACGCGAAGTGATGGGCTCGGCGTACATGAACTGGGCCAAGACGCGCTCCGTCGCGAAGTACAATCTCGCGACGAGCGGTCTCGGCAACGTGAAGCTAAGCGAGATTCGTGTTTCGCTCGACGATCTCGAGATCACTGACGGCGGCTACGGTTATCAGCCTTTAATACAGTCAATCGCCAAACGATATCGAGTCGCCACGGAAGAAGTGGTAACAGCGGCCGGGACGACGTTCGCCAACCACCTCGCAATGGCGGCACTGATCAAGCCGGGCGATGAAGTGTTGTTTGAGCATCCGGCGTATGAGCCGATGCTTGCCCTCGCGCATTACCTCGGTGCGGACGTCAAACGTTTCTCGCGCCGGTTCGAAGATAAGTTTCTACCCGAAGATCTCGAACGGCTTGTAACTCCGAAAACTCGACTGATCGTGATCACGAACCTTCACAATCCAAGCGGCGTACTGATCGATGATTCTAGAATGAAGCAGATTGGCGAGATTGCACGTCGCTTGGGTGCGCGCGTACTGGTTGATGAAGTCTATATGGAAACGCTGTTTGAAGCGTCGCCCCGCACGAGTTTCCATCTCGGTGAAGAGTTTGTAGTGACGAGCAGTTTGACCAAAGCGTTCGGATTGAGCGGTCTGCGATGTGGTTGGATCCTCGCGCAACCCGATCTCGCGAAACGCATGTGGCTGCTTAACGATCTCTTCGCGGCGACGGCCGTGCATGCAGGTGAGCGGCTGAGTGTTGTCGCGATGCAACAGCTCGAAGGAATTGGCGAACGTGCAAAGCAGTTGCTCGATCGAAACCGCCAGATACTGAACGACTTTCTCGACACGCGTGAAGATCTCGAAGTGGTCAGGCCGGAGTTTGGAACTGTGATGTTCCCGCGCGTGCCTCACGGAACGTCGGAGAGACTCTGCGAGTTGTTGCGTGAAAAATACGAGACGTCAGTCGTGCCGGGAATCTTCTTCGAGATGCCCGCACACTTCCGGATCGGCATTGCTGGAGATACTGACGTGTTAAAAGCCGGTCTGGAGCGATTAGAGAAAGCGCTTAATTCTTTTTGATGTCCTGCACGAGCAGCCAGTCGCGCACTTGCTCGGCGGCCTCGATCCCAACTGCTTCAGTCGTGATCCGGATCGGCGTGCCCGTGGGCCAGTTGTCTTTCTTCAGCATCGGACCGCCGACCGCTTTGTAATAAACCTTCCCCTCAAACTTCTTCGCTCCGGTCTTCGGCTCGAACACGAGGACCTTAACATCGAGGTCCGGTGAGTTAAGTATGACCGTCCCGCTCTGAAACTCATCGACGTCAAACTGCAACAACACCACAATCGACTCCGTCTCGCTCTTCGCGCGCTTCACTGCGCGATCGCGCTTGATGTCGCCCATCGAAGTCGTCTTGACGTTCTTAAACTCGCCGAGGTGCTGGAGAAAGTTGGCGAAGATCGTGTCTTCACTAAGCAGGTGTTTCGAGGAAGGCTCGCTCCCAACCAGCAGCGACACACGCTGTCTCAACTCACGCGCGCTGCTTTTCGGAATGACTTCGGCGTCGGTTTGTGGTGACGGAACAGGCGTTGGACTGGGCTTCGGAGGGGCGCGCCTGCCTGACTGCGCCACCGTCTGCGTGGCGAGCAACAGCAGCAGGCTCGATGCTGCAAAAAAGCCTTTTTTGTGGCGGTTTCGCTGAAAGCCGGGGAGCATTTTCATGCGCTATTCTCCAGCGGTGACCAGAATGTGACCTTAGAAGCGGGCTTAGCCTACAAGGTTGCAACAGAGTTGTCGAACATTCGGCGGCTTCGGCTCGGTCAGGTAGATTTGCACGGCCGAAGCTTTCCGCAACTGCTCCGCATACGCCGACAACGTCTTTTGCTTTTCCAGCTCAAACAGATACTGCATGAGCATCGGCTTCACGTCTGAAAAGTCGGCCTTGAGTTGAGCTTTGTTCGCGTTGTAGTAAGCACGCGCCTGCTTCTCGGTGACGATCGGCATCTTTGTGATGACATGGCTGTCGACGAGCGCTTGCGGCGTGGTTCCGAGTCGTGCCGCTTCCTGTTCGATAAGTATGCCGTTGATGCGCAGATCGACGTCGTGTTTGAGTAGCGCGTAGGTCTGTTGTTGGACCTGGAATATTAGCGGCAGCAGGGCGGTCTCGATGTCGTTGGAAGTAATTTCCACTCCGTTGACGTTTGCAAACACACGCGCGAGCTCTGCTTCATTCGTTGGCGGTGTGACTTGCTGGTTTGAGACCGTGATCTTCGCACCCGCACGCAGAGTGTTTGCGAACTCTTGCACACGCGCCGCTACGCGCTCCGCTTTCAACTGCGCCATGATTTTGTTTTTGACGCTATTAAAACTCTGATTGCGGTTATTGTCCTTTTCGTAGATTGCTCTCGCCTCGGCTTCGGTTGGTGGTGTGATCTTCGAAGTCACTCCCGTCTCGAGGAGTTCGGCAGGCGTGATGCCGCGGCGCTTCGCTTCCATTTCGAGCAGAAGATCGTTGATCTTCAAGTCGAGTTGTCGGCTGCGTGCGAAGATTACTGTGTCCTGCGCGACGCTGACCTGCGTGAGCATGTCGATGCTTAGATCTTTGCGTGTGATCTTGACGCCGTTGACTACGGCGAGGACGTTGATCTCGGGTTTCTGCTCGCAACCGCAGTTTGGGCCCTGGGGAAAAAGAAGCGCCAAATATAAAACGTAGCGCAGCATAGCGGATCCTCTGTAACCTCTAAACGTCAGGGCCAGAACAAGTCAGGAAGAGGGGGCTTTGCCCCCGCCGCTGCGTACTGGTTTAGTTTGAAATATGCCGAAGGCGTAGGCTGATTTACGCCGAAGGCGTTGGTTGATTTACGCCGAAGGCGTTGGCCAGTTACAGCCCAGGGTTGGAGCGCACGCGACAACCCTGGGTGCCCAATAATAACAAGCGAATAACCCTGAAAGGGTTTGTCTTAGGGCGAACCCTTACAGGGTTTGAACGCCTTTTATGTACTGGACCCAGGGTTCTCGTTCCTCGAACCCTGGGCGTAAATTAGCCAACGCCTTCGGCGTAAATCAGCCCAAGCCCCTCTTCCTGACTTGTTTATTACCCCTTCAGCACGCGGATCGCCTCGCGTGCGTAGTAGGTCAGGATGATGTCGGCGCCGGCGCGTTTGATGCTCGTGAGCGTTTCCATCATGACGCGCTCTTCGTCGATCCAGCCTTTCTGCGCCGCCGCTTTGATCAGCGCGTACTCACCGGAGACGTGATAAGCCGCGCACGGAACATCAAACCGCTCACGCACCATCTTCAACACGTCGAGATAAACAGTGGCAGGCTTCACCATCAGGATGTCTGCGCCCTCGGCGTAGTCGAGCTCGGCCTCGCGCATGGCTTCGCGCACGTTCGGCGGATCCATCTGGTATGCGCGGCGGTCGCCAAACTCCGGCGCGCTCTGCGCTGCTTCGCGAAATGGACCATAGAACCCGGACGCATACTTCACTGCATACGCCATGATCGCCGTGTTCTCGAATCCCTCGGCGTCGAGTAACGTGCGAATGGCTTCAACCTGGCCGTCCATCATCGCTGACGGTGCGACGATATCCGCGCCCGCCGCCGCCTGGCTCAACGCTGTGCGCGCGATTAGATCGAGTGACTCATCGTTGATAACTTCACCACCGCGCACGACACCACAATGACCGTGCGACGTGTACTCACACAGACACGTGTCAGCCATGATGATCATTTCCGGCGACGACTGTCGCACCGCGCGGATCGCACGTTGGACGATTCCGTCTTCGGCGTAAGCTCCGGACGCTTGCGTATCTTTCGACTCAGGTAGTCCGAAAAGGATGATGCTACGCACGCCCGTGTCTTGCGCGGCGGCGACGTCTTTCGTTACCTCATCGATTGAGAGATTGAAGACGCCGGGCATCGACGTGATCTCGCGACGCACGCCCGTGCCCGGACAGACGAACAACGGCAACACGAAATTTTCCGGCGCGAGCCGCGTCTCGCGTACGAGCGAACGGATCGCGTCAGTTCTGCGGAGTCGACGTGGACGATGAATCATGTAAGACATTTTTTATTTACCAACGGTGATACGCGGGATGGCCGGGTTTGACGGCGACGAAGGTGCCGCGACAAGTGGCGCAGACTTTGTCATGCGCGATCAGTTCGCCTTCGACGATAGCTTTGTCGCCACTCGACTCGACCACACGCGCGACGAGTTTCACTGGTCGATCGCTCGGCGTCGGGCGCAAGAGTTTGATTGAGTACTCAGCCGTGACGGTGCAGGGCGGCTTGTCGGCGCCGCTCTTTTGCATCAGATGCCATGCCGCCGACCAGTTGCAGTGACAATCGAGGAGCGTGCCGATGATCCCACCGCTCAACATTCCCTCGAATGCTTCGTACTCCTTGCTCGGTTGCCACTCAGCGACAACCTCATCGCCATCTGCAAAACTCCGAACGTGCAACCCCTTCGGGTTCGCCGGTCCACAGCCGAAACACGCGAGATTCGGGGCGTAAGTTTCCTGGATGCTTTTCATTGTTTTAAACTCTGCCGCAGCTTGAACCGCTGAATCTTTCCCGTCGCTGTGTACGGCAGCTCGGCGACGAACACATACCGCCGCGGTTGCTTGAATCGCGCCAGTGATTGAGCCACGAGCTTGCGCAGCTCGTGCTCCAGTTGCGCCGAGTCGGATTCTACATCCTGCTTCACAACAAACGCACACGCACACGGAAGCTGATTGGAGTCAAAATCTTCAACCACAGCCGCGCGCGCCACGCCGTCGTGACGCAACAACGCGCCCTCGACTTCAACCGGCGAGACCCATCGCCCGCTCGATTTAAAACAATCATCGCTGCGTCCCATGTGAAACCAGTAGCCGTCGCTGTCGCACCGATACAGGTCGCCGGTGCGCACCCAGCCATCGACGAACGTGTTCGCAGTCGCCTCCGGATTCTCCCAGTAATACAGCGCAGCGCTCTCGCCTTTGATCCAAAGATGTCCTTCTGTATTCACCGGCGCCGGCGCGCCATTCTCATCGACCAAACGCGCTTCGTAACCTTTGATCAGACGCCCGCTGCTGCCGTAGCACACCTCGTTTTCAAAGTTTGACATGAACATGTGCAGCATCTCGGTCGATCCGATTCCATCGAGCAGTTGCACGCCAAATTCCTTTTCCCACTCTTCACCGAGCTGAGCGGGCAGCGCTTCACCGGCCGAGACGCAGAGCCGCAGGCTCGAGCAGTCGAGCTTCATTCCCGTGCGATGATGTTCGAGCAGCAGGTTGTAGACCACGGGAACTGCGAAAAAGATCGTCGGTCGATGCTCATTGAACATCCGCGAGATGATGTCAGGCGACGGCTTCTCGCGACAGAGAATCGTCGTTGCGCCGTTCAGTAATGGAAACGTGAAGCTGTTTCCCAGGCCGTAAGCGAACGGCAATCGCGATGACGAGAAGAGACGATCGTTAGTCGTCAAACACAATACTTCGCGACAGAAGGTCTCGTTTGTGTAGAAGACGTGGGCTTGTGAATGAACGGCTCCCTTCGGTTCGCCCGTGCTGCCCGACGTGTAGAGTATGAATGCCGGATCATCTGGACCAACCACGGGGAACTCGACCGTTCCCGCTGCTTTGTCGCGCAAAAGATCGAATGAATGAAGGGTTATCGGTCCGATTGTCTCGTAACAAGCCCGCCCGCCTGAACGCTCCACAACTACCGCATTTTTCAGTGACTGCAACTTTTCTGGCGCATGTGTCAGCAACGTGCGGCAGGCCTCGGCCTCGATGAAGGCCACACCGGCTCCGGAATTGTGAAGGATTGAACACTGCTCCGCGGCCCGCAGCGCCATGTTAATGGGAACGGCGATTGCCCCAAGCGAGATCGTGGCGATGAACGCTTCGACGAACTCGGGTGAGTCGTGAAGCAGGAGCGCAACTCGATCGCCGCTTGCGACGCCGAGCGAGTTGATGACCTGGGCCATCGTCGACGTCTCGGCGCGCAATTCTCCATACGTGATCGTGCGGCCGTCGAAACGGATCGCTGGTGACGAAGGGTCATTCCTGAAGATGGCGTCAAAGAGATTCATGAGTCTTGGTTAATCCTGAAAATGCTGTCTATACATGTCATGGATATCACACATCATAAATCATTCTCGAACGTACTCAACTCCTTCATGGAGGAGAGCAACATCCGCTGGGGCGAGATCATCGGCGGCTTGCTCATCATCGGTTGCTCGACCGCGCTAGTCGTCAGTCTCTGGGCGCAGATCGCCGAGATTCCCGTTCTCAAGTTTCTGATCTTCACGACTGTCACGGCCGTGCTCTTCGGCATCGGCTTGTACACGCAGTATCGCTGGAAATTGCGAACAACGAGCCGCGGAATTTTAACGATCGCGACGTTGCTCGTGCCTTTGAACTTTCTCGCGATCGCCGCAGTGTCCGCCGGCAACACTTCCGGTCCACTTGTGCTTGCCAGTGAGTTAGCGGCGCCTGCGATCTTTCTCTGTCTCGTCTATTTTGCCGGTCGCGTTATCACACCCGGCTGCGCGCAAATTCTGTCTGCGGGCGTGCTTGGATCGTCTGTTGGTCAACTACTCGTACGACACTTCACGGCGCTAGATGCTTCGCCGTGGCTTTTGATTTTTCTCGGCGCGTTTCCAGTTGCGTGTTACGTCATGACTGTCGGACTTGCGTTGCGCGTAGTGCTGCACGACCGACAGATCGACGAGACCGAGACCACGATGGTTTTCACAGCGCTGGGAACGATGAGCTTTGCGGCGCTGCTGCCGTTTGGTTTGTTGCTGTACAAGTCTGGGCCGATCGGTATGTCGATGATGTACCTCGCGCCGCTTGTTACGCTTTGGGGACTGCCGATGCTCGCGACCGGCACCGTGCTCTGGCGCAAGATCGCAAACAAAGAATTGGTGGCAGCGAGGACGGCAGGCACGGCGCTCGGCATCCTCGGGTTGATGATCGTTCTGGCGGGGATGATTCTTGCGTGGCCCAATCCCGCGAGCATCGTTCCGGCGGCGCTGATCAACTTTGCAGTGCTCACGGTGCTTGCCGTGGCGTTGGAGCTGCCGGTCGCGCACGTGATTGCTGCGCTCTGTTTTGCGCTTGCTTACGTCGTAACTTTTCATGTTTTGAGCGGCAACATCACGTGGCAAAACCTGCGCGTGATGTCTTTGCTCGAGGTTACCGTTTCTGTTCGGAGCGGGCAGGCGTTGGCGGGTGCGGTGGCGCTGTTCGTGATCGTATCGGAGTGGCTGAAGAATAGAACCCGTCAATGCTACATCGTTGCAGCGTCGATCACGGCGATTGTGAGTTTAATGCTTGTGACTGGTTTAGGCATCGGCGCGCTCGATCAGTATGAGGTGTGGATCGTTTACGGACTGTATGCGCTCGGGGCGTTTTGGTTAGCGTGGCGGCATCGCGCAGTGCAATACACGTGGATCGGATCTGCGTTGCTGTTGGGCGCGCTCGCGTTTAACTTCGCGCCGGCTGGGTTCGCGTTTCCATGGCAGACAGCGTTCTTCGCGCACGCGACGATTTGCGCAGCGGCGGCAATCCTTAGCTCGAGGTACGAGCGCGGCAAGGTCTTCTCGGTCCTCAACTACAGCGCGCTGATCGCGATTTCTCTGGGCGTTGTGTGTCTGTTCCAGGCGAATACGTGGACCATCACGTGGATGCAGGCGCAGCGTGTGTTCTGGATTGCGGGCATTCTGCTACTCCTGCTGTGGCTCAACCGTCGCAGGCTCATCTTCAACTTGTTTCAAGTCGCGTTGCTTTGCGCACTCGTGCTGACGGTGAAAGCCGCGCTACAGGAGTTCGATTGGTACTCGTATCTCCCACACGCGTTTCTCCGCCCGGCAGCATTGCAGATCTACGGAACTGTCCTCGCGTTGTTTTGTCTCGTGTGGCTTGCGCTGAGAGGGCTTATTTGTAGGGGTGGCCCTCTGTGGCCACCCTCTGCGGAGGATTCAACGGACGGGTGGCCACAGAGGGCCACCCCTACAGTTGATTCTTCGATGATCTCGTTGCTTGACGGCAAGTATGCTGTGGATCGGTTTCTGTTGTGGGCGTTGGCGCCGGCGTTTCTGCTGCTCGCGGTTTATGGATCGTTTTCGGGTGTCACGCAGGAACTGGCGGGTTATGGTGGTTTCGACATTGCCGGATTTCCACACCAGGAAGCGTTTGGTCTCGGCTCGTGGATCGTGTTTGGGCTGTTGCTCGTCGCGATGATCGCGAGCTTCTGGGAACGACGGAACAAGGCGTATCTGCTCGGCGCGGTTGCCGTACTCGCAGGCACGATTCCACTACTTGCGGGACAGTTCGAAACTCAGATCGCAACGGCGACAGCGTGGCGCTGGCTGGCAGCAGTCTTTCTGCTCCTTGGCTCGATCGCGATCTGGTCGCAGCGACGATTGGGTGAAGGTTTCGTTAGAGAAGTACGAGCCGTCCTGTTCACTCTGACGATCGTACCGCTGCTGATCCTTACGAGCTGTGCTGCCTTGCGAACCATCTTCTACTTGCCGCTGCTGGGACCGGCTAGCGGCTTCATGTACGGCATACCCCTTTCTATCGTGGGACTCGTGCTAATTGGCCATGCACTCCGCGAGCGCAGGCCGAGTTTCGCCTTGTATGCGGGCGCTTTCCTCAACGCGGCGATCACCGCCGTGTTCCTGCTCGCAGTCGCTTCAGTACACGGCTCGATGGATCGCATCGTTCTCGTTCGCCTCGTGCAACTGAATGTGATCACGCTCGCAGTCTATTTGCTGCCGTGGCTGAGCACGCGGCGACGCTGGCAGACAGCTCTGGACCAACGAGCCTCGCGGGTGGCCGACTACCTGGTCAAGCTGCAATTGTGGTTGGCGATCAGTTTGAGCGCCGCACTATTTCTTCCAGCGTTCTACATGATCGTGTGGCGCCCCGGTGTTGCTGAAAGTGGCACGGCGGCGGTGGGAAGCTATCTCGGTTGGTTGAGTTTCGCCTCAATAGCAGTTGCCGCGATCTGGTTCCGTCCGTTTTCGCCGTGGGCGCTTGCCTGTTCATTGTTTGCAGTCAGTTGTTTGATTGCATTCAACTTTGCGGCGATCAGCGGCTGGGCGGGTTTGCACATACTGACGCTATGCGTCGCGGGAACAGCGTGGTTAATGTTGCTCGCCGCCGAGCTGACTGCAAATAAATGGCAGGCGACAGCAAGGCATGTGTCGGCGATAGTTGGTAGTGTTGCGGTGTGTCTGAGTCTGCGCGGATTGATGCATCCCGCGTGTGCGACTGCCTGGTGGACCGTCGCTCCCTTGTTGTCGATCACTGTGCTTGCGATCGCATTAAACTTAAAAACAAAAGCGCGCGGTTACATCTTTGCGGCAGGTCTGCTGTTCAGCCTCTCAACGTTGCTGTGGTGGCTGCTGCTCGGCCAGGAACGTTTTGATCTGGGTGAGTTTCTGCTCGTCAACCTGATCGCGAACTCGATTGCGGGCGTAATCTGGCTTCTGCTCGATCTTTGCTCACGACAGCATGACTCATCATCACTCAGCTACTATTTTTCATTTCACAACATCGCCGCACTATTTTCACTCGCTGTGCTCTCGCTCGTTGTGTACCTTGATCTCAACCCGCACCTGACCTGGCTGGCTTTTGCTTCCGTTGTCACCTTGATGACCGCGTGTTTGTGGGATCGTTTCGCGAAGTGTGCAGTCGCCGGTCTTTACGCGCTCGGTTTGATCGGCTGTGCCATTGCGGTCCAGCAGTTAACGTTGAGCCCAACGCGGATTGTGTGGTCCACCACGATTGTTCTCGCCGTATACAGTTGCGTCGTCGCACTCATGTGGCGCTGGCGTAGACACATCATCGCTTTCGCAAAACGAATCGGAATTCCCGAACGCATCAGCGCGGAGAGTACCGAGCTTCCATGGCTTGCAAGCTTCACAATACTTGCCGTGGCGGCTGTTGCGGGGCTCGCTTGCTGGACGCTTTGTTTTCCGGGCTTGGACTTGCGCGCGTCGGCTGCTCTCGCCCTCGCCGCACAGTCTCTGACTCTTGGATTACTAGCAGAAGGAAAGTCCGCGCAACGTTGGCGACGCGCCGCCATCGTAGTCTTTGTTCTCGGTATCGTTTTCTTAGGCTGGTCGTGGCTGACGCCGTTGGTAAACGCGACGTGGCTGAATCGCAGCGTGATCTTGATGCTCGTCGTCTTTGGTCTAACGAGCGTCTACGCGATTCTTCTCAAGCAAACAACACATTCTTTTCCTGACTGGACTAGCGCCGCTCGCAGTTGTGTTCCGTGGTTGCTCGGCGCGGGCGTCGTAGCGCTCTTCTTCTGTCTCGGAACTGAAGTCCGCTACCAACTAGACTTCGGCGCCGTGCTCACTAATCCGCTCGCGCTCGTCGCGATTGGCGTGACGCTTCTTGTATCCGTGGTCATTTGCGTGCTCTTCGCCGTATCGCCAAATCACGATCCGTTAGCTCTTTCTGAGCCTCGTCGCATGCGATACGTGTATGTCGCCGAAGCGATGCTGGCGCTGCTGTTTCTGCACGTGCGTTTGACGATGCCCTGGCTGTTCACAGGTTTCATCGAACGCTTCTGGCCACTCGTCGTGATGTCGATCGCATTCTTCGCTGTGGTGACGAGTGAAGCGCTGCGACGACGCCAGATAATCGTGCTGGCTCAACCTCTGGAAGGCACTGGCGCGTTTCTGCCGTTGCTGCCGGTGTTCGGATTCTGGATCGCGTCGTCGGAAGTCGACTTCTCGGTGCTGCTGTTTATCGTCGGCGGGCTTTACGGACTGTTATCGATCCTGCGTCGCTCGTTCGGTTTTGGCCTGATAGCGGCGGTGGTTGGAAATGGTGGGCTCTGGTACATGTTCCAGCGCACCGCGGATTACGGGTTCTTCCAACATCCGCAGTTGTGGCTGGTTCCGACTGCGGTCTCCGTTCTCGCAGCGGCTTACCTGAACAAAGACAAGCTCGGGGAAGATCAGTTGCTGGCCGTGCGATACCTGTCGCTGGTCACGATCTACAGCTCTTCAACCGCCGACGTCTTCATCAACGGCGTCGCGAATTCACCGTGGCTGCCGTTGATACTCGGATCGTTTTCGCTCGCAGGCATCTTCGCGGGCATCGTGTTTCGCGTCCGCGGCATGACGCTGCTCGGCGCGGTCTTTCTGTTGTTGTCGATCGTGACAATGATCTGGTATGCGTCGGAAAACTTCGGCTGGACCTGGCTATGGTACGTCTTCGGCATCCTAACCGGAGCCACAATCATTCTCACGTTCGCAGTCTTCGAAAAGAAAAAAAGCTTAGCCACAAAAGGCACATAAACAGGAACCCTTTTCGGATTTACTGTTATGTGTCTTTTGCGCCTTTTTGTGGCTACTTCTCCGCCAGCTTGCGGCCGGCGTTGAGGTTGTCCCAGTTCAGGATTGCGTTGAAGACGAGGAAGTAGCTGCCCTTTGTCTGTCCGCGCCAGAACGGATTCGTCGAGAACAGCAGAACGTGCCCAGTGCCCGAAGGCACATCGATGATTGCCGCTCGCTGCGCGATCTCATCGCCGCCGTCCAACAGCCCGGAAACAAACAGGTCGCGGCTGTCGGCGTAACGCAGGACCACGCGCGGACGCTGGTTCGGTGGTATCAAACCAACCGCGTTGCGTAGCTGCTCGTCCATCACCGGCGGCGCTTCCCACGGCTCGACTCGCGGTGGTGGCTCCGGTATCTCCGCGGGTGCACGTCCTTGTGGCACATCCGGATCGTCAGGAGTGCCGCGACCGGTGGCGCGTTGCGCTGGTCGTCCGCCGCGTCCACCAACACCGTTATTGATGTTGAAGATTGGACCATTCATACAATACATCGCGAGCGAGTCGCCATAGCCATAAGCGATCGGACTCGCCGCATCGACCGACTTCGTTCGCAGTATCGCTCCAACAGCACGCAGCCGTTGCGACCGATTAACGGAAACTCCCGCCGTAAATCCGTAGTTCACAGCGAAGTCGGACGTGTCGTCGACAGTAACGAACAGCCCACCGTCTTTCACAAACTTCTGCAGGTTTTGCAGACCATTCCAACCAAGCCCGGGCCTCATGTCGTCGGTTTCATCAATAGCGCCGAGGTTTGGCGTGAGCTGCGTCTTCTTCCACGGCAGCGGATTGCCGTACATCGGCAGGCCGTTGATAATCGCCTGCGCGCCGCGTCCGACGGGGGCAAACAGAATCACGTCGTACTTGCTCTTGAGGTTCGGCTCGCGCGAAACGTCCTGTGTGCTGATGTACGCGAAAGGCACTTGCAACTGATCGAGCCCGATGCGATACCAGCCTTCGTCCTGCGTGCTCAGCCAAGTGTGCATCATCGCAATGCGCGGCGCACGCAGCGGGTGCGTCTTCACTGATGGCGCATCGTTAACCGCATACACCTGGATGCCGAGCTCGTTCGCAACGCGTCGCAGATCCTCAACGTTAGCTTTGCGTACAATGAACGAGCCGCGATTGAACTTGCGTCCTGCAGCTTCGAAAGGTTCTTCCGCCGCTTCCATCTCGACGTCTTTCAAACGGTAACGCAGCGTGACGAGCGCGTTGTCGGCGTTGTGATTGATCACGTAGACGGCTCCGGCATTCGTGATGCCACCCGGCGAGCGTACCTCACCCGTCACGCGGTCCATCGGCGCGGTCAGCACTTTCGCATCGACTACACGCACGACCTCGACGTTTCCAAGCTCACCCATGGTCCATGCGGTATCGTCGTAGATGTCTGTTTGCGGATCGTTTGGGGCCCAGTATTGATAGTCAAGCAACGCATCGGCGATGCGGCTGTACGGCTGGTCCATGCGGACGATGTAGCTGCCCGCGGGAAACGTGCGATCTTCAGTCTTGGGTGCGGGTGTCGGCGATGCTGTTGGCGACGATGAAGAGCGGGCTGGAGCGCCGGAACTGGCTTTTTTTCTGAGCGAGACTGTGAACGGCGCGGTCGCTTTGCTGAGCTCGACGCCCTGTGCCTGCAGCGTGCGCAGCAGCTCTGCCTGATTGCTCGGTCGCGGATCGTCGCCGGGAAGCACGTAAGCCGCGGGACCTTCCTGCTTCGGCTTGTCGATCGACCGCTTGCTCTTTAAATAGAAATTTTTGAGAAACAGCTTGCTGTTGTTGCCGAAATAATAAAGCGACGTGAGCAGTGCGGTTTGCTGGTAGTTGTTGTTGTTTCGCTGCGACCATTTTGCTTTCGGCAGCGGTGGGTTCTGTCGATACCACGTGCGCTGATACTCGCTCGGCGACAATGTGCGCTCCACCGTGTCCGCCCCCCCGTTGCCGAACGTTTCATAGAGACGACTGATGCCATTGTGTGTCGCCGCGATGAACATCAGGTAACCGGGCGACCACGTGTCGAAGTTGCCGTGGGCAAACACGCCGGGCATACCAAACTTCGTCATCTCCGAAACGTTGTTCCAGCCGATCATCTGCCACTCATCGGTCAGAATCGGATCGACCCACGCGTTGTATGGGCCGTCGCCGATCGTGTTGTCGTAAAGATACGGGACTGACTCGTGCAGATCGTGAAGCACCTGCGGTTTCCACGAGAGATACGTGTTCATCACGTTGCGTGTGAGTTTCAGCGACAGGCCGATCGCGTCGCGATTATTGTCGTGTGCGACGTAGTGGCCCCAGTAAACCAGTCCTGGCCAGTTCTGGTTTGGATGCGCGAGGTGCCAGTTGTAAACGTCGACCATGCGATTGCGTCCATCGACTTCAACCACCGGCGTGATCAACGTCAAAACGCTGTCGCGGATCGACTTCACATATGGGCTGTTATCGACGACGAGCCGGTAGGCCAGCTCCATCAACGCGGTTGGCGAACCGGTTTCGGTCGAATGGATCGTGCCCGTGATGTAATAGACTGGAAACGAAGCGTTGACCAGGGCGTCCGCTTCGGCTTCGTCCATGTTGATGGTTCGTGGATCGGCGAGCTTAGTTAGTCGCGCGCGATTCTCTTCCATCTTTGAAATCAATTGCTCGGAGCCGATCGCCACCGCGATCATCTCGCGTCCTTCTTCGGTCCTGCCGATCGAAAAGACTTTCACGCGCGGGCTGGCGCGCTCGAGCATGCGCATGTACTTGTAAACGTCTTCGGCGTACGGCAACTTGCCGGGCGCGCCCGCGACGTCGCCGAGCACGGCTTTTGGCGTCGGCACGTCAGTCGATGCGGGCAGGTAGTCGGTCAGAGGAGAGTTGAAGTAAGGCGCGGTTGTATACTCGCGAATCTTGTTGGTGTACTCCTGATCGATCGGTTGATTGGGATCGCGGCCCGGTTTGATCTGAGCGTTGGCGCTGATTGCGAATGTTGAAGCGGAGAGAGCTAAGATAAAGAGCGACCTAAAGGGGCGCAACAGGGTCATATAGGTTTTTCCTCTAGAGTTTCCTTGTCAGGCTTTTAGCACAGATTACACGTATTTTGAAATTCTTCTCTGTGCAACCTCTGTGTTCTCTGTGTCTCTGTGGTAAGTTTTTGCGACAATAGTTAACCACAGAGACACAGAGAACACAGAGGTTGCACAGAGATAATATCCGAAGGATGGCAGAGCAAACGAAGATACCAAAGGCTGCCGGTGGAGCGCCGGCGATCATCACGGCGGTGAAGACTATCTCGGAAGAGATGGGGCTCGTGCGTGGTGTGCGCACGTTGCTGAAAGTGAATCAGACAGGCGGCGTTGATTGTCCGGGTTGCGCATGGCCTGAGCCGGATCGCGAGCGCTCGCACTTTGAGTTTTGTGAAAATGGCGCGAAGCACGTCGCCGACGAGGCAACAACGAAGCGCGTGACGCCTGAGTTCTTTCAACAGTGGAGCGTCGCCGAGCTCCTGGAGCAATCGGATCAATGGCTCAACGCCCAGGGACGACTCACGCACCCGATGCTGCTGCATCGTGATGCGACTCACTACGAACCGATCGGTTGGGACGACGCTTTCGAGCTACTCGCGGGCGAGTTGAACTCATTGAACTATCCCGACCAGGCGATCTTTTACACCTCCGGTCGCACCAGCAACGAAGCGGCGTTTCTTTATCAACTGTTCGTCCGCCAGTTCGGTACAAACAACCTGCCCGACTGCTCAAACATGTGTCATGAGTCGAGTGGCTCTGCGTTGAGTGAAACGGTCGGTGTCGGGAAGGGAACAGTCACGCTCGACGATTTCGAAGAGGCGCAGGCGATCTTCGTCATCGGTCAGAATCCGGGCACGAACCATCCGCGCATGCTCACGTCGCTCGAGCGTGCAAAGCGACGTGGTTGCAAACTCGTCCACATCAATCCCCTGCCGGAAGTGGGGATGACGCGCTTCAAACATCCGCAGGACGTTCTCGGCTTGCTCGGCTCAGGAACAATCCTCGCGGATCTGTTTCTTCAGGTGCGGATCAACGGCGACGTGGCGCTGTTGAAGGGAATCACGAAAGCCGTGCTCGCGCGTGAAGACGCGCTCGACCGCGACTTCATCGCGCAGTACACGACGGGTTTCGATGAATTCGTCTCCGCGTTGGAAACTGTTTCGTGGAACGAGATCGTCGAGCAGAGCGGAGTTGAGAGAGAACAGATCGAACAGGCTGCGCGGATCTTCGTCGACTCGGAGCGGACGATCTTCTGTTGGGCCATGGGACTGACGCAACATCGCAACGCAGTCGCGAACATTCAGGAGATCGTCAACCTGATGTTGCTGCGCGGGCAGGTCGGAAAGCCTGGCGCGGGGTTGTGTCCTGTGCGTGGTCACAGCAACGTGCAGGGCGATCGCACGGTCGGCATCTGGGAACGACCGACGGAAGCGTTCCTCGATAAACTTGGTGAGACGTTCGACTTCGAGCCGCCACGAAATCATGGCTTCGACACGGTGCGCGCGATCCACGCGATGCATGAAGGACAGGGCAAAGTGTTCTTCGCGCTCGGCGGCAACTTTCTTTCAGCAACGCCTGATACGGATTTCACTGCGGCAGCTTTGCGTCGCTGTCGCCTGACGGCGCACGTCTCAACGAAGCTCAATCGATCGCATTTGATCACGGGCGATCGTGCGCTGATTCTCCCGTGCTTAGGTCGTACAGAGATCGATGCGCAAGCAAGCGGTCTTCAGTTTGTCACGACGGAAAACTCGATGGGCGTGGTGCAGGTTTCGCGCGGCTCGCTCCAGCCTGCTTCGGAAGAGCTTCTGAGTGAGCCGCAGATCGTGGCACGGCTTTCTCGCGCGACGCTCGAACATCGCACTACCGTGAATTGGGAAGAGCTTGCAAACGACTACGACCAAATTCGCGATGCGATCGAGCGCGTCATTCCGGGATTCGACGATTACAATCGGCGCGTGCGCGAGCCCGGCGGCTTCTATCTCCCGAACGCCGCGCGCAATCGAGTCTTCAACACGAAGTCGGGCAAGGCGCAGTTTACCGTACACGAGTTGCCGCAACACGATCTTGGCCCAGAGCAGTTTTTGATGATGACGATTCGCAGTCACGACCAGTTTAATACTTCGGTCTACACTGAGAACGATCGTTATCGCGGTATCAGCGACGGCCGGCGCGTCGTGTTTCTCAACGAAGAGGACATCGCGGCGGCGGGCTTGAAAGCGCAACAAGTTGTAGACTTGGTCAGCCATTTCGAAGGTGAGGAGCGAATCGCCAGGGCGTTTATCGTTGTCCCCTACGACATTCCGCGCCGCTGCGCTGCGACTTACTTTCCTGAAGCGAATGTTTTGGTGCCGGTGCGCCACGTCGCGCTGAAGAGCAACACGCCAGTGTCGAAATCGGTGGTGATCACGATCCGGCCTGCAACGGAGGAGCCTGAGTAAATGTCCCCACAAACAGCAAAGAAAAGAGCGAAGAAAAAAGTCCCAACAAACAAAAAAGCCCCAAAGAAGCTAAAAGCAGTGGCGACGTCGAAGAACAACGTGAAGCCGAAGCTTTACGCAAGCCTCGTCGTGCAGTTGATGAGCCTGCTGAAAGGCGAGCACGACTTCATCGCGAATGCCGCAAACTTCAGCGCGCTGCTTTTCAGCTCGCTGCCGAACGTGAACTGGGCCGGGTTCTATTTCCTGAAAGACGACGAGCTTGTGCTTGGTCCATTCCAGGGAAATCCCGCGTGCGCGCGCATTCCGCTTGGCCAGGGCGTGTGCGGTGTAGCGGCGAAGCGCGTTGAGACGATCATCGTGCCGAACGTGCATGAGTTTCCCGGACACATCGCGTGCGATGTTGCGTCGAATTCGGAGATCGTGGTGCCATTATTCGATGGTGAGCGGCTGATCGGCGTGCTCGATCTCGATAGTCCGACGATCGGCAGGTTCGACGATCAGGACGCCGAAGGACTGAACGAGCTCGTGACCGTGTTTGTCGCGCACGAAGAGCGTTTAGACGAATCTGCGTAATCTGTGGATAAAAGTCATGATCAGCATCAGAAGATCAAAAGAGCGTGGGCATTTCGATCACGGGTGGCTCAACACGTATCACACGTTCTCGTTCGACCAGTACTACGATCCGCGTTACATGGGCTTTCGCAGCTTGCGTGTGATCAATGAGGATTTTGTTGCGGCGGGTCGCGGGTTTCCAAAGCACGGACATCGCGACATGGAGATCATCACGTACATCCTCGAAGGCGCGCTCAAACACGAAGACAGCATGGGCAACGGATCTGTGATTCGTCCGGGCGACGTGCAACGGATGAGCGCGGGCACGGGCGTGCGTCACAGCGAGCAGAACGCATCGCTCGCGGAGCGCGTACACCTGCTACAAATCTGGATCCTGCCGGACACGGTCGAGCTCGAGCCGAGTTACGAGCAGAAAGCTTTCAGTGAAGATGAGCGACGCGGGCAGTTGCGATTGATCGCTTCTGAAGATGGTCGTGATGGATCGGTGACCGTGCACCAGGATGTGAGTCTGTTTGCATCGATACTTGATGCGGATCAGGAAGTGGTGCGTGAGATGGATCCGCTTCGGCATGCGTGGCTCCAGGTCGCGCGGGGGGCGATCACGATCAATGGTGAGAGTGCTTTGCAGGGTGATGGGGTGGTGATAACCGGAGAATCGGAACTGCGAATTAAAGCGCAAGAGCCGGCTGAGGTCCTCTTGTTCGATCTTAAGTGAGTACAGGATTACAGGATTTTCATGATTTACAAGATTGAATCCTGTACATCTTGTAAATCCTGAAATCCTGTCTAACATGACTGAACCCCATCCACGCCGCTGGCAAGCTCTGGCGCTCTTATCAATCGCGGAGCTGCTCGGCATGTCGCTGTGGTTTAGTGGCTCCGCTGTGGTTCCCGCACTCACGCGCGAGTGGAACTTATCTCCTTCACAAATTAGCTGGATCGCGATTGCCGTTCAACTCGGCTTTGTCGCCGGCACGCTCATCAGCGCTACGCTCAATCTTCCAGACATCATCAGCTCGCGACGTCTCTTTGCCGTTTCATCATTTCTCGGCGCTGCTGTTAACTGGGCTTTCGGTCTCTACACACTTGATGCCTCCAGTGCGATTCTGCTGCGCTTCCTGACAGGCGTTTGTCTCGCCGGTGTCTACCCGCCGGGCATGAAGATCATGGCGACGTGGTTTCGTGAGCGGCGCGGCATGGCGCTCGGTGTTTTAGTCGGCGCGCTCACGATGGGAAAAGCGACGCCTTATCTCGTCAACGCTGTGGGCTCCGCACAGTGGCGCACCAACATCCTCTTTGTTTCGGTGCTCGCCGCCGTTGGGGGGCTCATCGTGTTGTTCTTCGTCGATGATGGTCCGTATGCACTGCCGCCGGCGAAGTTTGACATGTCGCAGATTGTGCGCGTGTTCAGCAATCGTGGCGTGCGACTCGCGAGCTTTGGTTACTTCGGGCACATGTGGGAGCTGTACGGCATGTGGATCTGGATCCCGGTGATGATTCGCTCGAGTCTCGCGCTTCGAAACGCCAATCCGGAGCTCGCGGAGATTGGATCGTTCATCGTGATAGGTGCGGGCGCGATCGGTTGTGTCGTTGCCGGGTTGATTGCGGATCGTGTCGGGAGAACTCTCGTCACGTCGTGGGCGATGGCGATCAGTGGCACGTGTTGTCTGGTGATTGGATTGTTGTATGGCGGCAGTCCGGTGGCGCTGTTGGTGGTGGCGGCGATCTGGGGTGCGACGGTTGTGGCTGACTCAGCGCAGTTTTCATCTTGTGTCACTGAGCTTGGAGATCCGCAGTACATCGGAACGGCGTTGACGATTCAGATGTGCATTGGGTTTTTGTTGACGAGCGTTTCGATCGAGCTCGTGCCGAAGATTAACAACTGGAGATATGCGTTTATGATTCTTGCGCCTGGTCCGTTGTTTGGGGTGATTTCGATGATGCGGCTACGTCAAATTCCCGAAGCAGTAAAAATAGCTCACGGTAGGCGTTAGACAGGATTACAAGATTTACATGATTGACAAGATGGTTTATCCTCACACGCACAGGTGATTCGATGAAAAATCTCTTCCTCGTCAAAACCCGGCTGATCCGAGCTTGATTCGGGCTCAGCGGCTCCTTTTCTAATCCATCTACAACCGAAGTGTATCTACGAGTGGACGTTTTTGGACGATCCGCTTTCGAGGTTTTTGATCATGCAGCAACCAGCTATTCAGGTGCGCAACCTGCGCAAAAGTTTTCGCAAGCGGAGCGGTTTCCGCAAAAAGTCCGAGCTCTGGGCGATCGACGACGTCTCGTTCAGCGTCGCGCAGGGTGAGACTTACGGACTTCTCGGACCAAACGGTTCCGGCAAGTCGTCGCTGATTCGCGTTCTTTCGACTCTGCTGATCGCGGATAGCGGATACGTGCGGATGCTCGACTTCACGCTGCCGGAGCAGGCGGATGAAGTGCGCCGGATTATCGGGCGTGTCAGCGTCGACGCTGCTTTCTACAAGAAACTCTCGGCGCGCGAGAACCTGCTCTACACCGCGCTGCTCTATGGCCAGAACGCGCGCGAAGCTGAGCGACGTGTAATGAAGATTCTCGAGCAGCTCGGAATGGAAAACGCGAAGTTCTCGACGCCGCTCGAGGAGATGAGCCGCGGTATGCAGCAGAAGATCAGTATCGCACGCGCGCTCATGATCAACCCGCCGCTGCTGCTGCTCGATGAGCCGACGACGGGCCTCGATCCGAAGAGCCGTCGCGACGTGCAGTCGTTCCTCGAGGATCTGCAAAGACGCGAGGGCACGACGATCCTTTTGACGACGCACGACATGGCCGAAGCGGAACGACTCTGTAAGCGCATCGGTTTTCTGGCGCACGGCAAACTCGTGGCGGAAGGAACTGCTGCTCAATTGATGCAGCAGTCGAACGCCGCGACACTCGACGATGCGTTCATCAAGTTAACTGGTGAACAAATCGTCGAAGAAGAAGAACTGGCATTGGTGGAGGATTGATCGATGGAAGCAACACTGCGACAAACGTGGGCCTTCCTGTTTCGCGGGTATCACATCACTCGTCGATACATAGGCTGGGTCGTCGTTTTCAATTTTTACGCGCTTGTGACGTCAGCGACAGTGGCGCTGATCGGTGTGGCGCAAGGGAGCTACCAGCTAACGCTGACGCTCGTCGTCGGCGCGCTGCTGTGGAACTACCTTTCGTGGCTCTACAACGAGATCGCGATGTCGATCGCGTACGAGCGTTGGGAAGGAACGCTGGAGTACACGTTCATGGCGCCGGTGTCGCGAGCGGTGCACCTGCTCGGCGTCAGTCTGTTCTCGTTGCTGAACAGCATTCTGACGAGCGTGATCGTGCTCGTCGGTCTAATGTTGTTTACGAACTTGAACCTGCGTGGCGCGAACTTGTTTGGCGTGGCTGTTGTGCTGGCGGTGAGCACTGTCGCTTTCGTTGGCCTCGGACTATTCGCGGCGGTGTTTCCCGTGATGAGCGCGGAACGAGGAGCGGAAGCTACCCATATCTTTCAGGGCTCGCTTCTGCTCGTTTCGGGAGTTTATTATCCCATTGATGTCCTGCCACATTGGCTGCAACCCCTATCGGCACTCTCACCGGCGACTTACACTCTGTCTGCTTGCCGGAAGTTGTTCGGAGTGGGGAACCACGACTCGACGGCTGAGTATCTCGCGGGCGCGCCGCTCTCGGCGGTGTCGCACGAGCTGCTCATACTGGCGTTGATGGGCGCGATACTGCTGCCGCTCGGTCTGTTCGTCTTCGTAAAGATGGAGGAGTGGGCCAAGAAGACAGGGAAGTTGAAACGAACGGGATGAGTTGATGAAGGAACGCGAAGGGGAACTCAAAAAACGCACACGCGACATTATCAGGCGACTCAAGCGAGCTTATCCGGACGCAAAGACCGCACTCAATCATTCGAACCCGTTTGAATTGTTGATTGCGACGATTCTGTCGGCGCAGTCTACGGACGTGCGCGTCAACATCGTTACGGCGGATCTGTTTCGGAAGTACAAGAAACCCGAAGACTATCTGAAGGTCTCCGCGCACGAGCTCGAGAAGGACATTCACTCGACCGGGTTCTTTCGGAATAAGACGAAGTCGATCCAGGGGACGGCGAAGCTTCTGACCGAGCAGTATGGCGGGGAAGTGCCGCACACGATGGATGAGTTGCTCGAGCTGCCGGGTGTCGCGCGGAAGACGGCGAATGTGGTGTTGGGGAATGCGTTTGGGATCAAGGCGGGCGTGGTCGTTGATACGCACGTCACGCGACTCTCGCACCGGCTCGCGTTATCTGAGGAGAAGACTGCGGAGAAGATCGAGCAGGACCTGATCCCGATCGTGCCGAAGAAGGATTGGGTGCTCTTCCCGCACCTGATGATTTATCACGGTAGGAAGATCTGCAAAGCACGTAATCCGTTGTGTGCCGAGTGCGCCATTGAAAAGCTGTGCCCGTCGTCGTATTTGAAGACGGGAGTTCATCCAGGCAGCTAAACATGCACAGAATCGAGCGCGGTAGCGCCGGGTCAAATCCAACAATCACGACCCTTGAAAGAGTTGACCCGGCGCTACCGCGCTCGGTTCTGTGCTTTATGAGACTACTGTTTACCGATCGAGGCCATGATGGCCTGAGCGGCTTGTTGGCTCAGGGGGGTGATGATGTCTTCGCCCGCTGATTTAGCTTTGCCTTTAAAGGTTTGTGCGAAGCTCGGCGTCTGGCTCGTCGGGCGCTCGAGTCTCACATCGAGCGTCAACTCATCCTTATTTTTGATGTTCTGAGCGACGGTCGCAGCAACAACGGTATTCGTGGCGACGACTGCTGCCGTCCCGGATCCGTAACCGATGTTACTCGCAACTTGACCTACTGAACTGCTGAGCATGCTTCCGAAACCCCCGCCACCTTTCTTGTGCGACACATTCGCGAAGACAATGTAGTCACACTGCTTCTGCTGTGCTTCAGCTTGGATTGCGGCGCCCGTGGCTTCGATCAGAACGGCTTCAACATTCGTCCCCTTCAGGTTCTGTTGCAGAGTGTTCTGCACTGCCGCGGCAAGAGTTTGTGCGTTCATCCACTCCGCGACGTTGCCAGCCTTCACAGCAGCGACTCCGAAACGAATTACCCCTTCACGCTTCGGCGCAACCGTCGTGGTCGCCGCTGCTACAGCGCTCGGCTGACTCGCCGTGCTCGTCACGCTCGCGGTTCCACCCGTTTCCGCAAGGCCGGGGTTTGCGTAAGCGGCGCTCATAGCACTCGCGAAGTCTTCCACTTCTCGATAGCCTTCAGGAATCTCGAAGAGACTCTGATCGAGGGTCGCGTTTGAAAACTCAACTACTTCATTGATCGTCGAAAAACTCTCAGCACCGCCCGGTCCAAACATCGTGGTCTTTTCCCAAACCGGATAACCCTTCTTCGCCGTGCCGATCGTCTTCGTCTCATAACGATCCTGGCAACCGCCGCCGCCGCCGTGTGGTCGATAGTTCATGTAGGCGCGGCTACTGTCGCACTCGAGTGCGAACGTGGCGTCGATGTACCAGCCATCGATCTCCATCCTTGTATTGTTTTGCGAGCACGCGTCCGGAGACGACTTCATCTCCATCGTGGTGATGATATGACGCGCGGTGTAACCAAGGATCTGTTTGCGCTCGCCCGTATCTTTCGTGGTGACGGTGGAAGTAACAAGCCCGCCTTTTTTCACGGGTTGAGAAGACGGTGTCGTCGTGTTGGCAGGCGTGGCGCCACTGGACGATGGCTGATCGTACGGCTGAATCATGTACATCTTCATCTGCGGCATGATCTGGATGTTTCGTCGCAGATCACACTGCTGGATCATGATCATCTGGCCGCTGTTGGTCTCGCTGCGCTGGCGCTTGCCTTTGATGTAGCTGGTGTTTTCGTAAGTCTGGCCGCCGGTGGTTTGCCGCGTTTTGACTTTCGTGTCAGCGCTGGCCGCTGCGGAGAGTATCGACAGACAGGCGATTACAACTGCAATTCTAACAATGGTGGTTTTGAACATATCCCTCTTGGTTCTAGTTGTGGTTTGTGTGTGCTTGGGAAGACGCTGCCAAAAATTCAGGTCTCATAATAGAACGCGAAAGTGCAGATGAAAAGGGGTCATTAGACAGGATTTACAAGATTTCTCAGGATTGACAGAATTATTTGTTAATCCTGAACAATCTTCTAAATCCTGTCTAACGTCTTTTTGACCCTCCTGCGCGCCACAGCTATTATGACCGCGCCGTGAGCTACAGATTCCCCTGGCATCGTCTGAGTGACGAGCAGTTGCTCGATCTACGCATCTGCGACTTGCCTATCAAAATTAAAGGTTCGTTCCTGGAGCCCCACATAATACGGCTCTATGGCGAGCTCAACGACCGCGGAATCCGCTTCAAACCGCATGTTTGGCTGTCGGAAGAGTGGTTTTCGCCGGACGGCGTGCCCGGCATCGCCATCCCGTTTTACCTCGCGCACCCGCGCCTGATGAAGCTCGAACGGAAGCAAATGCTCGAAGTCGAGGGCGCCACGGACAAGGAGTGCATGAGCATTTTGCGGCACGAGGCCGGCCACGCGCTCGACACCGCGTTTCGGCTCCACTTCAAACGCCAGCATCGCGAGCTCTTCGGCTCGTTCGCGCAACCTTATCCCGACTTCTACAAGCCGAAACCGCGGAGCCGCAAGTACGTCCTGCACCTGCCTGCATGGTACGCGCAGGCGCATCCTGCCGAAGACTTCGCCGAGACGTTTGCCGTTTGGCTTGCGCCACGCTCGCAGTGGCGACGTCGTTATCGCGGGTGGCCGGCGTTGCAGAAGCTCGAGTACATCGATCAGTTGATGACCGATCTCGCGGGCACGAAGCCGAAGAACAGAACGCGCACGAAGATCGAGCCACTGTCCGTGCTGCGTGGAACGCTGCGCGATCATTATCGTCGCAAGCGCGAGCGTTACGACTTCGAGTGGCCGGCAGTTTACGATCGCGATCTGCGTCGCATCTTCTCCGACGATCCACATCACAAGCACCGGATGAGTGCTGCGAGTTTCCTGCGCAAGGTGCGTCGTGAGGTGCGACAGATCGTCGCTGAAGGCACTGGCGTACACCAGTACACGATCGATCACGTGCTGCAAAACATGATCGATCGCTGCAAGGATTTAAAACTTCGTGTAGCAACCCCCTTCCGCGAAACGCGCCGACGTGTCATGATAGTGCTGACTGTGCAAGTAATGAACGTGCTCCATTCGGGTTATCATCGCATAGCCGTATGACCTTTGAGCCGCGACGTAAACTGCGCATCATCGTGCTGGTTCACGAAGACTTCGTGCCTCCCGATTCGTTGGACAGTCTTTCCGACAAAGAAAAACTCGAAATCAAAACTGAGTGGGACGTGATCTCGACGTTGAAGAAGATGGGCCACGAGGTCTATCCGGTCGGTCTCTATAACCAGCTCAACGACATCGGCAATGCGTTGCTCGAACACAAGCCTCACATCGCTTTCAACCTGCTCGAAGAGTTTCATGGTTACCCGCTTTACGATCAGCACGTGGTCAGTTATCTCGAGCTGATGAAGCAAGCATACACCGGTTGTAATCCGCGCGGCATGACGCTGGCTCACGACAAGGCGCTGACGAAGATGATTCTTTCTTATCATCGACTGAACGTGCCGAACTTCGCGGTGTTTCCGATGAATCGAAAAGTGCGACGGCCGAAGCGTTTGAAGTTTCCGCTCCTCGTGAAGTCGGTCAGTGAGGAAGGTTCGGTTGGCATCGCACAGGCGTCGATCGTGCATGACGATGAGAAGCTGACGCAGCGCGTGGAGTTTATTCATCGTCAGAACAAGACTGCCGCGATTGCTGAGCAGTACATCAAGGGCCGCGAGATCTACGTCAGCGTGATCGGCAATCAGAACATTCAGACGTATGCGCCGTGGGAGCTCGTGATGGAAAAGCTGCCGGAAGGCGCTGAGAATATCGCGACGTTGAAAGTAAAGTGGGATCCTACGTACCAGGAGAAGGTTGGCGTGGCGACGAGGGCCGCTGAGCTGACGCCCGAACAACTCAAAACACTCGAACGGTTGTCGAAGCGAATCTATCGTTATCTTTTTCTCACCGGCTATGCGCGTTTGGACTATCGCATGACTGAGGAAGGGCAGTTCTATTTGTTGGAAGCGAATCCGAACCCACAGATCGCGTACCAGGAAGATTTTGCTGATTCGGCTGAGTATTCGGGCGTGCCTTACGATCAGTTACTGCAGAAGATCATCACCGTCGGCATGAACTACGCGAGCGCGCGTAACGGAAACGCCGGGTAATCTCGGAACCTCACACTTATTGTCACTTTAATTAGCTCATACATAACGAATCGAATTTTTAGATTGTTGGGAGACGTGTGCCCCATGACAGTAGTTATAACTCTGCTTTTTACTCTGACGCTTTATCTAAAAATGCAACGTGCTTAGAACAAGCATCTTGTGATTTGTAACTTTGCGGCTACAAATCCTTCAGATTGACCGCACGCGCAATGGATTCGTGACTTCTTTCAGTGCAAGTCCTTGATACGCAAGGCGTTTCGTCACGAAACAGTCACATTGCCGCTTGAACCACTCCGATCCAGCCGCTAAGATGCCAAAGGTTTTAGCGGTGCCCCCCTCACGCAGCAATATCAAAAACTAAAATTTACTAAGAGAAGGTAGTTCCCTGTCTATGGCTTTTAAAAAACTGTTCCCTCGTGCTTTGTTTGCCAGTTTGGCCCTCGTAGTTTTATCAACAGCAGCATTCGCCCAAACTCGTCCACGAGTGACAGTCCCGGGCGGCGACGTAAACGAAGTCTCCTGCTCGCCCGATGATGTCGCGATGGTGGCAACAGCAGCCATCCCCGATTCAAAACCCACCTGGGAAGCTAAACCAAAGCCAACTATCGATCTTTCGCCTTCGACCCCGTCACCGTCGAGCACCGGTTTTCTTAAGTATGAATCACAGTTGATGTCCGCGATCGATCAGCGACTCGGATCGCCGTATCGCTGGGGCGCTACTGGTCCCAACCGCTTCGACTGCTCGGGCTTCGTCTGGGCCATTTACCAGGCTACTGGCATCAACTTCGAGCGAGAGAGCGCTCGCAGCCTGTTTGCGCACTTCGAGCCGCCGCCGGTTGCGGAGCAGTTCAAGTTTGGAACGCTCGTGTTCTTCAGTGGTCTGACACACGTCGGCGTTGTTGCTGACGAGCATGGCTTCTACCACGCCTCGCGCCGCCACGGTGTTATCTATTCAGAGTTTAATGATTACTGGCTGAAGCGCATCGACGGCTTCCGCCGCGTGCCCCTCAACACTCAGCTCGCAAAGAAATAAGCACAGAACCGAGCGCGGTAGCGCCGGGTCAACTTCGCCGAAAGAA
>DASYFE010000221.1:0-25219 GCA_036498585.1 Pyrinomonadaceae bacterium | reverse complement strand
GTTGTCGTGCATGAAAGTCAACGCCGATATATATTCTTGGCATAGCGCCTCCTTTCAGTCTCATATCAAGAAGCTGAACGTGAGTCTAACAACTCACGACCGGAGGCGCTGCTTCATAACATCAGGGTTCGAGGAACGAGATCCCTGGGTTACGATTTACGGGAGCGCTAGAACCCTGAAAGGGTTCGCCAATTGCGGAACCCCTTCAGGGTTCGAAAAATTGTTTGTTCGTAACCCAGGGTTCTCGTTCCTCGAACCCTGGGCTGAAATTAGCGAATGCCTTCGGCGTATCACATTCGAATTTGCCAGTCGTGTTATCCTCTGTCTCCCGCTGATTCCAAACAGGGTTTTTGCAAACACATGCTTGAAGTTTTTGGTCCGGATGGACTGATCGCGGCGGCGCATCCAGAGTATGAGTATCGACCGGGCCAGATGGAGATGGCGCGGGCGGTGATGCGCGCGTTCGCAGAGAAGAGACATCTCATCGTCGAGGCGGGCACGGGCACCGGGAAGACGCTCGCGTATCTCGTTCCCGCGGTGGCTGCGGCGCTCGGTGGGAATGGGCGCGTCATCGTTTCGACCGGCACCAAGACCCTGCAGGAACAGTTGATGGAGAAAGATATCCCCTTTCTCCAGAACGTCCTGCCCAAGCCGTTCGCCGCGACCTACATGAAGGGTCGCAACAATTATCTTTGCCTGAATCGTCTCGCGCGTGCGCAGTCGGCGCCCGTGCTCGAAGGACTCGACGAGGTCGATTACTTCGAAGAAGTTTCCCAATGGTCGCGCGAGACGGAGATCGGCGACCGCGCCGAGCTGTCGAACCTGCCTGAGTCGCTCTCATTCTGGCGTCACATCGACGCGCGCTCTGAATCCTGTCTCGGCCAGAAGTGTCCTGACTACGATGCGTGCTTCATCACGCGCATGCGCAATCGTGCGCAGGAAGCCGACATCGTCGTCGTCAATCATCATCTTTTCTTCGCTGACTTGAGCTTGCGAAACGGCAATTACGGCTCGGTGCTGCCCGATTACACGGCGGTCATTCTTGACGAAGCGCATCTCGTCGAAGAAGTGGCGTCTGAGTATTTCGGCGCGCAGGTGTCGAACTACCAGATCGACGACCTCGTGCGCGATCTCGGCATGCTCACGATCGAAGAGGCGGAAGTCGATCAGGAGCTGACGCACAGCGTCGCGCGCATGTCGCGCTTTGCCGACAACTTCTTCATGGGGTTTCGCGACGGACGTGGTGAGGATGGTCGCTATCCGATCATTCCGGGTACGTTTGCGCGGCGAAAGTCGAGCGGAGAAATGGAAGCGACGCCGCTCGGCGAGTTGTACATGGCCCTCGAAGGCGCAATCGCGCGCGCGGAAACAACGCTCGACGCGATGAAAGAAAAAACTCCCGACGTGGAGAACCTGATCCGTCGCCTGCGCGAGATCCGTTTCGAGCTCGAGTTTATCGTTACCGGAACAGATAAGAAATTTGTTTACTGGTTAGAGCGACGCAATCGAGGTGTTTTCCTGCGCGCTTCGCCGATCGACGTCGCGGGCCTGTTACAGGATAAGTTGTTCGAGGAAGTGCCGACTGTCGTGCTGACATCGGCAACGCTCTCCAGTGGCGGCACCTTCTCCTTCATTCGCGACCGGCTTGGCCTCGACACGGCCGACGATCTGATCGCGTCGTCGAGTTTCGACTACGAGAGCCAGGCGATACTCTACCTGCCGGCGCGGATGCCCGATCCGAGAGATCGCAACTGGGGCTCGGCAGCGGCTGACGAAGTCATACGCATCCTGAACGCGACCGAGGGACGTGCGTTTGTGTTGTCAACAAGTCTGGCAGGAATGCAGTCGCTATTCGAAAACGTTTGGGCCGAGATTGATTACCCGTGCCTGGTCCAGGGTAGCGCTTCGAAGGGCCAGCTGTTGAAAAAGTTTCGCGAGACGCCGAATGCAGTGCTGTTTGCGACGTCGAGTTTCTGGCAAGGCGTTGACGTGCGTGGCGAGCAGTTGTCGTGCGTGATCATCGATAAGCTGCCGTTTGCAGTTCCGAGTGATCCGATCGTCGCGGCGCGACAGAGATCGATCGAAGATAGCGGCGGGTCAAGTTTTTATGAGTACAGCGTGCCGCAGGCGATCATCACGCTCAAGCAGGGACTCGGGCGATTGATACGCAGCACGACCGATCGAGGCGTTTTGGCGATACTCGATCCGCGCTTGCGAACGAAGGGTTATGGTCGAACGTTTCTCCAGAGTCTGCCGCCCTGCCGCGTGACTTCGCGAATCGATGACCTTGCGAGTATCTTATCGTCAGATTAATTATGCCTGGACAATTTGAAGTAATGATTGAGCGAAACTTCTCCAGCGCGCACCAGTTGCGCGGCTACCGGGGGAAGTGTGAGAACCTGCACGGACACAATTACAAGATCGAGATCTACGCGCGTGGACGCGAGCTGGATAATGTCGGTTTGCTGGTTGACTTCGTCGAGCTGAAAGCGGCGGCGGACGAGGTGGTCACGTACCTCGATCACCGAAACATCAACGAGTTGCCGCCGTTTGATGAGCTGCAGCCGTCAGCGGAGAACCTGGCGAAGTACGTGCTCGATCGGGTGGCGCAACGCGTCGGGGACGAGCGCGTGCAGATCTACAAAGTGCGGTGCTTCGAGACACCTACCAGCGTTGCTACTTACCAACTGGATTGAAACGCGGATCATCTGAACGATTCAGGCAGATCAGCAACCACATAAGCCATCACCGCCATCGTCGCGACGCAGAGTGCGAGCTCGCGCGGGTTGACCTTGTCGAGCGTGTCGGCCTGCGTGTGGTGATTATCGAAGTAGTGTGCTCCATCCACCTCCAGACTGGCGCCGACGACGCCTTCACGCATCATTGGTCCAATGTCTGCTCCGCCTCCATCCGCGGTAATCTGATCTGCGCCAATACCCGACAACAACCTCGCAATCTCCATCATGTTCGATCGCACCTGCAACGGCGCTGTTGCTGCGAGGCCGAAGCCTTCCGGTCGATAGGCTCCCGAATCCGACTCGATTGCCAGAATGTGTTTCGCAACGGCTGCGCGATATGTGTCGCGATAAGCGTTGCCGCCGCGCAGTCCGTTCTCTTCGTTCGTCCAGAGCACGACGCGAATGGTCCGTCGTGGCCTGAGCCCGAGCTCTTTGAGCAGTCGTGCGGCCTCCCATGCGATGATGCAGCCGCCGCCGTCGTCGTGCGCGCCCTGGCCCACGTCCCACGAATCAAAGTGCCCGCTGATCAAGACTATTTCGTCGGGCTTCTCCGATCCTTTAAGCTCAGCGATCACGTTTGCCGACTCCGCGTCGGGCAAGAACTTCGCCTCCATCTTGAGTCGCAACCGCGGATGATCGCCACGATCGTTCATGCGCTGCAAAAACTCTGCGACTTCGATCGTCACAGCCGCTGTCGGAATCTTTGGTTGATCCGGATCGTAATTCATCGCTCCCGTGTGCGGTGTTTGCAAGCTTACGGGTGTGATCGAACGCACGAGCGCCGCGACCGCGCCGTAGCGAGCCGCGCGTGACGCACCTCGCACTCGATACTCGACAGTGGCGCCGTAGTTCACATACGGTGCGTTATAGACGACGATCTTCCCACGCACCTGTTCGCCAAGACGATCGAGCTCCTCAAAATTGCGTACGACGACAACTTCTGCCGTAATCCCTTCAGCCGGAGTGCCGACGCTGTTTCCCAATCCGAGCATCTGTAGCTTTCTCGGAACCGGCGCGAGCATCTCGAGACTTTCTTCACCGCGCACCCAGTGCGGCACCATCACTCTTTCTCCGCGCACGTTGTCGAGGCCGTCGCGTTTCATTTCGCTGATGGCCCATTCGATGCCGCGCTCGAGATTTTGCGAGCCGCTCAGACGATTGCCGATATGGTCCGTAAGATGTGCGAGCCGTGAATAAGCGCGATCGCTGGTGAGTGCCGCGCCGATGATGCGTGCGGCGGCAGCGCGATACCGATCGATCTTGATGGTCGGTGGCGGCATCGGGGTTGGTGTTGGCGTTGGAGAGCCGGGTGGTTGTTGTGCTGCGATTGAGGGGACCATGATGAGTATGAAAACAAACAGGCGAAGTAAACCCACGTTTACGATTCCTCCTAACGGATCGGTTCTTAGCGTAAGCTTAGACAGGATTTCAGGATTTACAAGATAGCAGGATTAATCGCCGGCGGCACTCGGCTGCGGCGTCAAAGCCGGCAACGTCTTATCACTTGGCGCACTCTTCACCATGAACGGCTTCTCACAGAACCAGAAGAACACCCACGCAAATATGATCGTCGACGGCAGTACAACCACGAACACGTTCGCCAGTTGCCACCAACCCGGATTCACCCAGAGCCACGACTGCATGATCACGAGCTCATGCGTCAGATAGATCGAGTAAGAGAAGACACCGAGCGTCGAGAAGATGGAAACGAGCGAAGACAGCTTTGCCTGCCGCAGCCAGCTCTGTTCAGCGAGCACCGTCCGGTTCACGACGATGAAGAACCCAAGGCCCCACAGCGGATGAATCAAAAACCAGCTCGTATCGTGCAGCAACATGTCTTTCGAAATCCACGGCAGGTAAGTCGATAGTGCCGAAGCAGCGACGATCAGCACAGTCGCGAGCCGCAGATCGCGTGACCAGCCGCGCAGATTCGTCAGTCCAAAATATACTTCCACGCCCAGCGCGCCGAGCGCCCACGTGAACCAATGTGACGCTGCTGCTTCCGGCACCGGAATTCCAAACCCAGTCGTCAACCACACGATGTGACTCAATCCCATCCAGGCGAGTCGCGCAAACAGACAAACAGCGAGCGTCACGCCCCAGCCCCAGCGCACACGAATGAAGAGCAGCAGGAAATACGCGAGATAGAGTTGCTCTTCGATCGCGAGTGTCCAGAACACGCCGTTGATCGTGTAGCACGTGTGTGGATCGAGATTGTGAAGCATCAGCAGATGCATGCCGAGGTCGTAGATGAAGAAGCGCGTTACGTTGAGACCGACGGTCGCCCCTGTCAGCAGCATGAACAAGAGCAACGTGATGATGTATGGCGGATAGAGCCGTCGAATTCTTCGTTTCCAGAAAGCGCCGAAGCGAATGTCAGGCTCGACGTCAGCGGCCCTGGCCCTGGCCCATTGCAGGTGAATGCAGAAGCCGGAAATCACGAAGAACAGAAAGACGCCGATGTAGCCGAACGAGCTCGCGAATTGGACGAGGCGAACCGGGTAGTGGAAGAGGTTGTTTGGAAGGACGTGTTTGCCTTGCTCGACGGCGTGATAAAGAACAACGCCCAACGCCGCAGCGCCTCTAAGCGCGTCGATGCCGCGCAGACGTGTGGGAAAACGAAAACGAATTGGGGGAGCGATCATTTAGCATTCAATCTGCGATCTCTGCGTATCTCGGCGATCTCTGCGTTAAGGTTACTTTAAACGCAGAGATCGCAGAGGTACGCAGAGGCCGCAGAGTTTACTCACGCCGATACCAATGAAGGCACGTCGATGTTGTACTTCCTTATTTTGCTGTAAAGTCGCGGCCGGTAGATGCCTAAAAGATTGGCCGCTGCCTGCTTGTTCCCCCCGGTTCGTTGCAGAGTTCTTTCAATCACGAGGCGCTCGATGTCTTCGAGCGTCATGTTCGGCGGCACATCCCACGTAACATTCGACGACGTTCCTTCCGGAAGCGTGCCGTTATCGAAAGGTAGATCGATCGGCTCGATCTGTTTGTCTTTTGCGAGCAGCACCGCGCGCTCAATCACATTTTGCAGCTCGCGCACATTCCCAGGCCAACTGTGAGCGAAGAGTCTTTGATAAGCAGCCTGCGAAACACCCGTGATCGGTCGTTCATACTTTTGCGCGTACATGTGCAGGAAGTGTTCAGTCAAGAGCTGAATGTCTTCATTCCGCTCGCGTAACGGTGGCACGTGAATCGTGATCGTTGAGATGCGATAAAACAGATCGTCACGCAGCAAGCCGTCGCGAATCGCATCAGCCGGCGGGCGATTAGTCGAGCAGACGAGCCGGAAGTCGACCGCGTAAGTCTTCTCCGATCCGATCTTGCGATAACTTCTTTCCTGTAACACGCGCAGAAGTTTCGGCTGCAACTCGATCGGCATCTCCGCGATTTCATCGAGCATCAACGAGCCGCCCGCAGCGTGTTGGACCAGGCCTTCTTTGTCTGCGTGTGCGCCGGTGAACGCGCCTTTCGTGTGACCAAACAACTCGGATTCGATCAACTCTTTCGGCAGCGCCGCGCAGTTCACTTTTATGAACGGTTTCTTGGAACGCAGCGACTGGTAATGAATCGCATTCGCAATCAACTCTTTACCCGTGCCTGACTCGCCCACGATCAGCACGTTCGCGTCTGACTTCGCCACCGATTCGATCGTCTCGTAGATCTGCTGCATCGGTTTCGAAGCGCCGATGATGTTGAAATACTCGGCGCGTGTGGAAAGCTGGCGCCGCATGTTCGCTGTTTCCGCAACCAATTCGCGGCGCTCGAGCGCTTTCTCGACGAGCGGCTGTAGCTGTTCGAAATCAAATGGCTTCTCGACAAAGTAGAAAGCGCCCGCTTTCGTTGCTTCGACGGCTTTCTGAACCGTGCCGTAACCCGTAACCACGATCACTTCGGTGGTTGGTTTTGCGTCTTTCATGTGACGCAACACTTCCATACCATCAACGTCGGGCAGTTGCAGGTCGCAGATTGCAAGGTGATGCCCACCCTGATCAAAAAGCTCGATTGCGGCCGCTCCCGTGGCGGCGGTGTCGACAGAGTAACCTTCCTCGACGAAATTCTGCCGCAGAGAGTCGGACATTGTTGGTTCGTCATCTACTACCAGAATTCGCACTTCTTTGTTCTCCACCTTTTTCTCCTCTCTCGAAATCGCTGCGCCTTGGGGCATGATGATTACTCCCGTTTGTATTAAGTTAAAAATTACCCATTGAGCGGAAGCTGAACAACGAACTTCCTGTCTATAAACTTTGCCGAGCCGCCGTGCGCCTCGATGATCTTCGCCGCGAGCGCCAGTTTGACTTCGTCGCTGCCAGCGAAAGTACGAAACGGATCGTGATCCAACTCGCGCAAGCCTGACCACTCGATCACGGCCTGTGCGCCATCAGACGATTTTGTCGTTACGAAAATCTCACCGGCCTCATCGAGGTTTTGCTTGTGCTTCATCGCGCCTGCACACAGCCACTTGAAAGCATCCGTCAGCTTAATCAGATCGAGATCTCCCTGAACCGACTCTGAGCTCGAATCCAGAACTATTCGCGAGCCGGCCTCAGTCGCACTGGCGCAGACGCCGCGCAGGACTTTGTCCACCTCGACGCCCGGCTGCTTTTTCAGCTCAACGGGCTGCCCATACTTCACAATCGTCGACAAATCGTCGGCAGCGCGGTCGAGTCCATTAATCAACTTGCCAATCGTCTCCTGCTCGTCGCCGGGTCGCTCGTTCTTCTCGATCCGTCGGCGCAGGAACGTGGCATAGAGTTTGAGACCATTGAGCTGATTCTTGAGGTCATGAACTATTTGCATTGAAGCTCGCCCGAGGTCTTGGAGTCGTTCAGTCTCTTCGGGCCTCGACATTGCAGTCTTCATCTGGGCAAATCTTTCTCGTCACTCTAAATTAGGGGCCGCAGGGGAGGGGGACTCACGCCAGTTCCGAGTGTACTAATTAAACGCTGGCCTAAGATCCTTTAGTGTTGCGTTTCGATGCGGGATGTTATCAAAAAACGAGCGCGTATTCTAGTCATACAGTAAAATCAATAACTTGCGAGGGGTGGGAGAGGTAAAATTTGAGCGCGAAGTCAGGTGTGAAGATGATAGAGAAGGCCGAGCCACTCACCGTCCTGCTGGTCGAAGACACGGAAGACAACCGGTTTATGATGAGACGATTGCTCGAGATGTCGGGTTATCACGTAATCGAGGCGATGAACGGCGAGGAGGCGGTGAAGCTTGCCCGATCGGAATCCCCGCGACTCATTTTAATGGATCTCAGTCTGCCCGTGATCGACGGGCTTGCTGCGACGCGTCTGATTCGCAAGCTGCCGGACTGTGAGTCGACGCCGATCATCGCCGTTTCGGCCCACGACACGTCTGACTTTCAATCGGAAGCGATGGATGCGGGCTGCAATTCCTACGTTACCAAGCCTATAGATTTCAACGAGCTCGAAGAATTAATCGGTAAGTTGCTAGGGCGATAGTTGACTGTTCTTTTGTACTTTTTGCGACTCTTTGTGGCACAATTCTCGGCATCATGGCGGCTCCAGATCGACGGATCGAAACGACGAGCGAGACTAACCGAACCCTCATCATCGGCGTGGCTGTGGTTGCAGCGATAGTGATCGCGGGCCTCTTCTACGGTCTGATGCGTTTAGGTGGTGGCGGCGGCGGTCCAACCGGATTACAAGGCGCTATACGCGAAGGCTCACCGCAGTGGGAAGAGAACAAGAAAAACATCGTGCTCGATGATCCGGAAGCGACTGAAGCCAAGCGCGCGCTCGGCGACATCACCATGACTCTCTCAACCACCGTGCGTAATCTCACTGGGAAGACTTTGAGTGGACTTGAGATCCGCGGCGCCGTTGTCGATTACGATGGAAAGCCTGTGAAACAGCGAGCCGTCGTCGTCATTCCCGGACGACAACCCGACCTCCCGCCAAACAAGACTCTCCAGGTAAACATAACGCTTGACGGCATGAGCGACACCGACGCCCGCGCTAATATCAAAATGGAAGTCACAGGGTTTAAGTTCAAAGAATAGTTTTGCTTTTGGCGGATCACTTCTTGGATCCGCCGGATCACTTCTCGGCTTCTCCAGATCTCTTCTTGCATCTCGATCGACACCTGCTCGGATTTCATAAATTGCTTCATGGATCCGAGAGATCCTGTTTGGATCTTTGCGGATGCTGTTTAGGCTGCGAGAGATCTCACGATGGTTGATGCCAGATCCCACATCGGATCGCGGCCAACCGAGATAAGATCTCGTCGATCCCAGTTATCTCTTCAGAGATCCAATCAGCTATTTGCGAATATTCAGAAAGGTGAGCCGCAGATCCCGATCTGCGGCTCACATATTCGGTTTAAGATTCGACTGAACCCGCCAGCAACTCGCTCTCAACTAATGGAATTTGAGCATCGACTATTCCGTAGAGGTTCGACTCAGCGCAGAATGCGAAGGCGACATGTTTTCCGGCGTTCGCGAGTACTTTGGGATGCATTGAGCTTTCAAGCGTCCCCATTAGCACAAACAGCGCAGCCGCAGCTTCGTCGCCGGCACGACAGATTATCTCCGCCAGTGCTTCCACCTTTTCTTCGTTCGAATCGTCTTCATTGCTTACTGGTGTTTGCGAGAAGTTGACCTCGTCGATATCAATGACCGTTTCGCCCGCATCGGCGCGCCGCACAAGATCAGGAAGGAACGGATCATTAATCTCCAAAGCGTAACGAATAATGGCCCGCCACTGTGGATTGATCGATCTATCGTTGATGATTGACTGCGCGCGACGTCTAAGTGCATCGCTGATTGTGATTTGAGTTGTTTCGTTTTCGTGAGGTGTTTCTACGCGCACTGATGCGCTACTATGAGTGTTCATAATCTTCAGCCTTTCTTCAGAAGGTTGACGGTTTAGGGCTGACTTCGTGTTGATGGCACAAGTCGGCCCGCTTCTTTTGTTTTTGGAGGCGTGACCGGACCATAGCACAAAAAATTTTCGTTTGGGTTAAAAAAGTGAGGTTCGGACAATATAGTCAGTTTCGGTTGAGTAACCTAAGATATTTTCTACCGGTAGTGTTTGTCTAAGTGTTATAGCGCTTGTCGGCTCTTTTGTAGTTTTGGAACACACCGATATCGATCATCGTTACTCTTAAGTTCTGACACTGCCTTGGGTCTTAGAAGACAATTCGACCATCATTGCAGCAACTTAACCGAATAGGTTGAGAACTGCGAGTCTGCGGTGACAATGGTAAGCCCTTCTGCAATGCTTTGAGCAATCAGCAAACGATCAAACGGATCTTTGTGGTGAAAGGGCAAGGCATCTAGTGCTAAAACGTGCGTCAATTCTACAGGCGAAACCATTAGGTCGTTGATCTCTTGTTGGTTGTTAACAAGCTCTTTTAGCGGCAGGCTTAGTTTCAACTTCCCCAATTGAATCTTAATCTGCATTTCCCAAACGCTCGCCACACTCAACAGGAGTTCATTTGCTTCATCTTCTAAAGCGGAAAGCGCGGCGTGTGAAAGTTTTTCGGGTTTATCTGCCCACCAGATGAAAATGTGAGTGTCGAGCGGAAGTTTCATCCTTGGCCCAGCCAAAACTCATCTGGTAAGGGTTCATCAAAATCTTCGCTCGTCGAAATTGTACCTCGATTGAGACCCGCTACACGCTTCTTCTTCGAGTGCACGACAACCGGAACCAGGCGCGCCACAGGCGTGCCGTGCTCCGTGATGATTACTTCGTTACCAGCCAAAGCCTGTGCCAGCAAATCCGGCAATTTGTCTTGGGCTTCGTCGACGCTAACTGTTTGGGTCATGCGATAGTGCCTCTCAACCCGGAGAGTATAGCACTGTCAAAGGTTGATCCTGCCGAGTGCAAGCTGCGCCGCTTCTATCCGACACCTACTTACTCCAGAAACAACTCTTCTAACGACTGCTTCACGGGTTGCACAGAGACAATCTTCCCACCTGCTTTTCGCAGCGCCGCCAGCACGCCTTCGATTTCGTCCTCGGATGAGATCTCGATGCGGAGGCCGCGGGGGGTGGGAGCGATGGAGGCGCCGGGAAGATGTTGGCGCAGGGGTTCGGCGTCTGTGCCGGTGGCGAGGACTTCCATTCGATTTGGACCTTCTGTGGTCCGGCGTAGCTCGTCAAGATAACCGACCTGGGCCAGGCGGCCGCGTTTCAAGATCGCGACTCGATCGCACAGCACTTCGATGTCGGAAAGTATGTGCGAACACATGAAGACAGTTTTGCCCTCGTCGCGTAGTGAGGCAATCAAGTCTCTGACTTCACGACGCCCGACCGGATCGAGTCCACTCATCGGCTCGTCGAGAAAAACGATCTCGGGATCGTTAACCAGCGACTGGGCCAACCCGACTCGCTGCAGCATTCCCTTCGAGAACTTTCGCAGTTGCGTGTCCCAGCGCTTTTCGTCGAGCTTCACTCGCGCCAGCAGATCTGCCGTACGCTTCTTTCGCTCCGCGGCGCGAAGACCGAAGATCTCGCCGCAGTATTCGAGAAACTCGCGCGCGGTGAGGTAGTCGTAGAAGTACGGATTTTCAGGCAGGTAGCCGATGCGTTGATGCATCGAGACGTCCTGAATGTCGTGACCGAGAATCCGCGCGCTGCCGGTCGTCGGAAAGATCAGCCGCATCAGCAGCTTGAGCGTCGTCGTCTTGCCGGCGCCGTTCGCGCCGAGGAAGCCGAAGATCTGCCCGTGATCGATCGACAGCGAGAGGCCATCGAGCGCTCGCACTTTGCGTTTGCGGAAGAAACCGACTTCGTAGTCTTTCGTTAAGTTTGTGATTTCGATAACTTGCATGGTCTATTTCGCGGGAATCTCCGACTTCGGATCGAGCTCAACTTCACACGGCCGCAAAACGTAAGGCGCTCCGCTGGGATCGAGTGGCGCGCCGGACGCATCAACAGCGACATGAAGCGCGCGGAAAACCGGCTCGATCTCCTTCCATGAACCAGGACACTTGCCGGTGCGCGCCTTATAAGCTGCAAAGAACTTTCCTAAACTCTCGCGCTGGTCCAGCGAATCGAGCTGAAGCAAACGCCTGCGCGCCATGTCTCTGACTTTCTCGTCAGCCGACTGCTCGTACATGCGCGTGTAGATCTCGCGTGCGGTCGCGCGACTGCCGCCGTCAGCAGCCATCTTCGCTTTCATCGCTTCCATCCACGGCGGCGCGCCCTCGATCTGCGCACCACGGCCGTATATCTCGCTCGCCGCCTGGTAATCATGTTGTTGCCAGTAGATGTATCCGAGATGGTGATAGAGCCGCCACGCGTTTGGGTTCGCGTCGATGCCTTTCTTCGTGATGCGGATCGCGTCGTTGACGTTGATCGCAGGCAACACTATCGCTGCATATTCGTAAGGATCGAGAAACTCGGGATCGAGTGTCGTAGCTGTGTCTAACAACGGCGCGAGCAGCTTCAGATTGAGCAGACCGAGATTGTCGAGCGGCACGTCGTTATCGTTGATGATCTTCCTGCCGACGTATTGCAGCGATCGCATCCAGTACCAGTCGGCAGCGAGGCCGTTGAAGCCGAGACTGATCCGGCGCGCGGTCTTGCCGTTTATATAAAGACTCTCGTCGATCGCATTTGGGTCATCCGGTGGACGCATCGTGTCGAGGCCACGGACCAGAAGCGCGGCGCACGCTATTCCGATCACGACGACAAGTCCGAGCGCGATGGTCCTGGTTCGATCGTTCATTTGAAGTTACGACGGCTGAAGACGAGTGTTGCGGCGGCCAGAATCACGGCGATGTAGACGAAGGCATACAGCGCAGTGGCAAAAAGAAATCCGGGTGATGGTGTGCGACCGTGCGCAGCCGGAGTGATGAAGCTGTAGTTCGACAGGTTTGGCAGCAGGTAGTACAGACCGGTAAACAACCAGCGTGCGCCGGAGCCGCCGAGTGAGTTTGCGAGACTCTTCAAGTCGGCGCTGAAGTGACCGATGATGAAGACCATGAATGTCAGCAGCGCGGAGAGTGCCGGGGACGAGAATGACGAGAAGAGCAGCGCGGTTGCCGTCAGCAGCATCAGCTCCATGTAGATTAACAACACTGCGGGCCAGATCTTCGGAATCAACGGATCCCAGCCGTGGCTCACATATAGCAACGCCAGCGACACACCGACACCCATCACCAGCACATTCACGAGCAACGTGAGACAGAGACCGAGATACTTGCCGACGAGGAACTCACCGCGCCCGACCGGCTTCGAAAAGACGGCGTAGATCGTTCTGTGTTCTATCTCTTTGTAGACGAGTCCGACACCGACGAAGATCGCGATGAAGACGCCGAAGAGGAGCATCGCGCTGAGGCCGAGGTCTACGATTACTTTGCGTTCCTGCCCGCCCGACAATTCGCCGATGAAGACAGAAGCGCCGGTGAGCAGTAGAACGAACAGCACGAGGTTGTAGAGCACGCGGTCGCGCACGGCTTCACGAAAAGCGTTTCGTGCAATGGCGGCGATGCGCCAGAGTTTTCCCTGTCGAGATTCAGTGCACGTAGCTGATTGTGTTATTGCTGCGGTAGTTTCCACGGGATTTAGTAACTTGAATAATTACTGTAGGGGTGGCCCTCCGTGGCCACCCGTGCCTCGCCACTCCAGAACGGGTGGCCACGGAGGGCCACCCCTACGGTGGTTATGTGATCAATCATGACCATTTACAGCTTCTGCCACTGCGTTACGACGAAGCATGACGTGAGTTTTGTCTGGAGTTTGTTAATCCACGGCTCGAGCTTCATCAGCAGCGGCGCAAACGACTTTTTGCTTTTGGGAGGAATGCGGAATATCAATGAATTCAAAACCAGTAAGAATGCGACGTTGCCGAGATAGTTCACTTTCCTGAGCTCAAAGCTCTCACGAAAATCTCTCTGCAACGCTCTGACATCGATCGCCGCTTCATTGTCGGAAAAGAAACGATCGAAACGATACCAAACCTTTCGCACCACATCCGGAAGCGAGCCACTATGCGGCTCCATGAAACAAAAGTGTCCACCAGGTTTTAGCACGCGATGTATCTCGCGCACAGCCGCCTTCACGTTCGGATGAATGTGATGCAAGCCACCCACCACCGCGACACAGTCGAAACTGTTGTCCGGCAGTCCGGAATCGAGCAACGATCTTTTCACCACATTAGCCCCAGCCCAATGCGACTGAAAAGTGTCGATCACCTCGTTTGAAATATCCAAACCCGTCACACTCGCGCCGCGTGCGAGCAGGTAACTCGTCGTTTGCCCACTGCCGCACATCGCATCCAACACCTGCATGCCGTCAAGATCGAGACCATCAAACATCGGCTCGTAAATAAACCGGCGACGGTACTCGACGCTCCACTCGTCGCTGTAATGCGCTTCGTAGTCGGCGGCGATCGTGTCGTAGTGTTGCTGCTGCTGCCGTTCAGAAGCGCCGAGCTGGGCCTCCCACGTTGCGGCGATGGGGCCCTCTTCAATCATTGCGTCGTCTCCGGTTGAACGGGAACGCGAGCATGCCGATGATTATTAAACCGCTCAAACTGCTCATTGTCGATATTTTTGTTTTGCGAGGCTCGCGGAAGTCGAGGTCGACTGAAGTTGCGTTTTGGGGCAGAGAGATCAAGAGCGCGCCGTCTTTGTCCGGACGTGTTGGCAAGATGCCTGCTTCACTCGTTGCGGTCCAGTGTGGGTAGTAGAAGGTTCTGACGCGTGCTTCCGTGGCTGGGCCGGCTGCAACTGAAAACTTTCGGTGCTCGGGGTTCCACGAGCTCACCGTTACGGTGCGACCGTTTGCTTCGACTTCGGTCGACATCTTTCTTGCGTCGCTGCGCGCCCAGATTGGGAACCAGTAGTTCACGCACGAGCTGCCGCGCACGTCCGTGACCATGGTTTCAAATTTCTGAGGTGGGAAGTATTGTGCTTCACGCACGACGTGAGAGAGCGTGAACGCGACCGCGATCGCCATCGCGCCGAGCAGCAGCAGCCGTTTAGCCCTGATGCTGTTCGAGAGCATCGGCAGACCCGCAGCGGCGAGTATCGAGCCACCCATCGAGATCAAAACCATCCACCGCCATGGAAATTGTGTTTCTTGTAGAGGTTTCAGCAACATCCAAATCGGGCGGCTGAGAGGAAGCGCCATGAACAATGCGAAGAGTGTTAGGACAACAACCGGGCGGCCACGGAGGGCCGCCCCTACAGTTGTTTGCCAAGCACCGGGCGACACGATGGACGTTTTGTAGGGGTGGCCCTCCGTGGCCACCCGTGCTTTTTGCATCACGCCTCGAAGCAATAACAACGCCGGGGCGAACAACATCAGCGTCATGAGCGCCATGATGTTCATCCACCACACGTTGAGATTGTCCGGCGAAAAAGTCGAGAGCAGGAAGTTGATTCTATAGTCAACGGACGGATCCGGCTGCATGTGGTTAACTCCGATCCAACGCAGTTCCGAAACCATCGTGACCCAGTAGATGGCGCTCACACTCAAACCCAGCGCACCCGCCACCGCAAGCTTCGCAAGCTTACGGAACTTCGAACGCCCTTGAACTCTGACTAACGCATAGACCACGAGCGCCATCGAGCCGATCACCGCGAGCGGCAAGTGCGTGAACACCAGCAACCCGTACGTCGCGGCTAGACCCGCAATATCTCTCCGCCTTCCGTGCTCGCAAACTCTGTCTACAAACCCAAACACAAACGGCAACACAGCACTGCCGGCCCATTCTGCCAACAACGTCGCCTGGTATAGTTGATTAAGATGATAAGGAGCGAGCGCGTAAAAGAAAGCAGCCCAGCTTGCGCCTGATAACGGCATCATCGATCTCGACCAGAAATACATCCCGAGTCCGCCGGCGATCGATATGACGACGTAAACGATGAGCGTCGCGCCGTACCAGTTGCCAATTACAAATCGAGCTACTGCGAGCATGTAATAAAGCGCGGGTGGATAGAACCGGAAACTCGGATCGCCGTAACCACCATTCGATTCGGCCAGCCAGCCGGGATACAGATCACCTGCAGCTATCGCATCGTAGAAGGGAAGCGCAAAACGAAAGTGATTGGTGAGATCGAGATTGGAAGGAATGCCCCAGAGGATCGCGGGTACGATGACGACGAATGACGCTACAACAGCGAAGGCAATGGCGGGCTGCCAATTGCCGACTGCCGATTTCCAGTTTCCAATCCCTGGTTGTGGGTTTTCAGTTATCGAGCGCATCCTGTAAAGCTGGAAATCACCGATTGCCAATCGGTGGCGATCCGATTGGCGACCGGTAAGTTGAAGGGGAAAGAGAGAGTTGGAGCGTTAACTAGTTTCAATCCGACCTGGCTTAATTCCCGAGAACTGGCAAAGCACGAATGTCGGCTATGGTGTTCGGTATCGCAGTCAGGTCCGGTTCGCCATGCATCACGCCATCTTCAGTTGTGCCAAAGGCGCGAGTGCCCGTCTGTGACACGCCACTGGTCGTTAGTGGGAATGCATAAACACCGAACACGGCCGTGGAATTGATGCCGGCCTGTTCGACTATCTCAAAGTGATAACCACTCTTATCACCGCTGCCCAGAACAGTGTCGGTGAGGGTTTGAGTTCTTAAGGTGGCGAGGCTTCCGGCGAATGCTCCAGCTCCCGCTGTGGCCTGGTAGACCACCTGCGCGCTATGGATGGTGCGGAGTGATGATTGGGCTGATCCTTCATTCGCGGCGCGACGAGAGGCGAGGAGGTTCGGGATGGCGATGGCGGCGATGATGCCAATGATCGCAACTACGATGAGAAGTTCGATCAGTGAAAAACCATCTTGTCGTTTATTCTTCATAGACTCTGCTCCTTCAAGAAACCGGTTCCTTTGTTCTCCGCCCTTCGATCGTTTTCATATTTGCGGAGCACGATTTCTTACGCATCTACATAACAAGATCCATGCCAAGAATGTGCTCTAAAGAACCGGGGAAAATAAGGGAATATTGGGCCAAAGTGTGGACCAGTGACAGATTCTGTCAGCGTCAAAGACAAACTTTTGTGAGTCGGATTCCTCTGTGCAACCTCAGTGTTCTCTGTGTCTCTGGGGTGATCTTCTCTAACCAATATCAACCACAGAGACACAGAGAACACAGAGGTTGCACAGAGAAGAAAGTGCAAAAAATGAGAGGATGGAGGTTCTCTCCATCCTCTCGAAAGGCTGAGTGTTAGCGAAGTTTAGTTGCCAAGCGGCGCCATCGGCGCGCCGATGATGAGTGCGCGCGTGTTGGGAATTGCGGCCAGGGTGTTGTCGCCATACATCACACCAACTTCGGTGATGCCGAAACGACGAGTACCTGTTTGAGAAACGCCACCGGTCGTCGCCGGGAAACCATAGGCGCCGAAAACTGCGGTCGCGCCGGTGCCAGCCTGTTCGACGATGGCGAAGTTGTAACCGCTCTTCGCGGTGGCGCCTGAACCCGCAAGCACTGAGTCGATCAGGTTGACGCCGTTGAGCGTAGCGAGGTCAGTAGCATACGCGCCGTTGCCGGACGTAGCCTGGTAAGTGGCCTGCGAACTGTGAATCGTACGCAGGGAAGACTGAGCCGAACCTTCATTAGCGGCGCGGCGTGAAGCGAGGAGGTTAGGGATAGCGATTGCGGCGATGATGCCGATGATCGCGACGACGATGAGGAGTTCGATCAACGAAAATCCTTCTTGGCGTTTGGTAGTCATGCTATTTCTTGCTCCTTATAATTTGAGTAATCTGAGGCCCACGTGTGTTAGTTGCCAAGTGGCGCCATCGGCGCGCCGATGATAAGTGCGCGCGTGTTGGGAATTGCGGCCAGGGTGTTGTCGCCATACATCACACCAACTTCAGTGATGCCGAAACGACGAGTACCTGTTTGAGAAACGCCACCGGTCGTCGCCGGGAAACCATAGGCGCCGAAAACTGCGGTCGCGCCGGTGCCAGCCTGTTCAACGATGGCGAAGTTGTAACCGCTCTTCGCGGTGGCGCCTGAACCCGCAAGCACTGAGTCGATCAGGTTGACGGCGTTGAGCGCCGCCAGGTTGGTGGCATACGCGCCGTTGCCGGACGTAGCCTGGTAAGTGGCCTGCGAACTGTGAATCGTACGCAGGGAAGACTGAGCCGAGCCTTCGTTAGCGGCGCGGCGGGAAGCGAGAAGATTGGGGATAGCGATCGCGGCGATGATGCCGATGATCGCGACGACGATCAGAAGTTCGATCAACGAGAAGCCTTCTTGGCGTTTGGTAGTCATGCTGGATTCCTTTTCCTTAAAGTTTTGCTCGCGCCATCGGCTTTCGTTCCCGAGTTGAGCCGCGCAAAGCGCGAAGTGTCGGCGTGCTCTAAAACAACCGTTGTGCCATGCGGGATTAGGGTCAAAAAGAGGATATTTCGATCTTTTTTGATCGGAATTTTAAATCTGGAAAGTTAATTGGAATGTTCCTGACAATTTCTGGCAGCAGGGAAATGCCACAAAAGGGCACAAAAGAAGAGTAGCCACAAGAAGGCCCAAAAAGCACAAAATGAATGGCCAGATCTTTTGTGCTTTTTGGGCCTTCTTGTGGCTAATTTTCGCCTGCGCCGGCAGCGAACTCGGCTGAATCTTCCGAGCGGCGGCGTGGGCCCTGGTCCCCCGCCCGGCGGCGCGGAGATGAGTCTGGACCACGTCGCTCGTCACGCATTTGCGCTGTTAGACCACGAGCGCCATGCTTGTCGAGCAGGTGCCGCAGCGAGCGCACCGAGAGACGCAGAAGCTCGGCGGCGTTCGTCTGATTACCTGCGGTGCGGCGCAACGCTTCGAGCACGTAAGTCTTTTCAAGCTGGTCCAGGTGGGCGGTGAGGTTGATTCCTTCTTCCGGAAATTCCATCGCTTCCGCAACACGATACGGATTGTAGTTTGTGATCTTCTCCGGCAGGCGCTCCGGCTCGATCGAGTTGGTACGCTCGAGCGCGACCGCCCGCTCGATCGTGTGTTCCAGCTCACGAACATTCCCCGGCCACGAGTAACGCTCGAGCAGTCGCATCGCATTCTCGCTGACCGTGAGTGTTCGTCCAGTCGGGGCGCAGAACTTCTGCACAAAGTGATCGGCGAGCTCCGAAATGTCTTCGGCGCGTTCGCGCAACGGTGGAAGCTCGATCGGGATCACGGAGATCCGGTAGTAAAGATCTTCGCGAAATGTCCCGCCTGCAACCATGCTGGCAAGATCGCGATTCGTGGCCGCGATCACACGCGTATCGACGAGCGTTTCTTCAGTCGCGCCCACTGGCCTGACTTTGCGCTCCTGCAACACGCGCAGAAGTTTGACCTGCATCGCCGGTGACATCTCGCCAATCTCATCCAGAAAGATCGTACCGCTATTTGCCGCTTCAAACAGGCCCTTGCGATTTGCGTTCGCGCCGGTGAATGAGCCTTTCACGTAACCAAACAATTCTGATTCGAGTAGTGTTTCGGTGAACGCGCCGCAGTTTACCGACACGAAAGGTTTCTCAGCGCGTGGACTCAAATCGTGGATCGCGCGCGCCACGAGCTCTTTACCAGTTCCGGATTCACCGGTGACGAGCACCGTCGACTGCACCTCCGCGACCTGCTCGATCATCTGGTAGAGCGCGCGCATGCGTTCGCTGCGCCCGATGATATTGCCAAGCCTGCCGCGCGTGCGTTGTCCCTGAATGAGCGCCTTGTTCTCTTCGAGCAGCGCTTCTTTTTCTTTGATGAGTGAGATCTTTTTGAGCGCGCGAGCGACTGTCTCTTTGAGCAGGTCGTTGTCGAAAGGTTTCTGAACGAAGTCGTAAGCGCCGAGTAGAAATGCCTCACGCGCGGTATCGACGTTTGCGAAGGCCGTCATCATGACCACTTCCACGTCGGGAAGCAGCGCTCGCACTTCGCGCAGCAGATCGACGCCGCTCATGTCCGGCATTCTGATGTCGCAGACGATCAGATCGGGCGCGAGCTGTCGTATCTGTTCGAGCGCGGCGTGTCCATTTTCCGCGACGCGCACAAAGTGTCCTTCGCGCTGGAATAAATGCGTCAGAAACTGACGCATTCCGAGTTCGTCGTCAACGATCAAAAGATTGGCCATGGCTATGGAACCGAGCGCGGTAGGCGCCGGGTTAATTTCATTTAAAGTTGTGATTGGTTAACTTTGACCCGGCGCTACCGCGCTCGGTTCTGTTGCAACTGGTAACTCGACAGTTATCGTGGTTCCCTGTCCCACGAGACTGCGGACATTGATTGTACCACCATGATCGCGAATGATTTGATAAACAATTGAAAGCCCGAGACCGGTGCCGCCCGTCGTCGATGAGAAAGGCTCGAACAGGTGTTCGACTTGTTCGGGCGACATGCCGCGCCCGGTGTCCGTGAAAGTGATGCGCAGCCGCTCGTGGGAATTCTTTTCGAGCGTTGCCCGCAACGTTCCGCCTTCCGGCATCGCCTGTAGGGCATTGCGCGCGAGGTTCCAGAACACCTGTTTCAACTGGCCTTCGTCTGCTTCGGCGTAGAGCGCGTCGTCCGGCAACTTTTCGACGATGCTCTGATTCGCGCCGATCTCCGGACTGTGTCGCATGAGTGCAAACGTCTGGTGCAGCAAGTCGCCCACGTCAACGCGCGCCTGGATGAGTGAGCGTGGCCGTGCGTAACTAAGAAAATCCGTGATGATGCGGTTCAGCCGATCAGACTCGCGCAGAATAATTTCCATTAGCTCTGTCTGTGCCGGATCGCTGTTCATCTCCGAGCGCAGCATCTGAATCGAGCCGCGCATGGCAGCCAATGGGTTGCGAATCTCGTGGGCGATCGACGCAGCCATCCGGCCGATGGCGGCGAGACGGTCTTGCCGCCGCGACGTTTCTTCGAGACTGCGAACCTGGGTCAGATCCTGAAACGTGATCACCATGCCGGTCGTTTCGCCGGCCTCGGTCGATAACGGCGAGATGCTGTAGCCAAGGCGAAGACGCATGCCTTCGGAAGTCAGGCAACTCGTTTCGAAGCGCGGGCTGTTGTCGCCTTTTTGCAAAGCGCTCAGTGTCTGGGCGACATGCTCTTTCAGATCGCTGAAAAGGATTGAGGCGTCCTGCCCGCGAATCGTCGCTTCCGGGTAATGCGTGATCTCCTGTGCGGCGACGTTGAAAGTGAAGATGCGTCCTTCGAGATCAGTCGTGACGAGGCCGGAGCGAATCGACGCCACGATGCGTTCGTGCAAAGCGCGGAGGTTGGCCAACGACTGTGTTGCCGCAGCGAGACGCACGTCAGAACGCGATTGTCTTTCCGCGAGTCGCGCCGACAGCAGGCCGACGACAAAGAAAGCAACATCAAAAAGTCCGACCCACTGGATTGTTTGCGACACCGAACCGCCGACGAGTCGCGAAGGATCGGTCTCGCTCATGAGGCCGGTGATTTCCAGCGCACACGCGGTGAACGCCACCGCGCATCCGACAGAAGTCACGACTGCTTCGCGTGGTCCTAAAAACAGACTCGAAACCGCGATGATGACGATGTAGAGCGCGACGTACGGCGACTGGATTACGTTGGAATTCCAAACAAGCCACGTGACGAGCAGAACGTCGACGGCGAGTTGAAACCGAGCTTGTAAGAGAATGTTTTTTGAGAGACGGAAGATCAGCGCGTACAGAATCGTGAGACACGCGACGATTGTCAGCAGTCCAAGACTTTTATTGATTGATTGTGAGGCTTGTCCGGTCCAGAGAGTTCCGACGACACTGAGGAGAAGTGCGGTGACGAGTCGCCCGGCGATCATCCAGCCGAGCTTCGAGCCTACGGTCCGTTCCAGCGTGGCCATCGGGGTGACAGCCTAACAGGAATCTTAGACAGGATGAACAAGATTTTTCAGGATTTACAAGTCGCAACCTGTAAATCATGAAAAATCCTGTCCATCCTGTCCAAACTTACTCATATCTCAACGCGCTGAGTGGATCAATGCGCATCGCACGTCGCGCCGGCAAATAACAAGCGCGAGAGCAATGTCGCGAGTCCGGCGAAGAGTCCTAACAGCAGTGTGTTGAAACGCGAACGCGCTACCCATTCCGACATCACCTGATTCATCGTGCGCACATCAGAAACCGGTTGATTCGGATCGAGCCCACGGATCTCGCGTTGAATCGCGGGCGCGATCGCAGCCGGATCGCCGTCAGTGGGCACGACGAGCGTCATGAATGAATAAGTGAGATCCGGATGTGGAAAGTAAACAGCAGGTGGCGCTTCATCGACAAGACTGTCGTATCTCACCTTACCGACGACGCCGATGATCTCGGCGGGCGTCGGTGTGTCAAACATATTTACGTCTAGTCGTTGTCCAATCGGATCCTGGCCCGGAAGTATTGGTGCGCGAGCGCTTCGTTAATCAGGAGCACATGCTTCGCTTCGCGCTGTTCGGCGTCGGAAAAATTGCGACCGCGTAGTAACGGAATTCCCAACGTGCCGAAATAACCGGCATCAACAACGCGCACGTCTGTTCCCGGCCCTTGTCCCGGCGGCGGCTCGGGCCGCCCGAGGATCTTGAAGCCGGTATTCGAACCCAGACCTCCGTACAGCGGCAGGAAATTGACCATGCCCGCGGAGCGGACTGTCGGCAAGTGCCGTACTCGTTCGAGCGCCTGGTTGAAGAAATTTTATCACTTGAGGATCTTCTCGATAACGATCCGGGAGTCGCACAACCATCGTCAACACGTTATCGGTGTTGAAGCCGCGGTCTACTTGTTGAAGTCGCAGGAAACTCCTGATCAGCAAACCAGCACTGGCAAGCAGTACAACGGCGAGCGCGATCTCAAAAACTACGAGCGCGTTGCGCAAGCGACGGCTGCCACTCGCCTGGCTCGCCTCTGATTTGCCGCCGTCCTTCAGTGAGTCGTTAAGATTGAGACGCGAGATGTGGAGCGCTGGAGCGAGTCCGAAGATGATTCCGGTCAGCATCGATACGCCGAGCGTCCAACCGAGTACGGTGAGATTCAAGCCGACGCTCTGCAAACTGACGAGATCGCGCGGACTGATCGCAACGAGCGCTTTGATTCCGAGCCATGCGAAACCCAATCCGAGCAAGCTGCCGAGCAGCGCTAGCACAAGACTTTCCGTCAGCAACTGCCTGACGATGCGGAGCCGGCGTGCGCCGAGAACGGCTCGCACAGCGATCTCTTTCTCGCGCGACGTGGCGAGTGAAAGCAGCAGGTTCGCGACGTTTGCACAAGCGATCAGTAATACAAATCCAACCGCGCCGAGCATCAGCCAGAGCGGGCGACGCACATTGCCGAAGAATTGTTCGCGCAGCGGCAGCACTTCGTTGGTGTAGTTTTTGTTGAACTGCGGCTCCTGGTCGGAAAGTCGCGCATGGATCGTGCGCAACTCGGCCGCAGCCTGGTCCATGCTCACGCCGTCTTTCAATCGTGCGACTGTCCCGAGAAATCTGCCGCGCTCATTTGCGCCTGGTCCAACCGGCATCGGCAAAATGGTCCATAGCTCCGCGGGTCTGCCGGTGCCCGAACGCTGTTTGATATGAAACTGAAAATTCGGCGGCATCACGCCGATGACGGTAAACTTCTCGTCATTGAGAGTGATCGTATCGCCAACCAGACTCGCCTGTCCGCCGAATCGACGTTGCCACAGCCCGTAGCTCAGCACTGCGACCGGAGACTGGCCGCCTTTGTCATCTTCAGGCAAGAACGTCCGGCCAAGAATCGCATCGACACCGAGTATTTTGAAGAACTCAGGCGTTGTAAATTGGACCGACAACTCTTCCGGCTCACCAGTTCCCGTCAAGTTCAAACGTTGATCGCTGAACGCGGCCATGTTCTGGAAGCTGCTGTTCTGATCGTGCCAGGCGCGGAAGTTTGCTCGCGAAGTGCTGTTCTGGTGTCTGCCTTGCGGTGAGACTTCCCAGACTGTTGTGATCCGGTCTGCATCGCGATAGGGAAGTGGTCGCAGCAGCAGGTCGTTGACGACCGAGAAGATGGCCGTGTTGGCGCCGATGCCGAGCGCGAGTGTGATGATGGCGATCGAAGTGAATGCTTTGTGTTTGGCGAGCATGCGGACGCCGTAGCGAATGTCCTGTGCGAGCGTCTCAAAGATGCCGCCGCCTTTTACGTCGTAAGCCGCATCGACGGCCCGGTTAAGATTTCCAAAACTGCGCATTGCTTTTTCGCGTGCCTCTATCGGTGACATTCCCGCGCGGATGTTCGCGTCCACCTGCATCTCGATATGGAGACGCATTTCACGATCGATATCGGTGATGACCGTTTCACGCTGCCGCAAAGCTCTGATTCGATCGCGAAGAATGTTGAGCCACTTCATTGCTTGAAATCCCTCTTTTGCGCCTTATGTGGCCTGTCGGATTTTCGCGATCGCGAGGCAGAGTCGATCCCAACTCGCTTCCTCGGTCTCGAGTTGCTTTCGTCCCGCGCGCGTGAGTTTGTAAAACTTCGCCTCACGACCAGTCTCATGTACGTCCCAACGCGACGAGACCCAACCCTTTTGCTCGATGCGATAGAGCGCCGGATACAAAGATCCCTGCTCAACATGCAACATTTCGTCGGAAAGCTGGCGAATGCGCTGGATAACTCCATACCCGTGCAACTCTCCGAGCGAGAGCGACTTGAGTATGAGCATATCGAGCGTCCCCTGTAACAGATCGGCCTTGTTTTTGGGCAAGTGTAATCCCTTCGTTATCGATACCTAGAACGGGTAGGCATAATACGAACGGTATACCTAGATTGTCAAAGCAATCTCTACGGCCCTCTGCGTATCTTTGCGTTCCTCTGCGTTAAGGATCTATTTCAACGCAGAGGCGCAGAGGTACGCAGAGATCGCTGAGAAATTACTGGAAAGTTTTGAATCTCCCACGACACGGATCTGTGATGTGTAGTCGCCAAACTGCATTCCATGACACGCGAAAACGATCTGGAAAAACTTCGAGAGCTGGTTAAGGATATCGACTTCTGCATGCTGACGACGGTTGATGAAGGTGGCGATCTGCACAGCCGGCCGATGTCGTCGAATGGCGACATCGATGCGGATGGTGACATTTGGTTTTTTACTAATGCGTCGTCACACAAGGTGAGCGAGATTGCGAAGCTGCCGAAAGTGAACGTCAGCTTTGCGGATCCTGATAATCAACGTTACATCTCAGTGAGTGGGACTGCGCAGCTTATACGCGATCGTGCAAAGATCGATGAGTTGTGGCGGCCCGAGTTCAAGATCTGGTTTCCGGAAGGCAAAGACGATCCGGAAGTTGCGTTGCTCCGTATCAATCTCGAAAAAGCTGAGTACTGGGACAGCCCGGGTAGCACGATTGGATATGCGTTGAGTTTTGTCTCATCACTGGTGACAGGCAAACAGCCGGATCTTGGCGAGAACAGGAAAGTGAATTTATGATCGCCAACGCATGAACATCGACGCCTATCTCGAACGAATCAATTACAACGGCCCGCGTGACGTGAATGCGGAGACCTTGCGCGGGCTCCAGGTTGCACATCTGATGAGTGTGCCTTTTGAAAACCTGAGCATCCACTCAGGCGAGCCGATCG
>DASYFE010000220.1:0-5972 GCA_036498585.1 Pyrinomonadaceae bacterium | reverse complement strand
ATCTTGGCTGGACCGTACGCTCGCTGCGGCGATCAGTCGTCTTTACGATTACTGCCATTATCGTGGCGGCCATGGGCATCGGCGCCACCACTGCTGCCTTCACGCTGCTGGATCATGTGCTGCTGCGACCGCTGCCCTTCAAGCAGCCCGAACAACTGACGATGGTCTACCAGACGCAGGTGGCAAAGGGCTACGCGCGCATTGTTACCTCGCCGGCGAACTTTCGAGACTGGAAGTCGATGAGCAAGAGCTTCGAGTCCATGGGGGGCTATACCAACATCTCGGTGAACCTGTCGGGCGAGGGCGTACCGCAGCGGCTCAACGGCGCAGCAATCACCTCCGATGTCCTCACGGTTCTCGACCTCAGGCCTGCGGTTGGACGCGGCTTCAATGCTGATGACGACCGCGAGGGCGCGCCTGACGTAGTGCTCCTCAGCAACAACCTTGCGAGCGCTATGTTTGGCAGTGCGGCGGCGGCACTCGACCGTACTATCCGCCTCGACAACCAGCCGCACACCGTCATCGGCGTCATGCCTGCCGGATTTGCATTTCCCTCGCGCGAGATGCAACTGTGGACACCACTTCGGTTTCCCGACTCCGTTTTCACCGATCCCGAGGATCGGGCTAATCTTTACGTGAGCGTCGTCGCCCGGCTCCGTCAAGGGGTTTCAGTTGACCAGGCGCGAAGCGAAATGAATCTTGTCGCTCAGCACCTTGAGCGCACCTATTCAAAGGAAAACGCTGGCGTAGGCATAACTGTGGTGGGAATGCAGGAAGTGATCTCCCCGCAATCGCAGATGCTGGTGGTCGCAGTCTTCGGCGCAGCGTTTTGCGTGATCCTGATCGCGTGCGCCAACTTGGCGAATCTGCTGTTCGCACGTTTCATGGAACGAAGGCAAGAGATCGCGGTCCGGATTGCACTCGGGGCCGTACGCCTGCGTATTCTCCGTCAATTACTTACAGAGAACCTCGTCCTGGCAATCGCTGGAGGCGTGCTCGGCTTGCTGTTGGGAAAGATTGCGACGCCATCGTTGGCGCGCCTGGTTCCAGATGCGTTGCCCATTAGTGGTCTCCCTCAGATGAATCTGCGCGTCTTCGCTTTTACCGCGGTACTCACTATCGTCACGTTCGTCGCGTTTGGAGTGGCCCCTGCACTCCGTGCCTCCCGTCAAATTGATCTGAATACGTTGCGAGCCAGATCGTCAGTCGCGGGTCGGTCTGACCGAATACGTACAGTGCTGGTGTTCGCAGAAGTTGTATGTACGATCGTACTGCTGATCGGATCGTCACTGCTCGTAAAGGCGCTGTGGCGCATCCAGTCCGTGGATCCGGGGTTTCGTGCTGACAACGTGTTGACCTTGCGGACGACGCTCCCGTTACCGAAGTACAGCAGTGGAGCCGTGCGCACGCAGTTCTATTCCGAGGTGCTCACCCGAGCGCGGGCGCTGCCGGGGGTCACGTCCGCAGCATACATCAGCTTCCTGCCGATGGTGTTCCGTGGCGGCATCTTCCCGGTGACGGTGCCAGGAGTCACAACAGATGAGACGTCTGCAGCTCAAGCTTCCATTCGTTTCGTGACGCCCGATTTTTTCAGCACACTTCGCATTCCGCTGCGCCGCGGTCGGGACGTAAGCGACCGGGATAATTCGACATCACCGTTCGTCGCGGTGGTAAGCGAATCGCTGGGACAGCACCTCTGGCCTGGACAGGATCCGATAGGGCGTCATTTGAATGTGGCCTTCTTTGATCGGACGGTCGTGGGAGTAGTGGGCGACATTTCGACGCGCGGCCTCGAACGTACTAGCGAGCCGCAGATTTACTTGCCCTCACAGCAGGTGCCGGACGGTGGCCTGACGGCTTTTACGCCAAAGGACCTCGTAGTTCGCGCGTCAAGCAATCCGGCGACCCTCGCGCCGATGCTGAGTCAAATTATTCATGACGTGGATCCGGAGCAGTCGGTTTCGGATGTTCGGCTGCTTGAAGACATCGTCCAATCCGAAACCGAGTCCCGGCGTAGCCAGTTACGCGTCCTCGGCGCATTCACGATAATCGCGTTCCTGCTTGCTGCGGTGGGTATTTACGGACTGCTGTCTTTTGCTGTATCGACACGCACGCAGGAGGTCGGAGTTAGACTCGCGCTCGGCGCCACACCAGGCAACATCTTGAGCATGTTCATGCGCCGGGGGCTAATACTCGGTGTGGGGGGCCTGGTGGTCGGGGCGCCACTTGCGTACGTCGCGGCGCGCGGCATGGGGGCGTTGCTGTTCAATGTTGAGCCAGACGATCTATTGATCTATGGGGGTGTCTCTATACTGGTGCTTGTGATGACTCTGGTTGGCAGTTTTGGCCCCGCCTTACGCGCTTCCCGCGTCAACCCGGCGATCAGCATCCGTAACGAATAAGCTTATTCCATTCGACTTTCCGCTTCTCGCCAGATGGTCGCCGGCTCGCTTACTCCAGTGGGCCGCAGTTAAGAGACGTTGTGCAGTAGGCCATCGTCTCATACAGTCGCCGCCCATAGAGATACGTTCGCATCGGTCGAACCAACTCAGTGATGAACTCGTGAACTTGATCGGAAATGATCCAATCGAAGGCGCCGTTTTCGTCTTCTACATAACCATCGAGCGACATATTGTTGATGTAGATCAACTTAGACATACAAGAGAAATAAGCCATGCATTGGGCGAACGCAAGCGCTGCACTCGCCTGCGCCTCGTGTTTTCACGCTAACAAACCCACCGATTTCGTCTGATTCCAGACTCAGTCAACTTACCGACAGACAACCTCCACGACTTTCAGTTATGAATATTTCGTCTAAGAGCGATTCGTCACCGCCCAAAGCCCCGGGGCCGGCGGTTTTACCCTTCCGATTTTCCTGAATCAGAATTAACACAGCTGCAATTCCAGGATGAACGACTTCGACCAGGACCAGAACTACTGGCTCCAGAAGCTCGCGGGTGATCTGGTGGTCACCAGTCTAAGTCTGGACCATCACCGCTCCGTGCGCCCCGTCACGTATAAGGAACGTTTCACCTTCACGCTCGACACCGAAACCGCAGTGCGCCTGAAAAGAATCACGAACAACGACGAATCGTTGCTGTTCGTCACTTTCATCATGGCGTTCAATGTTTGCCTATTTAAATACACCCGCAACGAAGACATCATCATCGGCACGACCACGTATTACAGCACCTCGATGAACAGGCTGCTCGCTTTGCGCACGCGCGTCGCTCCCGATCTGACAGTCAAACAATTACTTCTCGATATTAAAGAGACGCTCGCTGAAGCTTACGCACACCAGAAGTTCTCCTTCGAGCGGCTTATAGAATTACTGGACGTCGAACATCTGCCGCATCGCATGCCGCTCTTCGATCTCATGGTCGTGCTCGAGAACACGGATAACACGGATTATGTAAAGCGATTGACGAACGATCTGACCGTCAGTTTTACAATCAAAGACGAAATCACTGGCTCGATCGATTACAACGCGGATCTTTTCAAGCGCGAGGGTATCGAAGTTCTCGCCAGACACTTACACCAGATACTACGCTCGGTCTCCGAGTCGCTCGATCAGACGATCGCGCAACTGGAGCTGCTCTCCGAGTCCCGAAGAAACGAGCTCGTCGTCGAGTACAACAACACCGCGCGCGATTATCCGAAAGACAAAACCATCGTTGAGCTTTTCGAAGAACAAGTCGAGCAGACGCCCGCGCACATCGCGCTAGAGTTTCAAAACGAGAGCCTTACCTACCGCGAGCTCAATCAACGTGCGAACCAGCTCGCCAATTGGCTGCGCGCACGCGGGATCAAGTCAGGCGTCCCCGTGGGCATCTATCTCGAACACTCGCCCGAAACGATCGTCGCGCTCCTCGGTGTGTTGAAAACAGGTGGCTACTACGTGCCTTTCGACACGGCGCCCCCACTCGTTCTCACGCGGGACACTGATTGGACGGCGATTGCGCGCGCGAGTGCTACGGCCCCGATCAGCGAAGCGACACCTGACGATCTTGCTTACGTGATCTATACCTCAGACTCGACCGGCGAGCCCAAAGGCGTCGAAATCACACACCGCAGTCTCGTCAATTACGTCTGGTGGACGAAGGAGCAATACGTGCGCGGTGAGACACTCGCATTCGCGCTCTACTCGTCGCTCGCTGTCGACTTCACGGTAACGTCAATCTTCACGCCACTCATCACCGGCAACCGCATCGTGATCTATCGCGAAGATGATGACAGCTCGGCGATCGAAGAAATCCTGAAAGACAACAGAGTCGACGTGCTCAAGCTAACGCCAGGCGATCTCGCATTAATGAAGACTCGCGACAACTCGTCGTCACGTATCCAGAGATTAATTGTTGGTGGCGACCAGTTTGAAACCGAGCTGGCGAATGAAGTGCTGCGAAGCTTCGATCGAAGCGTGGAGATCATCAACGAGTATGGGCCAACCGAAGCCACGGTCGGTTGCATGATTCATCGTTTCAATCCAGACGAAGACACGCAGGCTTTCGTACCAGTCGGCAAGCCCATTCCTAATGCACAGATCTACGTGCTCGACGCTGATCTGAACCCAGTCGCTGAAAACGTGCTCGGTGAGATGTACCTTGCGGGTGATTGTTTGGCCCGCGGCTATCACAGGCGACCGACACTCACCGCTGAAAAATTCATAAACAATCCTTTTACACCGGGTCAGCGAATGTATCGCACCGGTGACCTTGCTCGCTGGCTGCCGCAGGGAATCATCGAGTACGCCGGCCGCAAGGACAATGCCGCTCGATATAGAACATCCGAAAGAGCGGCCCGCATTTATGCTCGAAGATGCGGAATCGCCGGTACTGTTGACGCAGCGACGGTTGGCTGACAGGTTGCCGGAGCTGAAGGACAGTAAAGCGGTTTGCATTGACGAGCGTTCCTCGCGCGCACGGCGCAAGGGTGCAAACGAGCGGTAACGCGCCCTTGCGCCAGCGTGGGGAAAGTCCAGTGTTGATTACCATCGCTTTACTCTAGTAGATTCTGAATACTGGCGATGGATTACTCGCGCACTGGACCACAACTCACAATATTTCAACCGGGTCTGGTACTGCTCTGCTCACTGACAGGTGCTGCACTGGTCGGGCTTTACCTGTGTCGTGACGAACACGTTAGAGCAACTATTCTCGATCCCGGAGGTACGTTCTGGTATTTCGTGCCGTTGATGGTCCCGTGTTTCGCGTTCATGATCGAGCGCGTCCAACACGTACGGCAGGCAAACTTCTTTCAACATGGAGTTGATTTCTTAGTCTTTGGATTAGCTGTCGGGCGAGTAACGGGAGGAGATGTTCGATATATATCGGGTCATACTCTGTTGCTCAGCTACATGTTAGTGAGTTCGAGATCGAATATCGTTCGTATTACATCGATACTGGTCCTGATCCAAACATTGTTCTTGAAGTATTACGTCTGGGGTGACTTCGTGACTTCGAATGTGGGGTTGGTATTAGGCTGCGCTTTGGCTTTGAGCGTTTGGTTGCCAGGTTATTGCTGGTCTCGCTGGGAGTAAAAATACCAAATTAAATCAATGATTGGTGGTCTAGGTTTTATCTTGACTTAAGAAAATATTCGGCTGTCGAGGTTAATTTTTTGTTGGCCCAGGATACAGAGGCGCCGGCGGAAAGATATGCTGATGGATTTTAGAGACCTGGCAATCCTTGAATCGGGGATGGTCTAGATTAGAAGGCAAAAATTACCGCGCAATCCGTAACCTGTGAAGAGTTATCCACGGATCAAAGCTCGCGAAGCGAGCGACAGCATAAAGCCTGGGGCGCAAGCCCCAGGATCGAATTGAAGAAAAGCAATTAAGCCCGCGAAGTGGGCGACAGCCGTAAGAATCACGCGCTGTCGGCCGCTTCGCGGGCTCAATATATTTTTTTGTGATCTGATCCTGGGGCTTGCGCCCCAGGCTTTATGCTGTCGCTCGCTTCGCGAGCTTTGCTCTT
>DASYFE010000219.1:0-13452 GCA_036498585.1 Pyrinomonadaceae bacterium | reverse complement strand
ATGCCGTCCATCGTGTGCCAGTAGAGCCCGACGACGCTGTGCCACGTTGAATTTTTCTCACCGTGCAACAACCACCCGAGCCGTAGACGCCGGATCACGAGATACAACACCAATCCAATCCCCCCCACGAGATGCGCTCCGTGCAATGCCGTTACGAGATAAAAGGACGTGCTGCGCGGGTGTCCCGTGAAATAGACGCCGGCTCTCGCAAGCTCGCGCCACCCGACTAGCTGCGACCCAAGGAACGCAACACCCAAACCGAGCGTGGCCAGTAACCATCTCAGGTACGCGCGTGGCCGGTTTTGCTGCAAAGATCTCCCCGCCTTGTGAAACGTGCCACTACTGACAAGAATCAATCCCGTGCTTACGAAGAACATCGCCGGCATCGCGATCGGCTGTCGCTGTTCTTCAGTCGACATGACGTAAACACCGGAAAGAGCTGCGAACATCATCAAGACAGCGGCCAGCACGACCCACATCGTGATCCGGTAGGTAGCCGGTGAAAACTTACGCTTCGACCGATCCCCGCCGTGAAATCCATTGCCGCCTGGCTTCTTACCGTTCGGTCCCGGAAAACCTCCGCCGGAGCCTATCCCCTTGCTCGTTACTTTCTTAGTGCTTGTGACCATTGTGGCCATTACCGCTTGATACGTCGGCCTCCGCATCATTCTGCATCACGTAATCATTCGGCGCTCCCGGAACTGCAAACTCGTAAGGTCCGTGATAAACCGTCGGCAGCACGCCCGCGAAGTTGTCGTGCGGCGGCGGCGTGGTGGTGGTCCACTCGAGCGTAGTGGCTTCCCATGGATTGTCGCCCGCCTTCTTGCCTTTAAAGATGCTCCAGAAAACGTTGAAGTAAAACAGGAGTTGCGCGCTGATCGTGATAATGGCTGCCACCGTCACGAGAACCACGAGCGGATGCAGGCTGTCGAGGAACCGGTATTCAGTAAAACTGGCATACCTCCGCGGCATGCCGACGATTCCCATGATGTGCATCGGCACAAAGATCGTGTAGACGCCGATGAACGTCAGCCAGAAGTGAATCCGGCCGAGACCTTCGTTCATGAAGCGTCCGAACATCTTCGGGAACCAGAAATAGAGCGCAGCGAACATTCCGAAGATGGAGGCCACACCCATGACGAGGTGGAAGTGCGCGGTGACGATGTAAGTGTCGTGCATCGCCAGATCGAGCGAGCTCTGACCGAGGATCAGCCCGGTGATACCGCCAGCCACGAACAGCGAGACGAATCCGAGTGCAAATAACATCGCGGTGGTGAAGCGGATTCGAGCTCCCCACAACGTGCCAAGCCAGTTGAACGTCTTCACCGCGGACGGAACACCGATCGAAAGCGTCAATACTGAAAACGCGATCGCGGAGTAAGGGCTCATGCCGCTGATGAACATGTGGTGGCCCCACACGAAAAAGCCCAGCAGTCCGATAGCAAAGATCGCGAACACCATGGCGCGATAACCAAAGACCGGCTTGCGCGCGAAGGTCGAGAGGATGTGCGACGTCGCGCCCATGCCGGGCAGGATCGCGATGTAAACTTCAGGGTGTCCGAAGAACCAGAAGAGGTGCTGCCAGAGTATCGGTGAGCCGCCAGTGTGCAGCGGGAAGTTCGGGTTTGAGCCCGAGAGCAAACCGCTGACGTAAAGTCCGCTTGGAATGAAAAAGCTCGTGCCGGCGATACGATCGAGAAGCAGCAGAATGCCGCCGCCGAGCAATACCGGGAACGACAAGAGCGCGAGCACCGCGGTCGTGAACCACGCCCAGCAAGTGAGCGGCATGCGCATCAGCGACATGCCCTTCGTACGCATGTTGAGCAAGGTGGTGATGAAGTTCAACGCACCCAGCAACGAGCCGACGCAGAAGATCGCGATACTGATCACCCAGAGGTTCATGCCCGCGCCCTGGCCCGGACCGGCAATCTTGCCGAGCGCACTCAACGGTGCGTATCCGGTCCACCCGCCGATTGGACCAACCGTGCCACTGCCTCCCGTGAATGATGGTCCGAGAGCAGCGAACGCCTGTCCGAGTGACGCATTACCTTCGACGACGATCGCGAGCAGGATGACGATGAAACCGACCAGCGTCACCCAGAACGAAAGCATGTTCAGGTATGGGAACGCCATGTCTTCGGCGCCGATCTGGATGGGCAGGAAGTAGTTGCCAAAGCCGCCCTGTGGCGCGGTCGTCAGCACGAAGAACACCATGATCGTGCCGTGCATCGTCACCAGCGACAGGTAAAACTCGGGAGTCATCACGCCGCCCGGCGCGCCCGTCGGAAACAGTGTCTCCAGAATGGGCCAACTTGTACCCGGCCATGACAAGTTCAAACGCATCAGCAGCGACATGATCATGCCGACCAGCACGGCGGCCAGCGCGAGCATGATGTACTGGATGCCTATGACCTTGTGGTCAATGCTGAAGATGTACTTCCGTATGAAGCCAGTCGGCGCCGGGTGCCGGTGAACCTCGTGAGTCTCAGCTGACATTTATCATCTCCTCGTCGTCGTTTCCTCTGCGTTATCTCTGCGTTCTCTGCGCCTCTGTGGTGATCTTGCTTATGAAACCGCGGAGGCGCAGAGAACACAGAGGTAACGCAGAGAAAAACATCTTAATAGCTTGGCAACTGGTGTTGGTTCAGCAGCTCAGCGACGCGCGCCTGAAACTGCTCCTGCGGCATAGCCTGGAGCGCCTGAATGTCTGCTTCAGGCAGCACGAGCATGTAGCTCTTCATCTTGAAGTGAAGCTGCCCACACAGCTCAGCACACGCCAACTCGTACTTTCCGACTTTGTTCGCAGTGAAGTGGACCTTGATCTCCATGCCCGGAACAAGGTCCTGTTTGAAGCGCAGTTGCGGTACCCAGAAATTGTGAATCACGTCTTTCGATCGCAGGCGCAGCTCAACCGGACGGTTGACTGGAATCACGAGGGCCGCCGTCACCGAGTCGTCTGCTGCAGCAGGATCTTGCGCATCAAGACCGACGAAGTTCAGCGCGCTGTCGTCGATTAGCTGCGGATCGGTGCGACCGAACTTATTGTCCTTGCCCGCGTAGTGGAAGTTCCATTGAAACTGCTGCGCGACTACTTCAACCGTGTAGGAACCTGCCGGCGCGTCATGCAGTCTGAGCGACGCCCAAACGCTCTGGCCCATCACGCCGAGCGTAATGAAGACCACGGCGGTGATGACGGTCCAAAGCACTTCGAGACGATTGCTGCCGTGCGAATAAGTGGCGCGGTCGCTCTTCGAGCCGGTGTCGCGATACTTCCACACCATCCAGCCGAGACCGATTTGTGCAGCAGTGAAAGAAATGCCGACCACCACTATCGTGATCAAAAACTGGCGATCGAGGGCTGGAGCATGCTCCGAAATAGCCGCTGGAAACCACCACTTACCGCTCACGAACAAGAGCACTGAAAGCAGTGTGATAATCCAGATAATAACCGCAAGAACTCGTCCCATCGGTTACGATCTCCTTTTGCTAAGTTCAGATCTGTATTTAAAGCTGCGGCCTATCTATTCAAAACCATCAAGAGAAACAGCAGCGGCAAGTAGAGTACTGACGCCAGTAGCAAGCGCCGCGCTTGTTGTCGTGACATCGAAAATGCCGCTCGTAGACTGCTGTAGAGAAAACCCAACCCGAGCACGATTGCTCCCACGAAGTAAACCCGTCCTGACATTCCCATCACGGTTGGCAGCAGACTGACAGGCAACAGCATCAGCGTGTAGACGACGATCTGTTGCGCGGTGACGCGGCCGTCGGGCTCGACGACGGGCAGCATCAGGATGCCGGCGCGACCGTAGTCTTCGCGATACATCCACGCGATTGCCAGAAAGTGTGGGAACTGCCAGAGAAAAAGAATTGCGAAGAGTACCCAGCCTTCGAGACTGAGTGTGCCGCGCGCAGCGGTCCAGCCGATCAGTGGCGGAACCGCGCCGGGAAACGCGCCGACGAGTGTTGATAACGTTGTCCGCGTTTTCAAAGGTGTGTAAGCGAAGACGTAACCCGCGATCACTGTCAGCCCGAGTAGCGCGCTCAGTGGATTCACGAGCACGAGCAAATAGATCTCCGCCAGGATCGTGATGCCTGCGCCGAAGGCGAGCGCCTCCCATGGCGCTAGTTTGCCCGAAGGCAATGGACGATTTGCGGTGCGACGCATCAGGCCATCGAGATCGCGTTCGGCGTACTGGTTCAGCGTGGCGATACCTGAAGACAACAGGGCGATGCCGAGCAGCGCGCGGAACATTGCGACATAGTCGATCGCCGCACGCGATGCGAGCGCGAAGCCGGCCGCGGACGTCAGCACGATCAGAAACGTGATGCGCGGTTTGGTCAGCTCAGCGTAGGCCGCCATGCGTTCACGGAATGACAAAGACTTCCGCTCAACCACGGCGACCGCCGAACTGCGAAGATCAATTGCAAACTCTTCCATAAAGACAATCTTTTACAGGATTCACATGATTACTCAGGATTTGACATGTAAATCTTGTCCAATCCTGTAATCTTGTAAAAACGACTCTTCTTCCAAACTGACGCGCGCCGGTAGAACTCGATACGTCCGCAACGTCAAAATAATCGTGCTTACAAACACGAGCGCGCCACACGCAACATGCGCCACCGTGATCGAGATCATCGGATTGAGCGGCTGCGGATCTTCCGGCGACTTCAGACGCGTGACGTAAGCCACAATCCCGAGCGACAACTGCACGAATAACAACACCAGCGCGATCAAAGCCGGACGCGCCAGGAACTTCTCGTCCTTGTGTCTTTGCAAAACCGTAAACGTCGCCATGCCGAGCGCGATCGTCACCGCCACTGCGCCGCCGATGTGCGTCAGTACCAGGTGCATCGGCAGGTGCTGATCCCAGGTTGCCGAGTGACGCAGCGTCGCACCGATAACCAGTTGCAGAAAGATCGTGACGAGCGCCGCTGTACAAAGGTATCGCAGCGGCAGTGTTCCCTTCTCTTCCGGCAATGGCTTCGCCGCCATCCAGCTTTTCGACGTGAAAACCGCGAGACTCACGGTCGTACAAAAGAAGAGCTGCGCGAGCGTCGCATGAGCAGTCGAGACCGCGAGCGGCAGCATCAGTTTTACAGTCAAGCCGCCGAGCAATCCCTGCGCGATCACGGCAAGTAACGCGAAGATGCCGAGCTTGCGCACCCAGTCGCGCTTCTCTTTTGCAAGGATGTAGATCATCAACACTATCGTCAGCATGCCGACGGTAGTCGCGACCATGCGGTGACCGTGTTCCCAGAACAGGTTACCGACCATCTTCGGAAAGAACTGCCCGTTTGAAAGCGGCCAGTCGGGTGTCGCCAGTCCCGCGTCGTGACTGGTAACGAGCGCCCCGGCGATAATTAAGAAAAACGTCGCGCAAGCGACGAAAATAGCAAATCGATTAAGACCCCGGTTCATTCGTGTATTCTGGTCCACAGATTACGCAGATTCCTACAACAATCCGCGTAATCTGCGGATAAAGACTTTTAGTGCTTCATCACCGGCAGTTCGAGCGCCGGCATCATCTGCAACGACGGCTTCGTCGAGCTGGTGGCCGCTCCACCGAACGAGAAGTCAGCCTTTGCGCTGCCATTCGCCGGTACGGTCACTTCCATCGTCTTCTCTTCACCGTTCGCGCCGCCTTCTCTCCACGCGACCACGGTGTACTTGCCCGCCGGAACGCCCTTGATCTCGAACGCGCCAGTGTCGCTGCTCACTGAGAACAGCGGGTGCTTCAACACGCCGATGTAGGCCTTCATCCACGGATGCTGATTGCATTTCACGGGGATGAGCACTTCCGAGCGCGTAAAGGCCTTCTCGATTGGAGGCGCGCCGTTGGCCTGCGTCTGGTTCCACTCCTGGTTCAACTTCGGTGTCGGGTGGATGTTGTGTTGGGTGGCGTCACTATTTGTGATCTTGAGTTTCTGATTGACCATTACGCCCAGCACGTGTGGGGCGTAGTGGCAGCCATTCTGATCCAGTTGGACTTCGCTGGTCGGAGTGGTCCAGGAATAATCACCGATCTTCTTACCGCCTTCGACGGTGCCTTCCTTGATGTAAACAAATGTGTTGGCGACCTTGCCGTCTTTAACCACAGTGTCGTCGGTCATCAAATTCGGACTCTTCTGGGCGCAGACTGGATCGGCGGTCGTGTCGATCTTCTTTGGCGCCGGGGGTGTGCCGTTATATGAGATTACGCCGGAAATGGTCCCCGTTGGACCACTGTAGGGTCCTGCTTCGGCTGTGGCGTTAGTGCTCGGTCCGCCCTTATTGTCGCCACCACTATTGCTACAAGCCGAGCCAAGAGCTAGCAGAGACAGTGCAATCGATAACACAAGCCAGACTTTTGTCTGCTTATTCATGATCAACTCCTCCAAACTAAGATAACTTTCTCAATAACTGTAGCACGGAAGCCGTGCCAACACGGAGCGCGCGCTATGGTTTACGTAGTTGTTTACAGGATTCACAAGATTTATCAGGATTAACATGTAAATCCTGATTATCTTGTAATCTTGTTCAAAAACTGACCTCGAAATCTGACGCTCACATTGCTCTCAACATTCGCGCTGCATAAGTTCCCAACGCCGCGCGACGTCGAATGCGCACGTGATTCGATCGCTTCTTCGCACGCGCGTGATTTTGCGTCGTCGCTGCTGTCGGCGCGGCGGTCGTCGCCGGACCCGCCGCCAGCAACTGTCGCTGCTCATCCGAATTCATCAGGAACATGTAGCGCACCAGCAATCGCGCGTGATCGTTTTCGTAGCCCGTCGCCGCGGGCGGCAGCGAAGCTAAATTCGCCACCCAGTGATCGCCTTCTTTGCGGAACAGGCCACTCGGCATCGCCGTTCCCGGACTGATCTGCGACGGATCCAATAACCAGCGGAACGTCCAGTCAGGTTTCAAACGTTCAGACGCCAGTAGGAAGTTTGGCGCAATCGCCTTCGCATCATGCGACGGATCGCCCGTGATGTGACACTTCAAACACGGCGTACCTAGCGTAAACAACTGCCGCGCGAGCACTCGCTCCTGCGCCGTCAACGGCAGGAGGGGCTCCTTGATGTACGGGTCCTGCTGGCCAGACACCGCCATGAAGAACCGCACGAGCATCTGCAACTCGTTCGGTGAGAAGTTGAACGTCGGCATGCGGAACTGTAGATACGGACGCACGCCATTCCGATCCAACCCGGGTTGCGGCAACAAATGCCCAGTCACATTGTTCGCAGCCGGGCTCGCGCCTGGCTGCGGCGAACCAGTAGCTTGCGGACTGGGTGACGGCAACGCCGCGATCTGTTGCGCCTGCTCGGGCGTCTTCTCACCACTCAACGACGGATCGTGCAGGAATCGCAGCAACCACGTCGGATCGACACGCGCGCCTTCACTGGTCAGTCGCGGCGGCAACATATCTTTGCCCTCCGGCGTCTGGTAGAACGGCAAGTCCATCACCACCGATCGCTGTCCGACCTGAACCTGGTGACAACCCATGCAGTTGTACTTCTTAATCACCCACCAGCCGTTTTGAATGTCCTGTCGGCGTTGGTCCTGCGGATTGAAGAAGAGCGAGCTCGGTACGTTTGAGCCTTCCGCGCCGACGCTGCCCAGCAGGAACGTCGTGAGCGCTGTGCGCCACTGCGGCGTCAGATACGGCTGCGGCATGCGCAGGCGATCCTTCGGATCCTTCTCTTTGCCCTCGTCGTAGATCGACGGCTGCGTGATCTTGTGTTCGAAGAAACCCTTGTGGTTGTACCAGGGTTTCTCTTCTTTCTCATCGGGACGCAGCTTCAGTGGATCTAAACCTTCTTCCGCGTGCTTCGTTTGTAGCGCGAAGTCGAGACGCTCGATCGGAGTTGCGCCTTCGACGGTCAACTCTTTACCGATGCGCTGCTCGTCTTCGAAGCCCCTGATTTCGTGACAACCCGCACAGCCATACTGCTTGATCAGGAGACGTCCTTTTTCCTTCAGGTTTGCATCATCAACAAACGCTGCGGATGCATAACTCGGAGGCGACGAGAGCGAGAAGAGATACGTGGCGATGTCGCGCGCGTCCGACTCTGAGAGCCGGAAGTTTGGCATCACCGTCATGTTCTGCACCTGCAGCTCGGCGCCGTCGTTCGGGCAGCGCGAGTGCAGCTCAGTGTCAAACTGGAATGGCAGGTTCTTCTTCGCGTAATCGTCAGGCGTCAGATCACGTTTTTCTTTTGGACAGTAAGGCGCAACTCGCTCGCGTGGATTGTGAATCCAGCGCACGATGTAATCGAAGTTCGCCTTTTCACCGACGCGGGTAAGGTTTGCAGCGAAGTCGCCACCGATCTTGCTGTCGCCTTCACCAATCGAGTGACAGGCGAGACATCCACGACCCTCGAAAAGTTCTTTACCGTGTCCGGCGTTGCCCTGCGCCTGTGTCGGCAGCTTCGTGTCGGAGCCCTCTTGCCACAAATACGCAGCGATAGCCTGGATCTGATCCGCGCCGTTTTTGTCGCGCATGTGTGCGCCGGGCGTACCTTCAGGCAATGTGCCGAAGCGCCAGAACGTCGGCATCTTCGTGCCCGGACGAAAGGCCTGCGGGTTCTCGAGCCAGACCGGTATCCATTCCTTGCGCAGCTTGACGCGAACGTCTTTCAGGTTTGGTCCAACCTTCTTCACGTCCTGCATCTGATACTTCGCTTGCAGGTTCAACTGATCCATACGCGCGGCTAGCAGACTGTTCGTCACACGCAGGCTCTCGGCATGGGCCAAAAGCTTCTTAACCTCGTCTTCACTTACCTTGTCGGATTCAGTCGCCTTTGTGTCGGTCAGGATCTGTTTCTCGTTCGCGGTGATCTGATCCTGGAGTTGTCCCATCTGCGCGTGCGTCGACGCGAGCGCATCGTTCTCGCGATCGAAGCCTTCATAACGATGACAACCCATGCAGCCGCGCTGTGCAAAAAGATCGCGACCGAGATTCAGAGTCTCAGCGCCCTGTGTCACTCGATCTTTCGCGTGACACTGCTGGCAACCGGCTTCCGTATTCTCTTTCTCAAACATGGGCCACAGCCAGAAACGGTGCCGGCCATGTCCCTTCATCTCGCTCGTCGTCGCGCGGCCATTGCCCCAGTGGCAACTCGCGCAACCAAACTTCTCGGGATTGTGTAGCTGAAGGATCTCTCTGTTTGGGTGGCTGACAAACGCGCGCGACATCGCGTCCTCATTGCCGTTCTTGGTCTTCATGCTCGCCGGCGTGAGCTCGAGTGGCTCGCGAATGCCGGCGTGACAGACCTCACAACGGTCGACGATGTTGTAAGCGTTGACACTGATCTGATGGCCGAGGATCGAGTAATCGTAATTGGCCATCTTGGTCTTCAAGCCCTCGATAGCTGCTGGGCCAAGTCCGATCAGATGGTTCTTCAAATAATCGTCACGTTTCTTCGCAAGCTCGGATGGCGTTTTCAGCAGATCCGCTTTGCGACCGAGACCTACGGCCTTTTGCTCACGGAGCTGATTGTAAAGGTCTTCAAGCTGAGCGTAGTTGAGTTTCTCTTTTTTAACTGACTTTCCGTCATCCGAAGGAAGCTCGACTGTTACCTGTTCCGCTCTCTTCTTTTCAGCCTCTCGGCGCCAACTATCCTTCTTTTTACCTTCGGTGGTTTCAACGTTGTAATTGATGACTGTCAGACGACCACGCTGATTTTGAAAGGTGTCGGTAATCGCGTTGAGTTTGTCCTGTACGAGATTTACATCCGCCGTGATTTGATCAACCTCTGGCTGAACCTGCGCACGCGCCGCTTTTTCATCGGCATCCAGTTGTTGATATTCGGGACTTTCTTTGACTTCCGTTTCGGTCTTACCGGCGTCGTTTTTGATGCTGTCGAGATAGCGCGTGTAGCGCGCGACAAACTCTCGCTGCATTCCCTTCCACGGACGTTGACCAAACGCTTCGTCGTAAAGCGCCCACGCAATCGAAATCGTCAGCAGCAGCGCGCTCACCATCATCCAGCCGCTGGTCGACTTGCTGGCGATCGGGTCCGCAGCCGGCAGATCCGCTTCTCTTTTGATTAATGACTCGCGAGGCTCCGGTGATTCAGCCACTATGATCTTCCCTCCACGCTCCTCATATGTTGAACCAGGGAGTTACCCACACATACTTGATGGTTAGAGCAAGACGCAAAATGAGTTTGACCGGCAACGCCAGCAACACGCTCACTGCGAAAAACTGGAATGTCAGGTATTGCAGCAGGCTCGTGCGCGCCAAAAGCTTTTGTTCGAATCCGTTCTTCGGAAACAGGGCGCGTTGAAGCTCAGTTAAACTAAACCCACGCGGCAGTCTGATCTTCTTGAAGTCGACCGTCATCAGCCAGTGAAAGAAGAGCGCGCCTACCAGATAAAAGCCGCTGACCACGAGCAGTCCGAAGATAAACTTGAAGGGATTTGCGGCGAGAAAGCCGAGATGTAGAGCTTTGCCCACCGAGCTTGTTGCGATCATGTCGTGCAGGTCGACGTTCTTGTCGAACACGACTGCGTTGTGATCCCACGTCTGTCCCGGCCAGAACCAGATCCAGCCCGGGCCACGAATAAACGTGCCGATCACGATCAAAAGGATCCACATCAGGAAGCCCGCGCCAAACATCCAGAGCGCGAAGCGACGTTGTCGCAAGGTGTAGTAACCGTTGCCGAGTGGATTCGAGTCGACGTACGGGAAAACCATCAAGCCGACCATGATGATCGAAGGCATCACGACGCCCGCGATCCACGGATCGAAGTAGACCAGCATTTCCTGCAGGCCGAGGAAGTACCACGGCGCTTTTGACGGATTCATCGTCAGATTCGGATTTGCAGGCTCTTCGAGCGGCGCGTTGAGCGTGATGGACCAAACAAAAAGAACCACCGTGACGATCACGGTGGCCAGAAATTCAATTCGAACGAGGTAGGGCCAAACGTGCAGCTCCCGCGCCCAACCCGGTCTCCACGGCTCGACTTTGCGATGGTGCGTCTTCGCCAGCTTGGGATCTGCTTCGAGCTCTTCGATGAGTCGATCGTTGGCGACTGCCTGCCTGATGCCCATCCAGGTGAAGATCGGCACGAGGAAGAGCATGGCGACGATCGGAATGTTATCCGGCGCCGACGAGACGATCCACAACTGGTGCCAATCCTTGACGTTTATCGCCCAGAGCGCGACGATCACCAGGAGCACTACGAGAATGGTCCACTTGTTGATGAATCTTCGCATTGTGTCTTTTCTCTGCGTAACCTCTGCGTCCTCTGCGTCTCTGCGGTTAACTGTTCTCTTCACCGCAGAGGCGCAGAGAACGCAGAGGTTACGCAGAGATCATTTCTTCTTAGCTACCGCTTTGATCTCTGACTCGAGCATCACCGGCGCTGGGCCGGAGATGCCTCCGTCTTTCCTGATGCGCCAGAAGTGCACCGCCATAAATATCGACGCGACGAGCGGAATACCGATGCAGTGCCAGATGTATGAGCGCAGTAGCGCGTTCGAATCGACGATCGATCCGCCGAGCAGCCCGAAGCGCACGTCGTTGTAAGCAGTCAATCCTAACTGCGGTCCGAACGGACCTTCGTGACCCAGCATCGGCGTTGCGCGCGCCATGTTTGTTCCCACGGTTACCGCCCAGAAGCCGAGTTGATCGTCCGGCAGCAGATATCCTGTGAACGACAACAACAACGTCAACACGAGCAGCACCACGCCGACGCACCAGTTAAACTCGCGCGGCCGCTTATAAGAACCCGTCAACACGACGCGAAACATGTGCAGCCAGGTCGTGATCACCATCAAGTGCGCGGCCCAGCGGTGCATATTGCGGAGTAACTTGCCGAACGGTACGTCGTGTTCGAGATAGAGAATGTCGCGAAATGCGTCGATTTTCGTGGGGTGGTAGTAGAACATCAACAACACCCCGGTAAACGTCAGCACGATGAACAGGTAGAACGTTATTCCACCCATGCCCCATGTGAACGGGTAGCGCACCGCGTCGCGATTGATCTTCGCGGGATGCAGGTGCAGAAAGACGTTTGAAAGAATCGCGAGCGAGCGGTTGCGCGGGTCGGAGCGATCGTGCGAGACGCGGAAGATCGACTTCCAGAGCTGCGTATCCTGCGGATCCTTGTACTCCTTCGCCTCTTCGATCGCGCGCTCTTTCAGCGATCCGCCGGTTTCCTTGACCCGCTCCATCAGGCTGCGATTGTCGCCTTCTTCGCCGGTCGTCAGTTGTTTTGTCTCTTTTGGATCGTTGTCCATCCGGTTCAATCCGTTGCTAGACGCTAATAAAAGCGCCGGGATCGTCGAAATGACCCTTTTCGCCTTTCGGCCACTCGAAGAGCGTGCCGACATCGACGACAATTTGTCCTTCAGCGTCGAGAGCTACCTTCGCGCGATCCATTGGTCGCGGCGCGGGTCCTTCGAAGTTGACGCCCTCACTGTCGTAGCCACTACCGTGGCACGGGCATTTGAATTTATTTTCACTGGCCTTCCAGTCGGGCGTGCAGCCGAGATGCGTGCAGCGCGCATAGATGACGAAGAGGCGGTCAGACGTTCTCGTCACCCAGATGCGATACTGCTGCTGCCATTTTGTATCGACGCCGATAGCGTAGTCGGCAGGCGCTCCGATACGAAAGATGCTGGAAGGTTCGAGAATCGAGCGCGGCAGGAAGAACCGCACGAACATCAGGAAGAACGTCGTGAGCGCGCCGGCGACGGTAGCCCACACGATGCGTCGTCGCATCTTGTTGACAGGAGGATCGGAGCTTGTTTCCACGACGGCAGCAGGCGCCGCGGGTTTGGCCGGCGCCGCGGCGGCGCGCGGTGTTGCCGCACTTACGCCACTTACACTGGGGGCAGACAATTGATCGGCTTGACTATCCAAGTCCAGACCTCCGTCAAAATCAGTTCCGAATTGCCAGGTGTGCGAACTTCCGCGGGTACACTTCGACTTTACTAACAGAGGGCTAGTTATACAACTTCGCCTACAGGGATTCCTCTCTGCGCAGTAAAACGAATTATTAGCTTAAACATGAAGAGCGCCGCACCTAACAAAACAAAATATAATATGGTCGGCGGCGTTATTTATACATAATTCATTAACCTTCTGGCAAGAAGTATCGATGTCGAAAATACACGTCATCATTTATTCGCGTCCCGGATGCCATCTTTGTGATGAAGCGAAGGTGGCAATCATGAGCGCCGGGTGCAGCGATCAGTTCACTTTTGAAGAGGTGAACATCGAATCTGATGAGGAGCTGCTCAGAAAATATAAGTACGACATTCCCGTGATTGCGATCGACGGGGTTGAGACCTTCAGGCATCGCGTAGATCCGAAGGATTTTGTCCGTGCAATCTGTGGTTAAAACGTCATACATGTCGTTCTCTGTGCAACCTCTGTGTCCTCTGTGTCTCTGTGGTTGTTTTTCCTAAGCAATCGTCAACCACAGAGACACAGAGGACACAGAGGTTGCACAGAGAA
>DASYFE010000218.1:0-70117 GCA_036498585.1 Pyrinomonadaceae bacterium | reverse complement strand
TTCTCTGTGCAACCTCTGTGTTCTCTGTGTCTCTGTGGTGATTTACAGAGGTTTCACAGAGAAGAACTCAAAAGAAATTGATCAAGCTCTGACTTCGTTGGTAATGAGGTGCGGGCGCCGAGGGCGCTGCACTTCATGGCGGCGACAGCGTTGCCGAGTTTCATGCTCGTTTCGAGATCTTCGCCGCTGAGAAAGCCGTAAAGAAAGCCGGCGTGAAATGCGTCGCCCGCACCCGTCGTGTCGCGACAACCGCCCGGCGCTGCAAAACCCGGCGATTCGATGAACTTACCTTCGTGATAAACCACCGCGCCGTCCGCACCGATTGTCATGCCCACGAGGGCACAACCGTATCGGTGCTTCAATTCAACGAGAGCTTCACGGGTGTCGTGAATTCCAGTCACACGACCCGGAAACTCTTTCGATCCGATCATGATATCGATCAAAGGCAGCAGCTCTGGCAAACCGTCGTAGACGTTGTCGATATCCGCCGACACGATCGTCCCTGTCTCACGCGCAGCTTTTGCGACGCGCGCGCACGCTGGCGGATCGTGACCATCGAGATGCAAGACCTTTCCCAGCGCTCCAAACTCAACCGGCGCTTCTTCGGCGGCGTAGGCGAGCTTGTCGTCGCGATCCCACACGATCGTCCGCTCGCCGCTGCGCACGTCAATCGTGATGAATGCGACCTGGTTCTTTGCGCCTTCGACGATCTCCGCGTAATCGATGTTGACGTCCTCGTCGCTCATTGTCTGAAAACCGAAATGCCCTTCCGGATCGGATCCGAACCTTCCGGCGTAAGCAGTCTTCAACCCCAGACGCCGCAGCGCCACCATCGCCGTCGCCGTTTGACCGCCCGCGGACTGCTTGTGATCGAGTAGCCGCATCTTTGTATCGAACGCGGGATACTCTGGGACCACGATCAGGTGATCGACGGCGTTCAGCCCGAAGCCGGCGGCGTCAAACGGTTTGTCTGCCGGGAGCGTAAGTGGAAAATGCATTTGCCTCAGTTAAAATAGCATCCAAACATCGTGAATATTGAGGAGAAACTGAAAGAAGTCCCGACCTCGCCCGGCGTATACCTGCACAAAGATGCGGCGGGAAAGGTGATTTATGTTGGCAAAGCGAAGAACCTGCGCAGCCGCGTCCGCTCGTATTTTCGCGCGCGGCCGTTCGACCGGAAGACGGACGCACTCGTCGGTCAAATCGCGGATCTCGAATTCATCGTCACCGACAACGAAGTTGAAGCATTAATTCTCGAAGCGTCCCTCGTCAAACAGCACAAGCCGCGTTACAACATCAAGCTTCAGGACGACAAGTCGTACCCGCACCTGAAACTCACGATCAACGAGCCGTTTCCGAAGGTTGTGATCACGCGCCGCATTCAACGCGATGGCGCGCTGTATTTCGGTCCGTTCCTGCCGGCGAGTCTCGCGCGCCGGACTATCGATTTAATTAACCGGACGTTTCAACTGCGCACGTGCGACATCGAGATCGATGGCAAGGCGCCGCGACCGTGTCTCGAGTATCACATCAAACGCTGCCTCGGCCCGTGCGTCAAGGGACTGTGCACGCCGGAACAATACCAGGAAGCCGTGCGCGACGTGAGATTGTTGCTTGAAGGACGCAAAGAAGAACTTGCGGACGAGCTCGAGTCGCGCATGTTGGAGGCGTCGGACGCGACGCGCTACGAGCTCGCGGCGAAGTATCGCGATTTGCGCAAAACCGTGATGAGACTTTCGGAACAGCAGAAGATGGCGACCACTTCCGAAAGCGACGTCGACATCTTCGGTTACTACCGCGAAGGACAACGACTCGCGCTGCAACTCTTCACGATGCGCGAAGGAAACATCGTCGGGCGGCGCGAGTTTTTCTGGGAAGACTTGCCTGAAGACGCTTTCGATCCGGCTGAGTTTCTGAGCGACGTGTTGTCGCAGTATTACGCGTCAGACTACGTGCCGCGCGAGATCTACGTGCCGGTTGATTTCAGCGATCGCGAGCTGCTCGAGAAAGCGCTCACGAAACGAAAAGGCCGGCGCGTCAAAATCTACGATCCGCAACGCGGCGAGAAACGCGACATGATCGATCTCGTCGACAAAAATGCAAAGCTCGCGTTTGAGCAGCGCTTCCGGATTCTCAAGCCCGACATGAAGCTCGTGCTCGAGGAGTTGCAGGAGACGCTGGAGCTGCCGCACTTTCCTGCGCGGATCGAGTCGTTTGATATCTCGCACATTCAGGGCGCGGAGAACGTCGCGGGCATGGTCGTGTGCGACAACGGCAAGATGAATCGTTCCGAGTACCGGAAGTTCAGAATCAGAAGTGTTGAAGGCGCAAACGACGTTGCGTCGATGAATGAGGTTGTGACGCGGCGTTATCGGCGCTTGCTGGAAGAAGGAAAGCCGCTACCCGATCTGATCATGATTGACGGTGGCAAAGCGCAGTTGAATGCAGCGGGGAGTGCGATGAGCGAGCTCGGGCTTGAGGCGATTCCGATGGTCGGAATTGTAAAACCACCTCAAAGACATAATGACGTTGCGTACCTACTGATGAAGGGTCGTGAGGACGAGCCGATCTATCTCGACTCACACTCGTTGATACTCCGTCTGCTGCAAATGATTCGCGACGAGACGCACCGTTTCGCGGTTACTTATCATCGCAAGCGCCGCGAGCTGCGCGACTTCACTTCCGAATTAACTGCCATTCCTGGTGTTGGAGATAAACGGAAAGGAAGGCTGTTGCGGCACTTCGGATCGATACAAAGAATCTCACGCGCGGGTGTTTCGGAGCTGACACCTTTCGTTGGCAGAAAGACCGCCGAAGAGATCGCAGAACACTTTGAGCGCCAGCGAATGCTCGCGAATACAGCCACTGATTACACGGATTCTAAGTCCCCTGACCCTTTACCCCACTGAATTCATAAGTCAGATAAAGCTTCAACGATCCATCAAGGATCTCGGCGCGCACGTCTTTCGCGGTTGCCTTGACCGCGCCGTTGCTCGCCTTCACCGGAATCTGCAACGACAACTGCGGCTCACTCACGAGCACGAGTGGATTCACCTTCTGATTGATCGCGCCCTGCACAAACACAGTCACGAACGTATTCGCGACCGGATTCACGCCTTCGAGGTTCACGCCCTCGACGTCGACGTATCCGAAAACCGTCTGCTTCGCCTGATCGAACGACAATTTGATCTTGTTCTGGGCCCAACCCTTGAACTGCATACAACTGCCAGCGAGGTTGTAGCTTCCCGTAAACGCCATCGGCGCATAAACGTTGCCGTTGCGAAACTCCACACCCGTCTTCACGCCGCTGCCTTCCGGCAGGAGCGTGATCGAGTTTGTGCAGCCGCCTTGAAACAGCGCGTGGTCGATCCGCTCGTCACCATTTCGCGATTGCCCGAGCTGAAACGTTGGCGTACCGAGCCCGCTGAACGTCGTCGCGAGCACGGCGTCGATAAAACTCTGCTCCAACGAGATCACAACCGCGCCCGGCTGATTTCCACTTTGGTCAGGCGGCTTAATCGCGTGACCGGGCGCGGCCTTCGCCGACGGCGTGCCGAGGAAGTAAACCGCAGCACCGCCGCCGAGCAAAATTCCGATTAGGAGAATGGCAACGTATTTCATGTTTTTTTACCTACCCGGCGCTACCGCGCTCGGTTCTGTGTTTATCTCGGGCTTGGACTGGTCGCAGGTGACACAGTTGCTGACGCAGTCGGCGAAGCCGAAGGCTGCGGCGTTGTGTTCATGTTCTGCAAAAGCGTTCTGAGCACTGCCGCAACCGTGTTTGTCACTGCGTTCACTTGCGCGCGCACCTGCTGCTCCGAAACTTTGTTCATGCCCGCTGGTATTTCGAAAAGACTCGGATCGGGGTTCGTTTGAATGTCGCGCATCTCTGCGACGACCTTCGCGCCTTTGACTCCCTGTACATTACCACTCGCTTCGCTGAAAAGTTCCGCGCGCAGCGGCAATCCCGTGTCTTTATCGACGTAGATAAACGATTCTGTATGGACTTCGCCGGCCGATGTTTTTGTTTCCGCGGTTTTCGCGTAGCGATATTTCAGTGCTGTTCGACCCGCCTGTTGTTCTTCGCCGACGAATTCGATGCCCTGAAGTCTATCGAGGTACGCCACGAGTTGACCCGGCGTCATCAGCTTGTGAATTTGAAAGCCCGTGGCTTCCGGTGTCAGCTCTGCATACTGCTTGCGCGCGGGCGCGATGCCGTATTGAACGCCTGCGTGCTCCAGGTAGATCAGATCAGAGCCGTCTGGAAGCTTGAACGAAAGACGACGATCGCTGCCGCTCTTCGCAACTTCGGCGGAGAGCGTTGGGATACCGAGGGCTTTGTCGCCTCCTTCAGTTTCGGCAGTAAAGACGATCGTGGCCTTGTAGGCGTCCGGCTCGCGCGCCGACAATGTTGAGGGCGCGGTGTTGGCGTTGATGTTCGTGTTGGCGGCGACGTTGGCATTAACGTTGGTGTTGATGTTGGTATTCACATTTGCATTCGCAACTGGGCCACGCGCACAACCACTCGCTGCGATAACGAATACTGAGATAGCTAATACGAGCATAAAGACCGGCGGTCTGACGTCGGTGTGTTTCATATGGCATTCTCCGAATAGTTCGCGCTCGCGCGCGACGTTATTTACAGGGGGTGTTTAAGAAGGGAAGGGCCATAGGATAACACGAGATGGATCTATTATGTGAATCCCGCAAATCTTGTGGTAAAAGACAAACATGAAAAACATACTGGTCCTGCTGCTTCTCGGCTTTGCCCTTTCACTTTGCAACCTCGCCGGTAAATTCAAGAATTCCAACTCAGCTTCTTCTGGTCCATCCGCGCCAGGCGGCGGCAGCGCGCGATCCGCTGAGCACGGGCAACCGACAGCCGCGCAAACAGCGGCGCTCTCCGGCGGCCAACAGGTGAAGTGGGACCGTCAGGGTATGTCGTTTACTGTGCCGGCAAGCTGGACCCAGCTCGAAAATGAATCGAAGTCGTTTGTCTGGCGTTCGCCCGGCGGCAGTGATGGCGCGACGTTGAATGTGAACATCTCGCCGATGGGTGCGGACTTCCCGACCGACACGAGTATTCAGGCGTTTTACGATCAAGCGAAGACGCGCGCGCAGAATGGTGAAGTTGATGAATTGAAGTGGGTCGAGATCGACGGGCTCACAGGTGTTCAGTTTCGCGAAGCGAATCCCGAAAAGCCCGACGACTTCCGACGTCTGCAATGGCTCGCGTACCGGAAGTATTTGGGTCAGGTGCAGATGATCAACCTAATGCTCGCCACCACCGGCAAAGGCTACGACCAGCACAAAGATGCGATGTACGGCATTCTCTACTCAACAAAGATCACGCATTGAGATCTCTGCGTAGCCTCTGCGATCTCTGCGCCTCGGCGGTGAATATAACTGGTAAACCGCAGAGACGCAGAGATCACAGAGGCTACGCAGAGGGGTGTGCGGCAATTTGCCCCATAAAATTTATCGTTGACATGCCCTCCTAATTAGGCTAACTGTGCCTGCGAGTTACCAGGCTCTTTAGTTTTATCCTTGCGTCCCTTCAGTTCTGAGCACGTAACCAAAACGAGGGTAGTTCCCATTATTAGTCTCGGCTACCGTGAAGTTCTATCTCCCACATCCGAACGATTCGGTAAAAGTCTGGCCGTCTAATGAACAAAGATTGGGAATTGTCACAGGAAGCTTTTGACGCGTTGCTTGATTGGCTTGATTCCGATCGCGAACAAGCCGCCCTTAAGTACGAGAAAATCAGGCGCAGCCTGATCAAGATCTTCACCGGGCGCGGGTGCGTCGAGCCCGAAGACCTCGCCGACGAAACAATTAACCGCGTCACCAGCAAGCTCAAAGAAATCGAAAAAGAATTTAGCGGCGACCGCACACGCTACTTCTTCGGCGTCGCTAACAAAGTTCATCTTGAACACCTGAGGCGGAAACTCCCTCAGCCTGCGCCGCCTCCAACAACCGATCCAGACCGGATCGAGTTGGAATATAGTTGTCTCGAACGCTGTATCGAGCGACTAAGCAAAGAGCATCGCGAGCTGCTGCTGCGGTATCACGGCGCGGCTGGTCCCGCGGAAACAGAACATCGACGCGCCCTCGCAGAAGAGCTCGGAATCGCTCCAAATGCTTTGCGTATTCGGGTTTATCGTATTCGGATGGGCCTGAAAGAGTGTGTGGAGAAGTGTATCGAGCGCTCACTTGGATGAAATAAGTGGCGCTCTACAGTCATAAAGATCAGAAGTACCTGTTGCCGGAGACACAATTTGAATCTCACCGCTGACAAACAAGAGGTAAGAAGCTATTTGTTGGGCGTTTTGGATGCCGATCGCAAAACGCAGTTGGAAGAGCAGGTTCTTTCTGCGCCCGAGACTTACGAAGAACTTTTGCTCGTTGAAGAAGAGTTGATCGATCAATACGCAGCCGGTGCTCTCTCCGAACACGAACGCCGGCAGTTTGAGACTCACTTCCTGATCACGGCTGAACGTCAAAAGAACCTGCGCTTCGGGCAATTGCTGAAACGCTATGTGAACTCGAATCCAGCCGCCGCCGTAATACCTCACGTCGAAAATAGCGCTCCCGCGAAAAAATCTTTGACCTTTTCTATGTTGCCTGCGGCTGGCCGGCCAGTGATGGTGTTTAGCGTCGCAGGCGTGGTTCTGCTCGGCGTAGCTTTGCTGTGCTGGTTGGGCTACAGAAGACCGCAGTCGCGTTTGGCCCAGCAGCGCGACGAGCCGGTGGTTGTGGTCACGCTTGCAGCCGCGGCTGCGCCACGAGTGAACGTTCCACCTAAAGGGTACGACTTAAAACTGGAGCTCGAGCTGGCAAACCCGAGCTTTCGAAACTACAAGTCTGAGCTGTTTCGGGAAAACAAGTCAGTGCAGACCCATGGGGAGTTAAGAGTGGAACCCAAGGGCCAGCAGTACATTGTTCCGGTCACTATCACTGGAGAGGTTCTGAGTCCGGGTGATTATGAATTGAAGTTGAGTGGCGTGCGGGAATCTGGCGCCGACGAGTTTATCGAGAAATATTCTTTCCGTGTAATCGAGTAAGTCCTCACTAACCAACCGCCTAAAAATATTTCTGAAATGTTTGAGCCGCTAAAGTCATAACCATTGAAGCGTCGCATTGAATAAACACCCCACGCGCGACATACCCCTCACCCCTAAAGCAATGACGAGCGACCTTGTGAACAGTCGCTCGCCTTTGCGGTTTTTAGCCACAGATTACGCGGATTTTTATCTGTGTAATCTGTGGATGAAGATCTCACTGCTCTTTACGGATGTAGTTTCGATGAACCCAGCCATCGTTTGCCGCACGGTCCTGGGTTTCGAAGAAGATGTTCTTCTCGTCTTCTCGCGTCACGACCTTCACGCGCCGCGTGACTTGTCGCTCTTCGGCCCGCGCCTTCTCTGAGTCTGTGAGAAATGTATGCACGACCTCACTCACGACCGGCGACGCTGCGGCGTCTTTATTCAACTCCGCCACCGCTTCGACCGCGCTCGCCTTCAGCAACTTGGGCCAGAGCTTCGCGAACAATGCGCGTGAAGCGTAAACGTCCGCGCTGTTGACGTGTCCGTTAATCGCAAAGACATAACCAATCACGTCTGACTTGTTTTGCAGTATTCCGGAAAGCGCCTTGATGTAGGCTTCCGTGTTTTCTTTCACTTTCGCATTCTCAACCGTCAACTCAAGACTCGACGCTGACGCGGTAGCCTGCACGTTGCCGCCAACGTTCGCACTTAACTTCTCCTGCGCAACGCTGACGTTCTTCCAAACGGCTTCCTGCGACCGCTCTCGTTTAGCCGCGAGCTTGAGATCCTTCCCGGCGATCATGTTTTCAGAGCTGTCGAATAACGCATTTTCCTCGTTTCCACGTTTGCTCCAACGTCCCGATTCGACACAGAACGCCGCGATCGGCATGCGGCCTGAGTTTGGCGGAACGATAAAGTCGATCGAGATCATGCGGTCCTGATCGCCGCCGCGCACGATATCGCCGGCTTGAACGTAGATGTCCTGGTTCGAAAGATTTCTGATGGCAAGCTCGTTCACGTCTTTGGTTTCATAAACCCTGACCTTCTTTTGCGCGAGAGCTTCCTGAAGCGTGAGGAAGGTCTTGCTAGTCAAATCCTTTCCGTGGACGAGAAACACGGTCAGATTGCCGTGAGTGTATGGACCGGAAAGCCGGTAATTCGACTCAGCCGCCGCGTCCTGCCCTCTTTGGGCCATGGCGTTGATGAACAGTCCTAATGCGAGGAGGAGACAGAAAAAGGTTGTTGTGGTTAGGTGCTTAGGCTTCATTGTCGTACTCCTAGTGAAGGTGGATTGCCGGGGAGACAACCGCGGGGAGACTAAAGGAACGAAATTATGAAGACTTCTTGCGCGGTGAGACGATGTTGATGGGAGGTTAGTTGCCTGACTCTGCGGTTCTCTGCGTTAAAGAGCTATTCAACGCAGAGTCCGCAGAGATCGCAGAGAAATCTCAATTACCGTTTTGATTCTCCTGAACGGCGCGGTGAGCGTTAATACGACCAAACCCGATAGTGGTCCGATCCGCGACGATCGGTTTGTCGCAAGTGTCCTGGAGACGCTGGCGGATTTTTTTAGCAGGCCACTCAGGATGACGAGCCATAACCAGAGCCGCAACGCCAGCCGCCAGCGGCGCAGCGAAGCTCGTACCAGTGTTCTTGATGTTGTCTTCCCCCTGCGTAGGTCCTAAAACATCAACTCCCGGAGCGAGGAAATCCAGCTCTGGACCAGACGCTGACCCGTCCGGTAAGCCATCTCGATTCGAACGGCCAACAGCGATTACCGTTTCATGTGAACAAACCTTGTCTACGCTGATAGGCCGGTCGTTTAAATTACTAACCGCCCAGAAGAGCGGAATTCCCAGGCCACCACGTCCCGAAGTAGTTGAGTTGATCGCCATCTCCAACACCGTCTCCAGTACACCTGCCGTCCTGAGACTGCAGGAGATGATGTCAGCCCCGAGGGTTTCCGGCCCGTCAGGATCTACAGATTTGGGATTAACTGCAAACTCGATCGCGCGCGCGAGTGTGAGCTGGTTCCCTGTTTGATCGTGCGCACACGCGAGCGCAATCAGCTCTGAATCAGGAGCAACTCCACAGCCTCCGTTGCCATTGTTCCGCCTTGCGCCCACCATTCCCAGACAGAACGTCCCATGACCACGGCGCGGAAAGCCTGTTATCTCAGGCGTAAAACGAGTGAACGTGACCGTACCCGCACCTGGCTCTTCAGGAATGAAAAAGCCGCCGTCGACTATAGCGCCTCGTAAGTCAACATGAGCGATGTCCATACCATTGTCGATGACGGCTATTCGCACCGGACGCTGTTCACTCTTGCCCGTAGTTAACTCCCACGCGGGTATCGAATCCAGACCAAAACCACCACCATTATCTGGTGTCGCGCCATGCTGCCACGCGAACTTGAAATCCGCATCGTTGGGCATTTCGCGGCCGCTCATCCGCTGCAGCATGCTGGGCTCTGCAAAGACGTAGCGGTGAGTCTTTGCCTGCAGCGCATTGATCGTCTCTTGCAATGGTGCTTTCCAAGGCAAACGAACGGCGTAAAGATGAGGAGCAAAACTGAGCTGGTGAAGTATTGTTAGACCATCTTCAGCGAGCACTTTTTTCGCTGTGGCTTCCGTCGTCACAGCAGCCGCGTTCAGTTGCACGGTAGCGACGTCAGTTCCAATCAGAAAGTCGCCGGTATCCGTAACAAATACCGGACGAGGAGTTTCAGTGCCCGGACGAGATCCTTTGGTCTGTGGCACAGTAGCCGCCAGCGAGCCAGACCCACCGAATTGCCAACCTGCTTTTTGAAATACCTCGCGATCTCTTTGCCGGTGATCGTAGTCCTCGAGACTGTCTCCTGCATCGTCTGGCGCCTTTGTTTTGATACCCTCGGGTACCACAGACGTGGCGATCTCGGGCAGTACTACAAGCGGATTGGCTACTTGCAAGGTGACGGGAGTTCCGTTGAACTTGAGATTCCATTCCATAATCTGCTCCTTTGGGATGAGGAACGATTAGGACGACGACGCTGGCAATGGAAACAGACTCGCTCGGGATCCGAGAGAACTGCCGTTGCACACCGCGCCCTCGCCTTCTTCGTCAGGGTTCGATCGTTTGAGGTCAAACTTTTTTCCGTCCGTATCGACAATCAGCGAGTAATACAGAGTGAAATCAGACGGAATAAATTCTGTGTCAGAGGAAGCGGAAGCGCCATTTGATTCCCCCTCAGTCGTGCCGGCCGCTTCCTCGCCGTTAGCCTCGTTATTCGTACCATTTGCCTTCGGCGGGCAAATGTTCTCGATAACGATTTCGTGGGGCGCAGCCGAACCATGCGGAAGGTGTATCTGAAATCCTTGTGGACCATCGACTCTAAGGATCACGGCGCCACCGTTTTGACATCTGATATCGGCCTTGATCCCCTCGGTGAACAATCCGAAATCTTTCGGCGCTTCGTTCACAGGACCGTTAGTGGTGGGATCGATTGTTACAAGCGAGAACGGATCGGCGGACATCAATAAACGATCAGCATATAGTGTCGGTTTCGACACATACATCTCCGTCACGACAAGCTTCTCCGGGCGCTGTAACGTGACCGGGTTTCCATTATTCAATTCCTTTTCGAAGTCGATCACCCACCGGAAGTCTTCCTTGTCATGGGTATCATCACTACGACTGAAATTCTCGCCGTCCATGTAAATGGGGTACTCCGGCAAGATGGCATTCTCGGCGTCAATGAAGATCCGGTGATTCTTGTCGAGCGTAAACTTCATCACAGAATCTCCCCCGGCGAGTTTTTTAGTGACTTCAATTGTCAAAGTGTGGGTCTCTTGCCGGATCAATCCGACTTCATAATTTTGAGTGGATTCGTTGTAACAGCCGAGTGCCAGGCCTGTTAACGAAACGGTTGCGGTTACGTTGTTATGTGATAGGGGCATCGTTTTCTCCTTAGCTTGATTTAGAAATCTGCATAGCCGCCGACTGTGGTGAAGGCCGCCCAGTAATATGGGTCGCTGTAAAGACCGTTTGGATCTTCGAGCAACTCGAGCTGTGCCTTACGCAGGGCTGCAAGACTGGAAATTCCGGGCAGTTTTCGATAACGGTGAAACTTCAACATCAGTTGCGCGGTGGATTCCGATTCGACTGACCACTGGCTGGCGACTACGAGCGGAATGCCGGTGCGCAAAAACGTTCGCGCGACTCCGATCAGACCTTCACCGTTGTAGTAGTCTTTTCCACTCGTCTCACATGCCGATAACACCACCAGCTTCGTGCGCGTCAGTTTCATGTTGACCAGCTCGCCGAGACTTAAATCGCCGTTCTCGGATCCTTTTTGCTTTGCGAGCACGAGTTTTGACATGAGCGGCTCCGCCTGGTTGGTGACGTAGTGACCCGCAAAGTGGATTACGTCGGCGCCGGGCAATTGCTTTTCGATAACGTTCTTGACTGCTTGTGGGCCAATGAGCTGGTACGACTTCGAATAGTTAGCCGCGATCCCGGTGGCTTCTCGCGCCGCTGCCGGCAAATCGTCGAGCTCCGGATACTCTCCGCGATCGAAAGATGGATTACCGATGCTGAGCAGTGTTTCAGCGCTCGCATTCGAGTAATCTTTCGCGATCCACGAAGCGCGCACGAGGACGTTCAAGCTTGGTGACGTAAATACCGAGAACTCACTGAGCAGATATCGTTGCGATACGGGCGAGATGAGTGCGTCGAAGGGAACGTAACTCAGCGCCTTGTCGGGAATGATGCAGAGCACACGACGTGGATCGAGAGCGTCGCTGAACGGTCCAATCAACGTGTCGTAAAGTTTCTGCGAGACGGCTCGCAACTTGTCGGCCTTACCTGGACCGCTGGAAATCCCCTTGACGTATTCAGTCACCAGGGCGCGCAACTCGTCAGCGCGAATGTTCTTAGTTTTAGCATCGATCTTGTTGTTGGTTACCAGCCAGACGACGAGCTTGTCGTCCAGCACTGCATACTGCAAGACCTGTACGTTCGCCGGCAGCCCGCGCTGTAACTCGGCTGGATGCAGCGGCGCGGCAGAAGCGGTCTCAGGGTTCTTTTCATTTAGCGCCTTGAGCAGCGAGCGAGCGCGTGACTGTTCCGAATAATTCAACGCACTCAGATAGTCGTGCTTTTCAAACTCATGATCGATCGCGAAGTCGTAGACGTTCTGTTCGCGATCGAAAAAGACGTTTCGATTCTGCTCTTCGAAGATGTCCTCACGCTGCTTCTCAAACTCTTCGAGCACGATCGGAAGCTGGGCTTCGAAATTCGCGGTGTCTTTGAGCGCGAGGTAACAGAGCAGACGTCCCTTGAGAGCATCGTATTTATAAACACCCGGGTTTATTTTGTTGTAGTTATCAATCGCCTCGCTGTAGTTCTTGACTGCGTCTTCAATCGCGCCAGACTGGCGCTGGAGGTGACCGAGCAGCAACAAAGATTCGGTTCGAAGCTTCACTGTATTCGCAAATTTCATGCTCTCCGAAGCGAGCCGAAATGCTTCCGCAAAATCTTTCTTGCCGCCGTTGATCTGGGCCAGATACCGGTAAGAAAAGTGCACCATCGCCGGATCGTTCACCGCCAGGCTGAGCATCGCCGCGCCGTATTGCGCGGCAGCTTCATATAAGCCCAGCGCGGCCAGTGCGCGAGCGGTGTAAAGATAAGTGCGCCACGTTTGGCGGACGCTGTTTGACACCGGATCGATGAGTCGCAGCGCCCGCCAGTCGTATTGCAGGGCACGCTCGGGCTGACCGAGCAGCATGTAGTTGTTACCGGTTTGAGTGAGAACCTTTTGCTGGTTGTAGACGTCGTTAATCCGCGTCACGATCGGGAGCGCGTCGTTGTAACTTTCGAGCGATTTCGAATACTCGCGCCGCTCTGTGTGATTGTTTGCGATCCAGGCGGTCGCCTGTCCTTCGAGCCAGTAGTAATGCTTTGCTTTGGCAAACTTCGCGAGCGACGACAGCAGCTCAGTGCTCTTTTCAATGTCCGGTTTTTGACTCAGACAATAAGCAATCCAGTAGTCACAGATCTTCGCTTCCAACACGTCGCCGGCGCGCAGAAACAACTTGCGCGACTGCTCGAACAGATCTGAGTTGTAATTGCCTTTCTGGCATTCGGCGTAACCGTTCCTGAGCAGGACGTGGGCCTCGTGAAGCTGGTTTTGTTGCCCGACTGAAAGATGCGAGTAAAAAGCAGCCATCTCAGAAACGAACGGGTCGCCGGCTTTTTCCTGCTCGAGCTTTCCGGCGTAGCGCAGGGCATTAGTTAGTTTCCTCGCCTCGTCTGCGTTCTTATTCAACAACGCAGAGAGCAGAGAGTAGGTGAGCTCCTGGGGGATGAACGTTTCTGTAATCATCTCCTGGTTGCGAGTCAACTCACGCCACGACGTTTCGTCATCGGCGGCGAGAGTTGCGGCGAGGAAACTTTCCAACAACTGAGTGTGGTTCAACCGCTCTGAATTCGGCTGGGACAGGTTTTGAATCGTTCGTTTTGCTTCCGACGTCCAGTCTGGGTTCGTTTCACGGGCGAGATAAGCCTGCCATGCCTGGTCGCGCTGTTGCGGCAGCTTCAGTTGGTCCAGCACTAACGCGCGATTGTGTAAGGCCTCGACGCTTTTGGAATCGAGCTTTAATGCGGTCTCAAACTCTTCGAGAGCCTTCGCCGCGTAAAGCAAAGTGTTGTCAGAATCAGCGGCGGGAGACTTGTGACTCATCTCCATGAGGGCTACGCCAAAGTCGTTTCGAAGCGATGCGTTGTTGCTGTCCTGCTTCAGGGCCTCTTCGAATTGGACTGTGGCTTTGGTGGGACTTCCCGACATCAGATAGAACTGGCCGAGCGCCTGACGTGCTGAAGATGTGGGTTTCTCAGCTACCGCTTCTAGCAGCAATCGTTCGGCGAGGTCCCGATTGACTGCATCGAAATCGTCAGATTCACCTCTACGGGAGATAAAGGGGGCATACGCAAGACCAGAGATACGCGCCTGGAGCGGCCGGCGACCTTCATAAGCATGAACCAACGCTTCAAGACCGGTGGTGACGGCTGACTTTCCAGAATAGAAAAATCGAAAGCTAGCACCGCCGGCGAGTAGCGAAAGCAGGGCGATGATCAGGAGGGTACGGCGTGAGTGACGTGCGCGCGATAACCACTGATGCCGGGAAGTTTTGCGGATGTTCATACGTGAACTCCCTTAAAAAAGAGAAGGTTCACTAACGTATGTCGTTTCCGGGCGAAAACGTTTCGTTCAAAAGATACAAAAATGCTGAGCTGAGAGGCTTTGCACAAAAAGTCTCGATCGCACTCTTCTCTGTGCAACCTCTGTGTCCTCTGTGTCTCTGTGGTTGATGAATTCCGAGTAAAACCACACCACAGAGACACAGAGGACACAGAGGTTGCACAGAGAAAGATTTTTGTGCTTTGTGCCTCTTTGCGGCCTAATTCGAATGCACTGTCGGGGCGTCGGCGTGGGGAACGAAGCAGCCGCGACAACGCGCTTCGTATTTGTCTGAGGCGCCGACCGCGACGCGCTCTTCCGATTCGAAGGTCCGCTGCGAGTAATTGGCCGGTTGGCCACACTTCATGCAGATCGCATGCGTCTTCGTGATGTACTCGGCAATCGCGAGTAGCTGCGGCATCGGTTCCCAGGGCCTGCCGGTGTAGTCCTGATCCAAGCCGGCGATGATCACGCGCACCCCACGGCGAGCGAGGGCATTCGCCACCTCAACCAGATCGTTATCAAAAAACTGTCCCTCGTCGATGCCGACAACTTCCGTGTCCGCGTCGACTTTCTCGATTATCTCAGCAGCCGAGCGGCTGTTCGCCGAGTCGTGACGCATCTCGGAGTGGGAAACAATCTGGTTCTCTGAAAATCTCGAATCCAGCTCGGGTTTGAAAACCTGCACCTTCTGCCGCGCGATCTTCGCACGCCGCAAACGGCGAATGAGCTCTTCCGACTTGCCGGAAAACATTGAGCCCGCAATCACTTCTATCCAGCCGGCGCCGCGCGACTGTGGCGGCGGTTCTTCATGGTTAACTTGTGTGACTAGTTCATCCATTCTCGTTTTTAGTTAATTCTCATCAGGAATAAAATTTCGGATTGTAAAACGGTGCAAAAGCAGCGACCAGGGCCAGCTCAAAACTCATCGATCGCGTCACCAGATCGCGCGAAAGCACGCCCCACGCGCCCTGTTTGCTGCGTAAATCCCGACCGCCTGTGACTTCGTCTATCACAATACCCAACTCGCGTCGACCTTCGACCACCTTCTTGACGATGTCAGGCGGCACAGTAATCGAAGGCGCAGCGCCAAACGCGCCGCGCTCGCCGTTGGTCGCGTAAGCCCAACCGCGCAGGAAGGTGTGCCACTCGCCCTCGATGGAGACCGAGTGAAACCCGCCTTCTAACCCAACATAGATATCCGCTTCAAGGCGACGATTCTTGAGCGAGTCGCGCACGGCAAAGGCTCTTTCCTGGGCGCCCTGCATCAACTGCCAATCAGTCAGCGGCATGGAAGGGACGTTTGATTCAACCCGACGCGCGATAACGTTTGCGTTAGCCCAATCGGGATCGATTGTAGCAATACGGGCGACGCTGGCGCGCACGGCCATGATCTTCGACGCACGATCGGAGCCGAGCGCGATAGTCTTGATATGCATTCGATAGGATTTCTCTGTGCAACCTCTGTGTTCTCTGTGTCTCCGTGGTGTTTCTTAACCACAGACACACAGAGAACACAGAGGTTGCACAGAGAAGAAACTCAAATTCGATCACGACCAGTTTAACTGATCCTGGTTAAATGGCGGCGTGCTTCGTCTGCCCAGGGTGAAGTCGAGTCGCGTTTTAGATACTCGTTCCAGTCTGTCTTCGCCTCGTTCGATCGGGATTGTTTTTCGTAAGCGAGCGCGCGGTTGAAGAGCGCCTCCTGCAAATTGCCGTCGAGCTGGAGCGCTTTGTTGAAACTGTCGATGCTACGAGTGTAGTCGCCTTTCTCGAGCCAGGCGACGCCAAGATCGTTATAAACCTGCGCCTGGTTTTTACTTCCGCTGAGCGACTGTTCGAATTCTTTGATAGCCTCGTCGATCCTGCCTTGCGCTAAATATACCTTGCCGAGCGCGTGATGGGCTTCGGGTGTCGGTTTTTCTTTTACAGCTTGCTCGAGATGCAACTGAGCGCGGCGGAGATTGTCGGATCGCCCGTCGTCAACGCTGGATCCGCGTGTTTGCGAGTAAGTCGAATACGGCAACGCCGAGACACGCGCCTCGATAGGTCGTTGTCCCGCGTAAGCCGTTTGCAGCGCGGCCAGTCCTTTCTCAAACTCGGATTCACCACCTCTGAGCGCCCACCAGATTCCGAAAGCCAGCCCGGCGATAATGAGAATCGAAGCCGCAATTCGCAGCTCAAGCGAAGGCAGCCAACGCCTCCGATTCTTCTGTTGGCGCTCTTTCAGCGCCGCGGCAATCCTCAACTTTTCGCGTCGCGCAGGCGAAGCGAAGAAATGCCGCTCCATTTGCTCGCGCTCCGCGTCCTGAACTTCTCCCGCCACGTATCGATCCGTTAATTCATCTACAACAACGTCAAACTCTTCGATATAAACCGGGTCACTCAATAATTTAATTTCGACCCGTTCCTCGTCTTCTTCCCTGAGCTTGCCGAGAAGATAGTCTTTTAATTCAGTTTTTTCCGTCTGATTGATGATGAGAATTTTCCCCCACTTACAGCCACCGCTACTGACTATGTCTCCAACACTAACTTTCGTTTGCCTTCAATCGCTCGATACACTGCTGTATGCATTTTTCAAGGTTTCCACGAACCTGGTGCGCCCGGCCACGTAGCGCGCCTTCCGTTATCCCAAGCTCGCTCGCCATCCGCCGGTGTTGCGCGATTTTGTCACGCCCGTCGTAGACGTAATAGTCGAGAATCAGCTCGCGTCTGTCTGTAGGCAGAAACCGCAGACACTTCTGTAAACAGTCGTACTCGTCGCTGTGAACTTCCGCCTCGGTCGTAAACCCCGGAACTTCTTCGACCGCGACTTCCTTGCGTCGCATCATCTCGCGAATTATGTAACGCGCGACGCCATGGAAATACCGCGCGGGCTCGCCGACGTATGTGTCCTGAATCTCAGGCAGCCTCTTCATCACGCGGTTAATCGTCTCGTCTGCAAGATCCTCCGCATCGCTGAAGCCTTTAGACACAAATATCCTGATCAAACCAGCGCGGATTACTTCATACTTTTGCCCGGCTACTTCGGGGTCTGGGTAAAGCCAGGCTAGTAGGGATGCGAACGATTCTTCGTTGATAGCTAACGATCTCCTAAGAGAAAGGCAAAGGCGGACGTAGTATACAGAACCGAGCGCGGTAGCGCCGGGTGAATTTTCGCGAGTGGCGTGACGATAAATGTACCCGGCGCTACCGCGCTCGGTTCTGTTTACTTATACTGTCGGCATGACAATCGACGAGCTGGTTTACGACTGGAATACAATCGAACCGTCTCTCAAGGCTCCCAATCGCCACATCGGAATTGACGATGAGACATTGCGCGACGGTTTGCAGTCGCCATCGGTTTGCGAACCGCCAGTCGAACAAAAACTCGAGCTGCTTCACTTGATGGAGTCGCTCGGCATCGACACTGCTGACATCGGACTGCCCGGCGCCGGCGGCACACATGCCGCGGGAGTTGAGCGACTGGCCCGCGAGATCGCCGATAATAAGCTCAAGATCCGGCCCAACTGCGCCGCGCGCACACATCGCAACGACATCACGCCGATCGTCGAGATCTCGCAACGCAACGGCATTCCGATCGAAGCGTGTACGTTCATCGGTTCTTCAGCCGTTCGATTTTTTGCTGAAGACTGGACGCTTGAAAAACTGTTGCAGATGACTGAAGACGCCGTCACTTTTGCGGTGAGCCAGGGCCTGCCGGTCATGTACGTCACTGAAGACACAACCCGCGCGAAACCGGAAACAATCCGCGCGCTCTACACCACCGCGATTCAATGTGGCGCGAAGGCTGTTTGCGTTTGCGACACTGTCGGACATTCGACGCCCGACGGCGCGCGAGCCGTCGTACGCTTTGTGAAGAACATCATTGAGGAACAAGGCGGCGGCATTCGTCTCGACTGGCACGGCCACCAGGACCGCGGACTGGGCGTGATCAATTCCCTCGCGGCGATCGAGGCGGGGGCAGATCAGGTGCACGGCTCAGCGCTCGGAATGGGCGAGCGCGTCGGCAACACGCCGCTGGACCAGTTGCTTGTAAATCTTAAACTGCTGGGTTGGATTGATAACGATCTGTCGCATCTCGGCGACTATATTCAAACGGCGGCGCGCGCGTGTCATTGGACTGTGCCGTTGAATTATCCGGTATTTGGTCGGGACGCGTTTCGCACGGCGACGGGCGTTCATGCAGCGGCTGTGATTAAGAGTTATAAAAAAGGCGACCAGCGACTGGCGGACATTGTTTACTCGGGAGTTCCGGCAGGTGAGTTTGGACTGGAGCAAGTGATCGAGATCGGACCGATGAGCGGCAAATCAAATGTTATTTATTGGCTCGAGAAACGCGGCCTCGAACCGAGCGAGAGTCGCGTCAATCGCATTTACGAGCACGCCAAGTCGGCTAGTGGAGTGCTCGAGGAGAGTGAGATTTTGTCGCTGTTGTGATCCGTGTTCATCCGTGTAAATCCGTGGCCCAGCTAATGGCGACGCCTCACGTCGCGCGCGCACTTCGTTTCTTCGAAACCAAAGCTGAGGCAATTACTGAAGAGCAAATTCGTATCTGCTCGATACCGGCGAGTCCGTTCGGCGAGCAGGAACGTGCGGAATATTTCAGTCGAAAGTTTTCAGAGCTCGGGTTGACTGAGGTTGAGATCGATGAAGAAGGCAATTGCCTCGGGCTGCTGCGCGGCTCTTCGCGTTCGCCTCTAATGGTTGTCAGCGCTCATCTCGATACGGTTTTTTCCGCCGATACGGATTTTCATGTCGTTCGACGTGACGGTAGGTTGTACGCGCCGGGCATCGCTGATGACGGCTGTGGCCTCGCGGCGCTGATCGCGCTTGTCCAGGCAATTCAGTCAGAGCGAATACCGATTGACGGCTCGATTCTGTTTGTAGGAACGGTCGGTGAAGAAGGTGAAGGAAACCTGCGCGGTGTTCGACATCTGTTTACGAAGGGACGTTGGGCGGGGCATATCGATTCGTTTCTGAGTTTTGACGGTCCAGGCCTCGATCGAATTACGAATCGTGCGTTGGGATCTCATCGTTACCGAGTCGAGGTAACTGGACCAGGCGGGCATTCGTGGGGCGATTTCGGTCTGCCGAATCCGGTACACGCAATCGGGCGCGCGATCTCGAGACTTGCTGGTTATCCCGCGCCGAAAGAGCCGCGCACGACGTTCAATGTCGGACGCATTGAAGGTGGTCGCAGTGTCAATTCGATACCGAGTGAAGCATCGATGGAAGTCGATCTGCGCTCTGCGGCTGAAGCGGAGTTGCAACGGCTGGATGCGTTTTTCAGGCGAGCGGTGAGAGATGCGGTTGATGAGGAGAATGCGACGCGACGCGCTGGTGATCCGTTGCTGGAACTGAAAGTTGATTTGATTGGCGAGAGACCGACGGGCGAGACTCCAGCGGATTCACCGCTCGTTGAGCTCGCGATCGAAGCAACTAAACTAATCGGCGTCGACCCGCGTCTCGATCAGTCATCGACTGATTCAAACCTGCCGATATCGTTAGGCATTCCGGCGATCACGCTCGGGGCTGGTGGGAGCTCGGCGTTTTCGCACAGTCTCGATGAATGGTACGACCCGCGCGGCCGCGACCTCGGATTGAAACGTGGATTGTTAGTAGTTCTCGGAATGGTGGGAGTAATCCTGTAAATCCTGTAAATCCTGAAATCTTGTCTAAATGTGAGACAGGATTTCAGGATTCACAGGATTTACAAGCTGTTCTCAATTAATCGGTATGGCAACGGTCGCTGATCCGGCTTTCCCCGGTGGGAAGCGCTTCTGCCGCGCGATACGCAGCGCATTCGCATCACCACCTGACGCCTGCGTCACGCGCCCTGACTCGTCATAAGTCACGGTCACTACAACGCGCTTCGCACCCGGCTTCACTCCTTCAACTGCCGGCGCAGCAGCAGCAGCCGTTTGCCCTTCAGCATTCTTCGCTTCGCGAGCCTTGCGCTCTTTCTCACGCTGCTTTCGCAATGCCACCGCCGCAGGATCTTCAGCAGCCGGCGTAGCTTCTGTGCTCGTCGGTTGCGGCTGCGATGAAGTTTCAACTGGAGCAGGCGCAGGAGCCTGGCTCACAACAGGCGCCGGCGGCGCAGCTTTCTTGCTGTACCAACCAGCCGGCACGCCAATCACCGCCACACTCGCCACGACCGCTACCGCTATCGCACCAATGAAGAGCGGCTTGCGTCGACTGCCGTTTTCTTTCCCAAACGAAAGGAACGCGGGGGAAAACGACTTCTCAACATCCGTTTGCGTTTCGACCTGGACCGACTTGCCTTCGAGCTCATCCGGCTCGGGAACATATTCCGGAGGAAACGCGACGCCCGGGGCAATGCTCTCATCCAATCGCCGCAAACCTTCAAGCACAACCTGTGTCCACGGTTGATTGATGGTCCGGCTCTTCGCTTCTACGTCAGCACTGAATTCAAACTCGGCATTCGGAAGCGTCAGCGCGTAGTAAACAGCGTCGATTCCATGCAGCACGCCGATACGCGCATCGACGACGGAACCCGCCTGCAAGTAAAAGTATCCCGCACCCTTCGGATACAAAACTTTGAGACGGCCGCTCTTGCGCTGGTTACAGAAAAACTCGATTAACTCAGAAAGTGAAAGGTCACTGAGGTGTCCGGTTAATGCCATGAGAACTAGTCCCTTCTAGAAAGAACGCTTGTTGGAAAAGAGGGGGAGAATGGCGCGCCGAAGAGGTCCGGCGCGCCACCAAAGGTAGGTTAGGGAACCAGCGCGAACTTGTAGTTAATCACGCCGGAAACCTTGACCGGTTGACCGGAAAGCTTCGTGGGAGAAAACCTCGCTTTGAGTGCCGCCTGCACAGCCGCATCGCGCAGGATTGCTGGACCAGCCGAAGCACTTGCCGAAACTACTTTGCCGGTCTCGTCAAGAATCACATCAACTGTAACGACGCCTTGGGTCCTCATGCGCTTCGCAGCATCAGGATAAACCGGTGGCGGCAGCGAGACGGCAGTGCCGTTTAGAACTCCACCAGACACGGGCTTGAGAATCGGCTTCGGTCCCGGGCTTGGCGGTGGTTCATCGATATTGATAACCGGGAGGGGCTGGTTCGTGCTCACGGCCTGGACCTTCACGTCAACTGGACCAGACGCAAGCTTCGACGCCGAATTCGACGCTGACGGTAACTCGGGAACCACAGGAGCTTTCTTGTTGTTGTTCTTGCTGGCCGGAGTTGGCTTCGACTCAGCAGGCTTGGTAGCTGGAGCCGCAGGTTGCGGAGTTGTCGCTGCGCCTGGCGTAACCATTCGGACCATGTTCTCGTCGAGGTAATACATGATCGAGCGATAGGTCACTTCAGTGGGCTCGAAATTGATGCCACGAGAATCAACCATTGCGACCGAGGTGGTCATCTTGCTCCAGTTGCCGAGGAAGTCAAACTCATACTTGTAGATCTCTTTGCTCAGCAACGTGCCATCGGGGTTAAGCAGCGTCATCTCGCTGATATTTCCCTTTTCGTCGTACTTGTAGACTTCCTTACCGGTCAGTGTCGCGCCGGCGATCGGGAAATACTGGTTCTCGATTTTGGCGCCCTTGATGTCGTAAGCGACGACCTCGACGACCTGGTGCTTGCCTTCCTGCCCGTCAGCGGACAGAAGCTTGGCGACCTCCGTGCGCACGCGCCGGACTGGGCCAATCAATCCGTCCCGGGATCGGTCGGTTTCGGCGACGGGGGCGGAGGCGGGGGCACTACCGGCCTTGGCTGTCAGGTTTGTCTGAGCACTTGCCGCAGCGCTCAAACCCATCAGGCAAAGCGTAATCAAGCATAAGCGGTTGAACATTCTGAACATTGTCGTCTCCATAATTCGTTGAGGCAGGCCAAATTTGGATAGATTTAGCGTGAGGCTGGGCAGGTCACGCGGCCCAAGCCATACTAACGAAGTTAAACGATGTTTGTCTACAGGTATTTAGAACCATGGGCCGAACTGTAGGGGTGGCTCTCCGTGGCCACCCGTTCGTTGATCACACGAGCGGGTGGCCACGGAGGGCCACCCCTACAGTTGTTAACGAGTTTGAAAAAGCTGGTCGGTGCGGTTGATGGCGAGGAGTTCGTGGGCGGCGCGGTAGATATCTGAGACTGGGATATTTGTGATTAAAGGCCCGCCAATGAAGCGATTTTGCTCGCCAAGGGGCGTGAAGCTGTTCAGGTCGGGCTGGTCGAGAATCACGATGACGGGCGTCCCGACAGCCGCTGCAATGTGGGCCGGCCCGGTGTCGTTCGAGATGAAGAGAGTTAGACGCGCCTGCGTTGACGCCAACTGGGGAATTGTTAGCCGGTCGAAAAAGATCGTTCCTGACGGGAAAACCGACCGCATCTGCGGCACGAGCGCCCGTTCTTCCGGCCCTGCAAAGACGATCACGCGTACCCGGTCGTTGCGAATCAGGTGGTCGGCGACTTCCGCAAACTTCTCGAGCGGCCACACGCGGCTGGCGTTCCCGGCGCCCGGAAACATGCCGACTAGAAGCTCCCGCGACTGCGCCTTCTCTTTCTTCAACATTGCTTCGACTGCTTTATCCTCGGCCGGACTCGTCTTCAACACCGGAATCCGCGGCACGTTCTCGATTCCCAGCGGCTTGAGCATGTCGAGATAACGATCGACGAGGTGCGCGCCCGGTCTTTCTCTCGCGGGTTGCGGTTTAAAGTTGGCGAGAAAGTCGAGCGAGCGGTTTTCACGGCGCGAGTAAAGCCGTTGAGGCGCGCCGGAAAGGAAGCCGAGAATGTTTGTTTCGTAATAGCTGTGCAGGTCGATGACGAACTCAAACTTCTGCTTGCGGACCTGCGACACGAACTTCGCGATGCGGCCGATCGAGATCAGTGTTGGACCGTCACGCAGCGAAACACGATCGACTTCGAGGATCTCGTTGGCGTAACCACAAAGATTCAGAAGCTCCTTGCCGGGCGTTCCCACGGCGACCGTGATCTTTGCGTACGGAAACTTTTCGCGTATCGCCCGCAGCGCCGGGAGACTCATCACGACGTCTCCGAGCTGACCAAAATCGATGACGAGTATGTTGCGCGGGTCGAACATTATCCGTGTAATCCGTGGCTAAAGTTCTCGCAGATCGCGACCCGTCATTTCATTTGGCTTCTCGAGCCCCAGCAAACCGAGCAACGTCGGCGCGACATCTTCGAGCGCTCCACCTGTTCGCAGCTTTACGCCGATCGACTCTTCATCGATCAAATGAAACGGAACGGGGTTTATCGTGTGCGCGGTGTGCGGACCACCGGTCGTCGGATCGATCATCTGCTCGGCGTTACCGTGATCGGCAGTGATCAGCGTGACGCCATTCGCAGTGCGCATTTGCTTCGTGATCCAACCGAGACAGGTATCGACGTACTGGCACGCTTCGATCGTCTTATCCAGCTTGCCCGTGTGGCCCACCATGTCAGGGTTCGCGAAGTTGATCACGAAAACGTCCGTGTCGCCTTCATCAATCCCGCGCAACACTTTGTCAGTGACTTTGAACGCCGACATCTCAGGCTGCAGATCGTAAGTCGCGATCTTCGGCGACGGCACGAGCAGTCGTTGCTCGCACGGATACGCCTGCTCGACACCGCCATTAAAGAAGTAAGTGACGTGCGCGTACTTCTCCGTTTCCGCGAGCCGGTAGTTGCGAACCCCTGTACCGCCCCAGGCTTCCGCCAACACGTTGCGGTGATGTCGCGGCGGAAAAGCCACAGGCAGGTCCAACGTGTGGTCGTACATCGTGAAGCAGACAAAGTGCACATGCGGCCGATCGGAAGCGTCAAACTCATTGAAGTCAGCGACCGTGAAAGCTCTGGTTAACTGGCGCGCGCGATCGGGGCGGAAGTTAAAGAAGATGACTGAGTCGTCGTCTTTGATCGTCGCGACTGGAGCGCCATCTTTACGCACGATCGCTACGGGCTCGACAAACTCATCGGTCACGCCGCGGGCGTACGACTCATTGATGGCCGTGATTGGATCGAGCGCTCGCTCTCCAATCGCCTTAGTTAATAGATCAAAAGCACGCTGCGTTCGTTCCCAACGCTTGTCGCGGTCCATCGCGTAATAACGACCGACAACGGTCGCGATCTCACCGCAGCCGATCTCGTCCAGCTTTCGTTGCAACGCTGCGACGTACTGCGCTCCCGAAGAAGGCGGCGTGTCGCGGCCGTCGAGAAAACAGTGAACGTAGACGGAGTCCAGGCCGCGATCTTTCGCGAGTTTCAAGAGCGCGTAGAGATGAGTGAGCGAAGAGTGGACCTGGCCGTCTGACATCAGTCCCATCAAGTGCAACGCTTTGCCGCGCGTCTTTGCGCCATCCATCGCCTCGACCAGAACCTTGTTGCGGAAAAACTCGCCCGTCTCAATCTCGTGATCGACGAGCGACACGTCCATGCGAATCACTCGTCCCGAGCCGATGTTCAAATGTCCGACTTCAGAATTTCCCATCACACCGGCGGGCAGACCGACGCGCGATCCGTGCGCCTCGAGCAGTGTTTGCGGGTATTTTTCACAGAGCTCGTCGTAGAAAGGTGTAGTGGCGAGTGCGATCGCGTTGCCTTCGCGCGACGCCGAATAGCCCCAGCCGTCGATAATGATCAGGGCCAGCGGCCCGCGTTTCTTAGTCATATTTTAGCCACGGCGCTGCGCAGCAGCTTTTGTGTTTTTTGTGCCTTTTTGTGGCTGCTGAAAAAATGCTTTGCGGCCGGGGTAGCGCGCGGCGCCGCGTAGATCTTCTTCGATGCGCAGGAGCTGATTGTATTTTGCGATGCGATCCGTGCGCGACAGCGATCCGGTTTTGATCTGACCGGCGTTAGTCGCCACCGCGAGATCGGCGATAAAGGGATCCTCGGTTTCACCGGATCGATGCGAGATGATCGTCGTGCAGCGATTTCTTTGCGCGAGCTCGATGCAGTCAAGCGTCTCCGTGAGCGTGCCGATCTGATTGACCTTGATCAGAATCGAATTCGCCACACCGAGATCGATTCCCTTTTGCAGAAACACCGTGTTGGTGACAAAAAGATCGTCGCCAACAAGCTGCACTTTCTCGCCAATCTCGTCGGTCAGTAGTTTCCAACCGTTCCAATCGTTTTCCGCCATGCCGTCTTCGATCGAGATGATCGGATACTGCTCGGCCCAACTCTTCCAGAACGCCACCATTTCTTCACTCGACAGCTTTCGCTTGTCACTCTTTTTGAAGACGTATTTCTTGCCGTCGTAAAACTCACTCGCCGCCGGATCGAGCGCGAGTAAACAATCATCGCCGGGCTTGTAGCCTGCCTTCACGATCGATTCGAGAATCGTTTCGACTGCTTCCTCGTTCGACTTCAAGTTCGGCGCAAATCCGCCTTCGTCACCGACGCTCGTCGCATAACCTTTACTCTTCAACACCGACTTGAGCTGGTGAAAAATCTCCGCGCCGACTCGCAACGCTTCACTGAAACTCGGAGCGCCACACGGCGCCACCATGAACTCCTGAAAGTCGACATTGTTATCAGCATGCGCGCCGCCGTTTACGATGTTCATCATCGGCACGGGCAGCGTGCGCGCGTTTGGACCACCGAGATAACGATAGAGTGGAAGCTCGAGCTGCGTCGCCGCCGCGCGTGCCGTCGCCATCGACACGGCGAGCAGCGCATTCGCGCCGAGTTTCGATTTGTTTGCTGTGCCGTCGAGATCGAGGAGGGCGCGATCGACTTCTACTTGGTCCAGCGCGTCGAATCCCTGCAACGCCGGCGCGATCACTTCGTTGACGTTGCGAACGGCCTGCAAAACTCCCTTGCCGCCGTATCGCTTCTTGTCGCGGTCGCGCAGCTCGACCGCTTCATTCTCCCCCGTTGAAGCGCCCGAAGGAACTGCGGCACGTCCAATCACGCCCTCAGCTAAAACCACTTCCGCTTCCACGGTCGGATTACCGCGCGAGTCCAGTATTTCACGCGCCTGAACGTGCTCGATCCAGCTCATCCTTTTCTTCCCCTTCTCCGTTTGTTTGTAAAATCTCGAGCTTGACACGCATCACGCGCCGCTTCTCGACTCTCTCAACCTCGAAAACAAGACCATCGTGCTGCACGACTTCTCCGGGCTTCAACACGTGACCTGCCTCAGTCATCAGAAATCCGCCGACGGTCGTGTACGACTCTGACTCGGGCACAGACAGTTTCAGTCGTCGATTCAGATCGCGAACTGCGAGTCCGCCGGCCAGCACATAAGTACCCTTATCCACCTCGGTGATCTGCTCGTTAACTTCCTCGTCATGCTCGTCAGAAATCTCGCCGACGATCTCTTCGAGCAGGTCTTCGAGCGTGATGATGCCTTCGAGTCCGCCATGCTCGTCGACTACAAACCCGAAATGCGCCTTCGCTTTCTGCATTTGGCGCAGAACGTGTTCGAGGCGAGCGGTGTCAACGACGTACATCGGCGGTTGCAGCACGTCTTCGAGTTTGAACTTTTCCGGGTGCAGCAGGTACGGCATCACGTCTTTGCTGTGAATGAAGCCGCACACGTCGTCGAACGACTCGCGATAAACCGGCAAACGCGAATAACGATGCTGATCGAATGCTTTCGTGATCTCTTTGAGACTGCAAGTATTGGGAATCGCGGCCATCTCCGTGCGCGGCACCATCGCTTCGCGCACGACCGTGTCAGAAAACTCAAACACGCGATGGATCAAACGACGTTCTTCCGCGCGCAGGAGACCACTCTCGCGCGACCTGTCGACGAGTTTTCTCAACTCTTCTTCGGTGTAGGTTGACGCGTGCTCTGAAGTCGCCTCAATGCCGACGAGCTTAACCGTGCGGGCGCTGGCCCAGTCGAGCGCCCGGATCGGCAAACTGAAGACGCGATAGAACAGTTGCATCGGCAGGGCAACGCTCAGCGCCACTCGTTCAGCCTTGGCGAGGCCCATCAACTTCGGCGCCTGTTCGCCAAGCACGATGTGCAGTGAAGTGATGATCGAGAAGGCGACAGCGAAGGCGATAGCGTGCCGGGCAGTTTCTGAAAAGCCTGCCAACGGATCTTCGAGCAGCCGCGCGATCGCCGGCTCGCCAATCCAACCCAGTGCGAGCGAAGCGAGTGTGATTCCGAGCTGGCACGCAGACAGGTAAGCGTTGAGGTTCTGGAGTAAACCCATCAGTCGCTTCGCGGCGCGATTGCCCGAAGCGGCAAGAGTCTCGATCCGAGATGAGCGCACGCCCACGAGTGCAAACTCCGCGGCCACAAAAAACCCGTTAGCTGCGACCAGCACTAGAACAGCGAGCAGTTTTACCGCGATTGTCATGTGGGGCGGAAATCATATCACGGAGAGGATGTAACCACAGATCTCACCCATAACACGGATCAATCCGTATCAAATCAGTGAAATCTGTGGCTGAGTTTTACTTAGTGTCCAAGTGCGGCCCCGGCGGCGCGGGCGCGGACCGGATGCCGGTCGTGCTTGGAGTGAGCACGCGCGAGTGCCTGATCGACGCGCGGGTCGATATTGCACTCGGGCTGGCGGCAAACTGCGGCCAACTCCGACACCACAAGATAGCGAGAACGTTCGAGCATCCGCTGTTCGCGGAAAGAGAGTGGCTTGATGTTGCTGAGATAGGTCAAATGCTTGAGCACGTCGGCAACCTCGAAGATGTCGCCAGTGCGCATTTTTTCCGAGAATTCCTTAAAGCGGTCCTTCCAATCATTAGCGGGGGAGGAGAAATCATCTGCTAGTGCTTTGAAAAGCATGTCACACTCACCCGATGAGATTGGGGCGCGCAGGCCAACTTCTGAAGCATTGGATACGGGAACTAAGACCACTGAGTTATTAGCAGCAAGACGAAGCGTGTAAAAGGGCAGGAGTGTTGAGCCGATTTGCTTCTGTTCTATTTGCTCGATGGTCCCGATTCCATGATTCGGGTAAACGACTTTCTGGCCGACTTTGAAGCCCACCATGCACCTCCATCGAATTTGAAAATATCAGACCGCGCCGCACGCGCAGGTCTGTGGGAGTTTGTCCGAGGACGCAGGATTGCGTCGAAGCCCTATTTGGTAAGTAGATGGAGTCTAGCAAGCTATCTTGCGAAAGGTCAAGGTTCACTGCCGCGTTCCGGCGGGGGGCAAAAATCTTGTCAGCGTATAGGATCTATATGTCTGATAGGACTTATGGTTTCAGTTGATAGTCCACCAGGTTTTGGCAGGGCTTTAATTCGATTTCGTTCTTCTTTGTCTCAGCACCGCGGCGGACTTTGAGGCGCTCGGGAGCGGCTTCTGGTTGGCGTAGCTTCTTTAGTGTCATGGTCTGCGTATCGAGATAAGTAAGGTATCGTCCCGGCGGCAGGTTGTTGAATGTGAACGTCTGGTCGTCGCCAACATCGCTCACGAAGTAACGCAAAACATCATTTGTTTTGTCGGGCTCAGCCGGCACGAGATAAAGAGACGACGTCGCCGGTGTCGCAGCGCCCTCGGGCACCACGACGCGCCCGCGAATCGACGCCGCTCCCTGCGCAAGCGTGATCGTGAGATTCGATAGTTGCTCGCCTGATTTCACCGTCATCCAGTTTGCTGCGGCATCGAACTTCTGCGGCTTCGGTGTTCCGGTTGTCGTCGTAATCGATTGCAGATACCAGTAACGTGCATAGAACCGCGGCTCGAATTGATATTTACCGGCAACAAGATTGCGCAACTGAAACGCACCGCTTGCATCGGGTGACGCCGAGCCCGCCAGGAATCGCAGAGCCATAGAATCTTCCTGGTCCTTTTCTTTTTCAGGTTTCTGAATCCGGACCACCGTTTCTGCAAACAGCGGTGGACGCTTGCCCTGACACTCCGGGGCCTTCGATGGCTCGAGCGCGATCTTTCCGCTGATCGATGACAGCGGTCTCGTTGATAGCTCGATTCCCGTAACGTCAGCGCCTTTTATGCTGACACGTTTCGGCTCCGACAGCGAGAACGCCGGCGTGGTGAGATTATTCGGATTTGACGCTAGCTCCTGAGCAACGACGTCGTAATCACCATCGCCCAGACCAGTGAAAGTGAACCCTCGAGCGCCATCAGGTTGATACGTGTTTCCTAGCGGAACGGCACTGCCGGCTTGCGTCAACGCTACTGCCGAGCCGTTAGTGCCAGCCACTTTAACCGTACCGCTGATCAAATGGCCTGGCTCGCCACGATAACGAATGTCGATGTTCGAGTCTTCGCCGCTGCGCACAAGAATCTCCGCTGCGGTATCACGACTGGCGGAGGGTGCATACGTCGGCAGGTCCTGATCGTATGGATTGAACTGGTAGGCGAAACCTGAACCGCCGGCGCTGACGATATAAGTGCCCGGGCGCAGTCCGTAGATTCGATAAATGCCGCGGTCGTCTGTGGGTTGTTCCTGTGTTATATACGCCGCCAGCTTTGCGCCCTCACCTCGCGTGTCGCGGACCATTGTTGCGCGCACACGAACTGCGACGACCGGCTCTCCCACGGCGTTCGTAACAGTTCCAGTAATAGCTCCGCCGCGAACCATCTCGATTCGCACCGTGTCGCCGATGCGGTAGTAAGTCGGTGTAAATGGATCCGCGGAACCGGCCGCCGTATATGCGGGCGCATTCGCGGATACGGTGTAGAGCGCCGGTTCGAGGCCGACCACGCGAAAGTTTCCTTCGATGTCGGCGGTGGTCTGTCGTCCAGCTCCCGCGGAATTTGCCGCTCTGACGAACACTGTCGCTCCTGACATTCCCTGGCCACTCTCGTTCACCACTCTCCCGTCGATGACACCATTTGTTACGGGCTCGTCCGCTTTCTTCGGCGTTGGCACAGGCTGTTGCGCACACAACATCACGCACGAGGCGATGAGAAGAAACGACGCTGCGATGAGTTTCTGAATAAACATTACGGCTTTGGAGTCTGTGGCTGTTCGATCGTGATTGTTATGTCGGTTGTCGCGCCGTCCTGAACACTAACTTCGCGCTTTACAATTTGCGGAAGACCGGTAACACCAGCCTGAATCTCGTACACGCCGGCCGGCAAATCTTCGATCAAAAAATGTCCCCGCGCGTCGACTTCCGGCGGTCGGAAGTTGCTTACAGGTTGACCCGACTTAAAGATTCTCACAAAAAAGCGTGCGCCATTGGGCGCCGGACCATTCTCGAGATTCACCACTCCGCGAACCTTCCCGTTCCCATAAGCGAGCACAACGCGAATACCGGTTAACTGTTCACCGTCCTTAATCTCAATGCCGCGCTCCATGCGAACACCATCACGCTCGATTCGCGCAATGGAGAATCCTCTTGTTGAGTACGGAATACTCACCCCACCTACACTGAAGTTCAGTATTCCACCGGGCAGGCCTTGCACCAGAAAGCCTCCATCGGGAGCAATTGGCGATCTTGCTGTCGATCCGAGGCCGCCTCCGCCGGTCGGGTTCGAAACATACGCCCCCAACTGAAGCTCTGAAAATTTCGCGATGCCAGCCTTGCTGTCACCCTCGACCACGACGACGCCGCTCACGCTCGCACCCAGCACGAGTTTGAGAGTTATTCCACTGATATCCTGATCGATTACGTCAAACGTGAATGTCTCGAGTCGCTGAGCACTATTCTGGTTCGGCAACAGGAAGATTTCATATTTGCTCGGGATCAATCCTTCGACAACGAAATCGCCCTGGGTATTCGTCGATGGAAACGTGTTAACAAACTCGGCACGCTGGCCCATAGTCCGTTGTAGACCCAGGCGGATGTTCGGCGCCGGTGAACCTTTATCGTCGACCACTCGCCCGGAAACCGAGAAAGTCTGCAAAGCACGACCAAGCGCAATGTCGATGTCTTTAGCTTCGGTACCTTGACCGACTTCGATCACAGTGGCCTTGGCCTGATCGGTTACGTCAGGATGGAAAACCTGTTGGTATGTCGAACGCTGTGCGCCGCCGAATGATTGGTTCAAAAGCTGGTCGCTGCGACCCACCGCAACCTTGTAGCGTCCCGGCATCAGCCCGAACACGCGATAAATTCCGCGATCGTCGGTTTGGCCTCCGGCGTTTGGATAAGCCGGGCGCGGTTGTTGTCCCTGTTGCTCAATGGCCTCTGTGCGAAAAATATTGACCTGCTGCTGAATGACCGGACGTCCATCTGCGTCCGTGACTTTTCCAGTGATAACGCCGCCACGGACGAGCACGAAGTTTATGTTTTCGATGTTTTCATCCTCGCCGACGAGGACGGTCTTGTTGCGCTGCTCTTTCAGTTCTGACGGCACAAAAGCAGGAGCCGAAGGCGTGACTTCATAAGTTCCCGGCGGAACGTTCGTGATGCGATAGCGGCCATCCTGATCCGTCGTGGCTCTTAGCGCCACCTCGAATGGATTTGTCTGCACGTTTTTACGTAGCGCGACCACGACTCCTTCCGCAGCCTTTTCCTTGATCGTTACTCGACCGGAGATCGAGCCACTCGGCGCTTTGGTGGGTTGTTTGGGCGCAGCCTGGGCCCACAGCGAAATCGGGAGACTCAAAATCGTGAGCAGGACCGCGGGCAGATAACGAGCGGAGGAACTCATTCCATGACTCCTTCTGGGATGCGAGGATACGCGCGTCGCATGATAGCGGAAGACCAGTCGTGTGGAAAGAGCTATCTCTGCGGCTCTCTGCGTATCTCTGCGCGCTCTGCGTTTAAGCTGCCATTTAACGCAGAGAACGCTGAGATACGCAGAGAGCCGCAGAGGTATTACTGTTGTCAGCATGATTATCTACTGTTAGGATCGCGCCGCCATGGCTCATCTTAAAATCACCGATGCCAGCGGGCGCCAGTGGCAGTTTAGTTTTTTGCCCAATGTTGCTTGCACAATCGGTCGCGCACCCGACAACACAGTGGTGCTGGATGATCCGCGCGCCTCACGTTATCACGCACACATCAATCAATCGGACAACGGCCATTTCACGATCGTCGACGGCGCTGTAATCAACGGCCAGCTACGTCGCAGCGCAAATAAAGTCTTCATCAACGGCGAGCCCCGTTTCGAGCAACAGCTCAAGAACGGCGACCGCGTCACCATCGGCGCGAGCACGTTGCGTTTCGAGCAACCAATCGAAGAGCGCACCACCGACGTCCGTTACGACGACAAGCCACTCGGTCACACGCAGTTGCTGATTTCAGCAAACGACGTGATGTCAACGGTGCTGCGTTCGAAAGAAGAAGTCTCAGCGCCGCAGCAGCGCGACAAAGTGCTCGAAGCGTTGCAACGCAAGGCAAATATTCTGAGCGCGCTTTACGAAATGAGCAAAACGCTCGGCTCGGTCTTTGATTTAAACGCCATATTTGAAAAAGCGACCGATATTATTTTTCGATCGACGCCGGCCGATCGCGTGGTGGCTTTACTCGCCGAACAGGACGGCTCGGAAAACCTGACGCCGATCGCGATGCGCGCGCGCGATAACAAGCTCGAAGCACACGCGCGCAGGCTTTCCATCGGCCGCACGATCACGCGCAAAGTGATGAAGGATCGCGTCGCGCTGCTGTCGCAGGACGCCGCGTCAGACGAACAGTTTGCGGGCGTGGATTCGATCGTCTCGCAAGGCGTGCGATCGACGATCTGTGCGCCGCTCGTCGCCGAGACGCGCGTTCACGGTGCGCTTTATGCCGATCGTCTCGATCCGTTTGCGGCGTTCAAGCCGGACGATCTGGAATTGATTAGCGCCGTCGCGGCGCAGACTGCGATCGCGGTGGAGAATGCGCGCGCGCACGAGCGTTTGGCGCGGGAAGAAGTGGCGCGCGCGAATTACAGCCGGTTCCTTCCAGAGGTTGTGGTGAAACAGATGCTGGAGAATCCTGACTCGTTCAAGCTCGGCGGCGTCAGTCAGACCATCACGATCTTGTTTGCTGACATTCGCGGCTTCACGCGCATCTCAGAACACGCACCGCCGGAAAAGATTGTTAGCCTGCTCAATCGCTATTTTTCAGCGATGACTGAGATCATTTTCGCGCACGGCGGCACGCTCGATAAGTATCTCGGCGACGGTTTGATGGCGCTTTTCGGCGCGCCCACCGCCACGCCCGACGACGCATCCAACGCCCTGAACGCGGCCGTGGCGATGCAGCGGCGCATGCTGGGAATCAATCGCGAGCTGCACGATGAAGGATTTCCGGAGATTGGCGTCGGCATGGGACTTCACACCGGTGAAGTGGTCGTCGGGTACATCGGCTCCGACCGGCGTTCGGAATACACAGCGATCGGCGATACTGTAAACACCTCTTCGCGACTGGAGTCTAATGCCCGAGGCGGCGAGATTCTGGTCAGTGATGTGACAGCTAAGGCCGCGCACAGTCGGTACAAACTGAACCCACGCGAGCCGATCATGGTCAAGAATCGCCAGCAGCCCGTAAATCTTTGGGAAGTTGACTGGCAAAGAGCAAGCGGATCTTTTTAGTAGTAGCAGGTTCGTATGTCGTTCATCGGGAAAACTAAAACTCTCCTCGGCCTCAACGCCCTCCAGAACCTCGTCTCCGATTCGATGGCAATCGACATGGGTTCGGCAAGCACGATCATTGCCGTACGCGGGCGCGGCATCGTCGTTGACGAGCCGTCGGTCGTCGCTGTTAACAAGGTCACGGGCGAAGTCATCGCTGTCGGCGACGAAGCGCACAAGATGCAGGGACGCGAGGCGCGCGACGTCACGGTAATTGCGCCGCTCGTCGATGGCGTCGTCGCTGATTTTGAAAGAACGCGGACAATGCTCGACTACTTCGTCAGGGCGGCGCGCAGCGGTCTTTCGCACTTCAGCCGCCGCGCCATCATGAGCGTGCTTTCGGAAGTAACGCAGGTTGAGCAACGCGCGCTGCTGGCGGCTGCGGAAGAAGCACGTATCAGCCGTGTTTACATGATTGAAGAAGGCCAGGCAGCGGCAATCGGCGCGGGCGTTCCGCTCAACGACCACCGCGCCGCGGCAGTTGTTGATATTGGCGGTGGTACGACGAACGTTGCGGCCATTATCAGCGGATCGATCATCGCGTCGCGCGCCGAGCGGATCGGCAGCTCGGATATTGACGTCGCAATCATGGATCGTTTGCGCCGTCACCGGGGTCTAACGATCGGTGTGCAAACTGCGGAACGACTGAAAATCGAGCTGAGCACGGCGATCGAGCCTGAGGATCCGGACAAGAAGGTCCACGTGCGCGGTCGCGACGTGCAGACGGGCAGTCCGGGCGCTGTCGATCTGACGGCGGGCGAGGTTTACACGATCACGGCGCCGGTGATTAAGAAAATCGCTGAAGAGGTGCGATCGTTGCTCGGCGATCTCTCGCCGGAGGTGGCGGGCGACATTTTCGATCGCGGGTTGATACTGACTGGCGGTGGCGCGTCGTTGGAAGGGCTGCCGAGCTATCTCGAGAAGGAGCTCAACCTCGATGTGCGAGTGGCTGACGATCCGCGATTCGCGATCGTGCGTGGATTGTCGCAACTGTACGAAGAGCCGTTGTTGCTGCGACGCGTATCGCGCACCGAGCCACATCCATTAATCGACACCGAAGCAACCGCGTTCGAGACTTGAAAACAACTGTAGGGGTGGCCCTCCGTGGCCACCCGTTTCGAGGATAAAGGCGTGTTTCTTACGGAACGGGTGGCCACGGAGGGGCCACCCCTACAGTTGTTATAGAAGGATCAATGAAGGTAGCGGAAATCTTTAAACGTCAGGTCACGGTGGCGCACATCTTCGGGATTCCGGTGCGTTTCGATTACCGCTGGTTCATAGTTTTTGTCTTGAGTGTTTGGCTCATCGCGATGAACCTCAGTCGCGGCGGCATGTGGGTCGGCTCATTCAAGCTCATGCCCGTGAGTGTCGCCGTCGCGTGGCTCCTCGCCGTCGTCACAACTGTAGGTCTGTTTCTCTCCGTGCTGGGTCACGAGCTCTCGCACGCGCTCATGGGCCGCGCCGAAGGAATCGAGATCGAAGAGATCGTGCTGCACCCGTTTGGCGGACTCGCACGTCTACGAAACGAGCCCGAAAGTCCGCGCGCCGAGTTTCGCATCGCGGTTGCTGGTCCAGCAGCGAGTTTTCTGTTTGCAGCGATTAGTTTTGTACTGATGCTGCCGGCGATGATGTTTGAGTACCCGATCGCCGGTGGCGTCCTGTTATTACTATGCGCCGGCAATCTGCTCCTCGCTGTCTTCAATCTCTTTCCTGGTTATCCGCTGGATGGCGGTCGCGTGTTGCGCGCGCTGCTCTGGCGACGCACCGGCGACATTCGCGAAGCCACGCGCCTCGCCGGAATTTGCGGCATGTTGATCGCCGCTATTCTGATCATCTTCGGCGTCTACATGGCCATCGCGCCGACTTTCCGCTCATACTTCATGGGCTTCTGGTCGGTGCTCGTTGGTTTATTTCTATTCGACGCGGCTTACAGCGTCGTGAAGCAAGTTCGCCGAAGAATCCGGAACGTCGTCAGCGAAGCGATGTCAGCCCCGTTTTCAGTCGAGCCGGACGCTCTCATCAGTTATTTGATCGACTCCGTTTTGCCCTTGCATCGCCAGGTCGCTTTTCCAGTCGCACAAAACCGGCGTCTGTTCGGGATGTTGTCGCTCGAAGATCTGAAGACACTACCGCGCGAACGCTGGCACCTCACGCGCGCGCGCGACGTCATGCGACCCATCGCGCCGCGGTTTTTCGTCGAGCCAAATGCGACTCTCGCTTACGCGCAGGAGTTGATGAAGCGAAACGGAATCGGCTCGGTTGCCGTAGTCGGAAAAACCGGCGAGCTCGTCGGTTTTCTTCAGAGCGGCAAGTTCAAACGAACCAAACGTAAAAAATAAGTCACAGATTTATACGGATCACACAGATTGTTTTACAGAATCTGCGTGTTCTGTGTAATCTGTCGGCATATGGTGGCCGTACTCGGCGCGCTCTTTGCCAACGGATTGATCGCGATACTAAAGCTGGTGGCGGCGGTGATCACAGGTTCCTCCGGCATGATGGCTGAGGCGCTCCACTCGGTTGCCGATACGACAAACCAGATCTTTCTGTTGTTGGGTTTGCGGTTTTACAAGCGACCGGCTTCCGACAAGCACCCGTTCGGGTACGGCAAGGAGCGGTTTTTCTGGTCTTTCATAGCGGCTATTTTCATTTTCGGCGTCGGTGCGACTTACGCGATCTACGAAGGCATCGAAAAACTCGCGCATCCACATCCGCCGACGAACTTGAAATGGGCTTATGCCGTGCTCGCCATCTCCTTCGTGTTGGAGAGTGGCTCGATCGCACTGGCGTTGTACCAGGAAATTAAAGAGGCGCATCACGAAGGACTGACGTTCGGGCAGTATCTGCGCGAATCGAAAGATCCGACGGCCAAGACAGTGATCTTTGAAGACTCAGCCGCGCTGATCGGAATCGTGATCGCGACTACCGGACTTTTGCTGACCGACTATCAGGTGGGCGGCGCCGCTGGGGCATACTGGGACGGCGTCGCGTCGATAAGCATCGGGCTCGTGCTCGCGGTCGTAGCTTTCGTCCTTGCACGTTCATCGCGCGGGCTGTTGCTCGGCGAAGCGGCTAATCCGAAAGTGCTGGCGGCGATCAAGCAGGCGATCGAAAGTCATCCCAACGTGGAAAGAGTTGTCGAGCTTTTGACGATGCACCTGGCGCCGAAACAGATTTTGATTAACGCGCACGTGAAGCTGCGGCCGGATCTGAAAACCAGCGATATCGAGCAGTCGATCCTCGAGGTCGAGGATCGCATCAAACGCGCTGAGCCCAAAGTTGAAATGATGTTTATCGAGGTTGCTCGCGGCGAGCAGGTTGACGACCCCGACCATATTGGTTGAAGAGTTGAAATGCGAAGCCCACGGATTTCACGGATGAATACTGCTCAGAGATGTTGTTGCTACTGCCATACACCGAGTATTTGAGACGGATGATCGAGCCGCGCAATGTCGCGGACATCTTGTTCGTCTTTTTGCTTGTGTATGGAGTCTTGAAACTCCTGCGGGGCACACGCGCCGCTCCAATGGCCGCCGGTATCATCGCCCTCGTTTTTCTCTACTGGCTTTCAGTCAAACAAGATCTCGCGACGCTGGAGTTCGTTCTCAGTAACGGGCTGCTGTATATCGGTATCGCGATCATCGTTTTGTTCCAGTCGGAAATTCGGCAGGCGTTGATTACGTTTGGGAATCGATTTCGGGTGCCGTTTACGAGGCATCGCGGACAGTTTGGTGAAGGCGTGTACGACGAGGTAATACTCGCAGCGACGACGCTTGCTTCGACAAAGACCGGCGCGCTGATCGTTATCGAGCGAAATGTCGGGTTGAAAAATGTGACTGACGGCGGCGTGCAGCTCGACGCGGAGCTGAGTTACGACTTGCTGGTGAGTATTTTCAACACGGCGAGCCCGTTGCACGATGGTGCGGTGGTTGTGCGACGCCATCGAATTGCGGCGGCTTCGTGCTTTCTGCCGCTGACTTTGAATCCGAGACTATCGAGAGATCTTGGCACGCGCCATCGCGCTGCGATCGGTGTGACTGAGGATACGGATGCGGTTGCTGTGGTTGTGTCTGAGGAAACCGGATTGATATCGCTGGTGCAACGTGGCGATCTCCGCCGCGGCCTCGACGCAACAAAGCTGCGCCGGGCGATCTTCGAGGCGCTGCAAGGAAGTCCAAAGAAAGAACCAAAGCACTCAGAGGCTGAGAGCGAAGCCAAGGAGATTGCCTCGATTTGAATCTTGTAAATCCTGAAGCATCCTGTTAATCCTGTCTAAGCTGGAGACAGGATTTACATGATGTTTCAAGATTTACAAGATAGACATTTAGCATGCCATTCCAGGACGAAGACGAAGTCACCACATCAGATCCGCGGCCGGCGCCGAACCGCGTCGAGAAGATACTGCGACGGATCTTCATCGAAGACTGGAGCCTGAAACTTCTGTCGCTCGCGATCGCGATCGTGTTGTGGCTGCTCGTCACCGGACAAAATCAACCCGTGACGGCGCACGTCAACGTCCAGCTCAATTTCATCCGGCCTCAATCACTGGAAATCAGTAACGATCCACCACGCACCGTCGACGTGATGCTTACGGGCAGCCGCACCAAGCTCGACGATCTGACCACGCTCGACCTGGTCGCAACCGTCGACATCAGCGATCAACGCGCGGGCGAGAGAGTTTTGCGTCTCGCCGACAAAGCGCAGATCACCTTGCCGCAAGGGATCAAAGTCGACGGCTTTCAACCGAGCGCGATCCCGATTCGCCTCGAAGAAATTCTGGAGCGGCAAATCGAAGTCGAGCCGAAACTCGAAGGCAAGCCCGCCGACGGATTCGAGGTTTATTCCGTTTACCCGAGCAAAGGCAGCGTGGTGGTGCGCGGCCCCGCGAGCCGCGTGAACGCGCTTCAAAAAGTGGCGACTGAAAGCGTCTGGCTCGCGGGGCACAATCAAAGTTTCACTCAGCCAAACGTGGCGCTCGACGTTCCGGATCCGAAAGTCGATCTGCTCGAACCAATGGTGAATGTCGCTGTCGAGATCGGTGAACGACGAATTGAGAAGACCTTCGGAGACGTGGCAGTCACGACTCAAGACGGCGGTAAAGTCCAGCCGGCGACGACTTCGGTGACGGTGTTAGGCGTTGCGAGTTTTCTCGAATCGTTGAAGCCCGAGGAGATGAAGATCGTTTTGCAGGGCGCGGATCTCAAACCGCGTCTGGACCTGCCCGACGCATTGAAAGGAAAAGTCGTTTTGAAATCTGTCCACACTTCGAGGTTTATACCTACGAAATGAAAGCTCTCTTTGGTACTGACGGTATACGAGGCGAAGCAGGACAGTTTCCACTCGATTCAGCGACTGTAAGCGCGATCGGGTTTTCACTCGCCTCACATCTCGCCGAACGCACTCCAACACCGCAAATCATCATCGGTCGCGACACGCGCGAATCCGGCGAATCGATCGAGCATGCGCTCATCGCAGGCGCCACACGCGCGGGCGCGAAGTGCATGTCTGCTGGTGTAATCACTACTCCGGGCGTCGCGTTCTTAACTCGCAAATTCCAGGCGTCGGCAGGCGTCGTGATCAGCGCCTCGCACAATCCTTACCAGGACAATGGCATCAAGATCTTCGCTCCTTCAGGGCGAAAGATGGACGACACGGTCGAGCGTCAAATCGAATTGGACATCTTCGAAAACAAGCAACCCGTCGATGCTCAGCCCGGTTCCGTAGAGCGTTCACCGAAGATCGAAGAGCAACTTCATGAGGATTACCTATCGTTCCTCGCCGATGACATTGGTAAAGGATTGACGCTCGACGGCCTGACAATCGTCGTCGATTGCGCAAATGGCGCCAGCTCTGCGTTTGCGCCGGTTCTGTTCGAGCGTCTCGGTGCGCGCGTCATCGCGATCAATGCTTCGCCGGATGGTCGAAACATCAATCTTAATTGCGGCTCGCTTCATATCGATTCGCTGCGCGAGAAAGTCTTCAACGAGCGCGCCGATCTGGGCGTGGCTTTCGATGGTGACGCCGACCGCTCGCTCTTCGTCGACGGCAACGGCAACTTCGTCGATGGTGACGCCACGCTCTGGGCGCTCGCCACTCATCTTCAGTCGCACGGTAACTTGAAAGACAACATCGTCGTCGCGACAGTCATGAGCAACATCGGTCTTGAGATCGCCTTGCGCTCCGTCGGAATCCGGCTCGTCCGAGCTGACGTCGGCGACAAGTACGTGTTGGAAGAGCTGCTGCGACTCGGCGCAAGTTTGGGCGGTGAGCAGTCGGGTCACATCATCATGCCGGAGCTGAGTCTCGCGGGCGATGGGATGATCACCGCTCTATGCCTCTTGCGGGCGCTTCGCGAATCACGAAAGACACTGGCTGAGATGACGGCCGGGTTCACGCAGTATCCGCAAATTCTGGTGAATGTACGTGTGCGCGAGAAGATCCCGTTCAGTGAGCTCACTTCGGTGCAGACTGCGGTCGCAGAGGTTGAGGAACTGCTTTCGCAGAAAGGACGGCTGCTGCTTCGCTACTCAGGAACGGAGAAGCTGGCCCGGGTCATGATCGAAGGTGAGAACCAGAATCAAATCGACGAATACGCGGCGCGCATCGCCCGCGTCATCGAGAGCGAGATCGGCGTCTCGTGAAATTTCTACACCCACACCCAAGAAAAATCTACACGACTCACGCCTGACGAATCGACTCTTCGTTGCCTCAATGACTGTTTACTAAGTAAACACAGGGGTCTCGTAGCAAAGACAAAAACCCCCTTGCACGGCACAGGCGTTGCGGTGTATATTGCGGGGCAAGAGAGACGGTTGGTGGATCCTCCGTCTCAAGTGGTTGCTGGGGTGAGGACAGTAACCACGAATATGGATGGGCGCGACGCACTCCCACGTATGTCGCGCCCATTCGCTTTTAAAGCTAGCCACCAAAAAGCACAAAGAAAGCCGTGTTAGAATCCGGCCTCAGCATGCATAGGCTGGAAATCTCGCTAAATCAACAAGCCCGCAAAAGTGAAATCAACATCGCCGCCGGTATCAGGCGAAACCTCGGGCAATCGCTACCAGTAAAGCCTCCTCGTCGTGTTGGGATCATTTCCAATGAGCGAGTATTTCAACTGTACGGCCGCGAAGTTAAGCGCTCTTTGAAGACAGCAGGATTCACAACCCTCGATTGGCTCATGCCTGAGGGCGAACGGTACAAGTCGTTCCGTAGTCTTGAAAAAGCGGTGATTTTCCTGAGCGAAAACCGCTTTGAAAGGGACGATCTCGTACTCGCGCTTGGTGGTGGCGTCGTCGGCGATCTCGCGGGTTTCGCCGCTGCGATTTACCTGCGCGGGTTGCCGCTCGTCCAAGTGCCGACGACGCTTTTGTCGCAGATCGACTCGTCAGTCGGCGGCAAGACCGGGATTAATCTCGCGACCGGAAAAAACCTCGTCGGCGCTTTTCATCAGCCGGCCTCAGTCTTTATCGACACGGAAACACTCGTGTCCCTGCCTCCGCGCGAGCTCGTTTCCGGCTTCTGTGAAATGGTCAAACAAGCGCTGATGGCTGATAAATCGCTATTTGAAATGACCGTTGATTGTCTTCAAAAACACGATTTTTTACTCTCGCCGGAATTTGAAGAACTGATCGCGGCGCAGTGCGGTTTCAAGGCTTCGATCGTCGCGAACGACGAGCGCGAGTCGACCAGCCGCACCGACACAAAATCGCGGCGCGTGCTCAATTTTGGACACACAACGGCCCACGCGCTTGAGACGATCACGAACTATCGCTACTTCCGTCACGGCGAAGCGGTTGGTTATGGAATGTTAGTTGCCGGGGAACTTTCGAGAAACCTGGGTCTGATCGACTCCGGGACTCATGATTCGCTGCGCGATGCAGTAAGACTTTGCGGACCACTGCCACGCGCAGACCAACTCGATACGAACCAGATCACCGGCGCACTCAAGCACGATAAGAAGAGCGTCGGTGGTCAGATCAATTGGGTGTTGCTCGAAGGGATAGGCCGGCCCAAGATCGTGGAAGGCCGGCTTATCAGCGCGAAGAACCTGCGACTTTCATTGCGAGCGGGATTACGCCTACAGGAGAGCTTCTGAGAATGCAGAGATCAGGCGAACGAGGGAGTGCGACCCTCAAGTTTGTCGTCGTGATGGCGATCATGTGCTCGACTGCATATGCGGGATATCTCTACGTGCCTGTAGCTTTTCAGGCAAAAACGTTCAAGGATTTGATGCAGCACTACGCGGACGTTTCGGTGGCCCAGGGTTATTCGCCGTCATGGGCCGGGGAACAGCTGAGGAAGAGCGCGCCTGAATACGAGATCCCTACGGACGCCAACATCACAGTTGCGCAACGGGATAACCGGATCGAGGTGAGGGTTCAGTATGTTCGGGTGATTGAGTTTCCGGGGTATACGTATAACTACGAATTCGATGAGACCGTGAAGAGCACTGCGTTCCTGGCTTTCAAATAGATCCTGGCACGCACAGAACCGAGCGCGGTAGCGCCGGGTCAACATTCCGAATCATATCTCGTGGGCAGGTTGACCCGGCGCTACCGCGCTCGGTTCTGTGCTTTCTTATCTTGGTGCGCCGTCGAGGAAGGCTTTGAGTTTACGGGAGCGTGAGGGGTGACGCAGCTTTCGTAGAGCTTTCGCTTCGATCTGGCGGATACGTTCGCGCGTCACTGCGAAGTGCTGACCGACTTCCTCAAGCGTGTGCTCCGAACCGGTGGTCCCGAGCCCAAACCGCATCTTGATCACTTTCTCCTCGCGCGGCGTGAGCGTGGCTAGAACCTCATCCGTGATCTCGCGCAGGTTCGACGCAACCACTGCATCCGCCGGATTCAAGATCGACTTGTCTTCAATGAAATCGCCGAGGTGCGAGTCCTCTTCTTCGCCGATCGGCGTCTCCAAAGAGATCGGCTCCTGAGCAATCTTCAAAACCTTCCGCACTTTCGAGACCGGAATATCCATCTTCCGCGCGATCTCTTCACTCGTCGGCTCGCGGCCCAACTCCTGGACGAGGGATCGCGACGTGCGAATCAGCTTATTGATCGTCTCGATCATATGAACCGGAATGCGTATCGTGCGCGCCTGATCCGCAATCGCGCGTGTGATCGCCTGGCGAATCCACCACGTCGCGTACGTCGAAAACTTGTAACCGCGCCGCCATTCAAACTTGTCGACCGCCTTCATCAAACCGATGTTGCCTTCCTGGATCAGATCCAGAAACTGCAAACCACGATTCGTATACTTCTTCGCGATCGACACCACCAGCCGCAAATTCGCTTCAACCAGCTCGCGTTTCGCCTGGCCCGTCTGCTGCTCGCCGATGACGATCGACTGTAACGATCGCTTGATCTCAACCGGGCTGACGTAGTTATCGATCTCGATCTGCAGAAGCTTTTTCTTCGCCATCAAAATCCGGCGCTTGAGATCTCTCTGCTCCTCGGGCTTGAGTCGCTTTCGATTGTTTAGCTTCTCGTTTGCACTATCGATCTCACGCTCAGCTTCACGCACAGATTTCTGCACGGCGCGAATCGCATTGATCAGTCGCTGGCGCGCACGTTCGGTTAAGTTGAGACGCCCGATCTCCTGCGCGATCTCGAGTCGACACCGCGCCACTCTTCTTTTGAGTTTCGCGAGCTTCTTGCTCTTCTTTCCGTGACACTCTTTCTGCTCGAGCCTCATCTTCTCGAGCTCTTTCAATCCGACTTTGCAGTTCTTGTTGATGTTCTGGATGCCTTCCACAGTCCAGGTCCGATACTCTTCGGCTTTGTCTTCGTCGCCGGTGAGCTCGGCTTGCTCCGAAAAAGTAACGGTGTCGCGGATGTTGATACGGCCGTTCTCTAGATCTTCGCCGATCTTCAACACTTCGCGGACGGCGATTGGAGAACGCGTGACTGCTTTCTGTGTCTTGAGTTGACCACGCTCGATGCGCTTCGCGATCGCGACTTCGCCTTCGCGCGTGAGCAACGGCACAACGCCCATCTCGCGGAGGTAAAGTCGAACCGGATCGTTTGTCTTTTCGAGTGCGCCGGCGGAAAGGTCTAATTCAATGTCCTCGTCGAGGGCTTCTTCGTCTTCGTCAGCGGCGGTCGCAGCCGCCTGTTCGAGCAGTCTTTCGTCTGAATCCGCAACCGGAATATTCGAGCCTTCGAGCTTCTGAAGTACATCTTCAATGTCGTCAGGAGACACGACATTGTCCGGCAACTCGCGATTGAGATCGTCAAACGTCAGGTATTTCTTGTCGCCGCCGAGCTCGAGCAGTCGCTCCATCACGTCGTCACGATCTTTTTCTTCCATACTACTCACCGTTGTAGCTCCGAATTCCTATCTCGGCGATTGCAACAACATCGACTGCCGCTGTGCAGAAAGCTGAATCTGCTCTGACGAGAGTTTCGAAAGCCGATCCATGTCCTGTTCACGCTCGGCGATCACGAGCTCTCTTCTCAACTCTTCGATCCGCAGGTCAACTTTCATCAATCTGAACGTGGTGACGCACTCGGCGGCGATGTAATGCTCGTTTGAGGCGTGCAGGGACGAGTTCATCAGAACCATTGGGATCATCGCTGCGGCAGACTCGTCATCCTCGGTTTTGCGAGTCAGATTGTCGTAATCAATCTCTGCGCCTTCACGTTCGAGATCAAACAACGCTTTGAAGAGCGGCGCGGTGGCCAAATCTTCGTAATCTTCTTCACGCAACATTTCGAGGACTTCGTGTCGCAGGTTTTCGTCGGCAAGAATCAAGCCAAGCAGACGCTGTTCTGCGGCGGTGGCCTCAGTTCGTCTTGTCAACGCCTGAACGGTGGTGGGACGAAGCTTCCGGTTGTCCCGCACCATCTGCCACAACTCACGTCGCCATGTGGATGTGTTCGTGTTCTCACGATCGATCCCGAGCGCATCCATCGCCATGTCGAAATATTCACGCTTCGTAATGCGGCTGTTGACGGCGCGAATGTAGGGAAGAACTTCTTCGACGGCTTCAGCCTTTTCCGCGGGCCGGTGAAGATTACGGTCGCGTAAAGCGCTTTCGATTACGAATTGGATGTGTGGTTGTGCCTGCGCTCTTTGTTGCTGATATTCACTTACTCCAAACTTGCGGATGTATTCATCCGGATCCGCGTTGTCGGGAAGCACCAGCACTTTTACATCGAAATCTTCAGCGAGGAGAATTTCGATCGCTTTCTTTGCTGCGTTTATGCCGGCTCGGTCGCCATCATAGTTGACTACAACTTTACGCGCAAACCTGCTTAGAAGCTTTACCTGATCGGGCGTCAATGCCGTTCCCAAACTCGCGGCGACGTTTCGCACACCGAATTGATAAGGCACGATCAGATCGAGAAATCCTTCGACCAAGATCGCGAAACCCTGGCGGCGAATCTCGTCGCGCGTGAGATTCAGTCCAAACAGATTTCGACCCTTTACGTATGCGGTGGTTTCGGGTGAGTTGATGTATTTCGCGTCTTCGCCTTTGAGCGTGCGGCCACCGAAAGCGATAGGCCGGCCCTGCGCGTCGAGCACGGGAAACATCAGTCGACCACGAAAGCGATCCCAGGATCGAGTATTGTCTTCGTTCCTGGCAACGAGCCCGCTTCTATCTATATGGTCCTGAGTGGCGCCTTTGTTTCTCAGGTAGATCGAGAGTGCGTCCCAACTGTCGGGCGCGTAGCCGAGACGAAACGTTTTTACAGTCTCATCGGTGATGCCGCGGTCTTTCAGATACTCGCGCGCGATGCGGCCTTCGCTGCTGGATTCGAGCTGCTGTTGCCACCATTCCATTGCCCAGCCGTTGAGCTGGATGACGAGATCTGACTCCTGTCGACGCGCTTCGAAGCGGCCGTCGTCAACCATTTTCGGCAACGGCATTCCGACTTTATCAGCGACGATCTTGATCGCTTCAGGAAACGGGACACGCTCGATCTCCATTACAAAATTGAACACCGAGCCACCTTTATGACAGCCGAAGCAGTAGAAGATTTCCTTCGCGGGACTGACGGAAAACGAGGGCGTCTTTTCCTTGTGAAATGGGCAGCACGCCATCCAATTCGCGCCCTTCTTCTTGAGCTGCACGTAATCCTGTATGACCCGGACGATGTCTGCCTGTCGTTTTAGATCGTCGATGAATGTCTGGGGGTAACGCATTTAAATGGGCTCGAACGCTGAACTAAAAGGGCTCTAACGCCGAAGGCGTTGGCTAATTTCAGCCCAGGGTTCGAGCTTGCGAGAACCTTGGGGGACCATCACATCAAGAGGCGTTTAAACCCTGAAAGGGTTCGCCAACCGCCGAACCCTTTCAGGGTTCAATAAATTATTTGTTGTAATCCCAGGGTTGTCGCTTCGCTTCCAACCCTGGGCCGAAATTAGCCAACGCCTTCGGCGTGGTAATCATTGTCTCAACTCAACGAGTGTTGCACCAGCACCGCCCTGGTCGGGTGGGGCGGGTAGGAAACGCGACACGTGAGGGTGGCCGTCGAGTAGGGCGCCGATTGCGCGGCGGAGGGCGCCTGTGCCGTGACCGTGAATGATTCGGACTTTGCTCAAACTTGCTAAAGAGGCTTCATCGAGAAACTTGTCGACGGCGTCAACTGCTTCGTCAGTCGTCTGTCCGATGACGTTCAACTCCGATTGCGCTTTGTCATCTGCAGGCGCGAGACGACTTTCGGTTTCTGCGGAGCGTCGCAGTTTTTCTAGTTTGCCTGCTGGCGGTTTCGGGTTCGTAGCCTCAACTAAATCAAGGTTTTCGAGCTTCTCGCGGAGCCTTAGTGATTTCACCCGCACTTCCGCTACTCCATTCTTGATCTGGTCCACGATACCAACCGATCCGAACGAGCGCAGCTTAACGCGATCGCCAACAACGATTTCACGCGGCGCAGCCGCGACGTATTCCGGAGCTTCCTCGACGGAAACTTCGGGCTCAACACGTTCTGGTTGAACCGGCTGCCCCTCACGCACGACACGAACTTCCCGCTGCGCCGTGCGCTTTATTTCCGCGATCCGCCGTTGCGCATCACGTTCGACACGAACACGCTCCGTGCGGTCTTCAATCCTGGCGACGAGCTCGCGAGCATGCTTCTCGAGCCCAGAAATCACGCGCTGCACCGTCTGATCAAACGCCGACTGGCGCTCACGTTCCTGTTTCGCGGCTTCCTTATCAAGCGACGCGAACTTCTCCGCGACGGCCTGTCGTTCCTCCTCTAACGCGATACGCAATGCTTCAGCTTCTTCAGACTCGCGCTTGATTCGACGCAGATACTCCGACGCCTGCAACGACGAGTCTGCCACCGATCGCATCGCGTTTTCCACGATTTGCGTCGGAACGCCAAACCGTCGCGCGATCTCCAGACCAGAAGATGCACCAGCGACGCCGACGAGCAAACGGTAAGTCGGGCGCAGAGTCTTTTCGTCAAACTCAACACTCGCGTTCAGCACGCCCTCTTCGTTGGCGGCATACATCTTCACTCCACTGTAATGCGTGGTCGCTATGACATGCGCACTGCAAGCGCGTCTGAAATGATCGACGACAGCGACACCGAGCGCCGATCCCTCTTCGGGATCAGTTCCAGTTCCGACTTCGTCGAGCAAAACGAGCGCCGGCGCTTCGCACAACTCGATCATCCGCGCGATGTTGGCCGCGTGTGACGTAAATGTCGAGAGGTTCGCAGCCAGCGATTGATGATCGCCGATATCCGCAAGCACTGATGCGTAAAACGGAAAACGCGCCGCGCGCGCCGGCACGGAAATCCCCGAGATCGCCATCAACGCAAGCAAGCCCGTCGTCTTTAATACCACCGTCTTACCGCCGGCGTTCGCGCCCGAGATCACCATCGCATTCTTTTCGTTGTCGAGTGCAAACGAAACAGGCACAACGGAGCCGCCCGTCGCGCGCAGGTTTTCTTCGAGTAGCGGATGTCGAGCTTCGATCAACTCCAGCTCGCCGCTACCGTTTGTCTCCGTTTGAATCTCGGGAATGACGCAGTCGAAGCCCCAGTGAAAAACCGCGCGCGCGTTGATAAAATCGAGCTCGGCGACGGCCTCCGCCGCCATCTCGATCGCAGGCAGTTGCGCGCGCAATTCTTCTGACAGACCGAAAAGAATCTTTGCGATCTCACGCGCTTCGCTCTCATGCAGGTTCTGCAACTCGTTGTTCGCATCGATCGTCTCGAGCGGCTCGATGAAAGCGGTGGCGCCGGAAGATGAATAACCATGAGCGACGCCCTGAACGCGCCCGCGATGATCGGCCTTCACCGGAATTACGAAACGATCGTTGCGGATCGTCACGAGCTCATCCTGAATCGCTTCGGCCGAACGTCGCATCAGTCCTTCAAGCGAGCGCGTGATGCGCGAACGGAGAACGTTGATCTCGTGACGAATGTTGGCCAGCTCCGGGCTCGCGCGGTCGTCGATCTCTCCGCTTGGCAGGATTTTATTCGTGACACGTGCGATGAGCGTGTTGAGCTCGCGCGGCAGATCCTGAACCAGTTGCCACAGCACGGGCGCTTCATCGCGCTCGGCCAGAATCGCAGCACGCGCTGACATCGCCTGGTCGCAAAGACGCGCCGTCTGCAAGATCGCCAGTGGATCGAGGCTCGCGCCTTCAACACGCAATCGTCCAATCGTTTCAGACGGCTCGGTCAATCCGTTGAAATACCATTTGACCCCACGCGCGCGTAGCCGCACGCATTCAGCAAGCGCGGCGAGCGCGTGACGCAGCTCAGCCGCGTCGTCAATCGGCGACAGTTCTTCAACGCGACGCTGCCCGGCTTCGGTCTGCGCGTTTCGTTTAATCAGCTCCAGCAGATGCTGGTATTCGAGAGTTGTAAACGCCTGCTTATTCACGAGGCGTAAAGGTTAAAATATTAGCCACGGATTTGCACGGATGCAGACGGATCGTACAATGGTCTCATTCCGTCAACTGAAAGGGCGCACGCAATGGATGAGTTTGACCGCTATCGCGCGGCGATGAACGAGAAGCTGCTCGGCAGCAATCACCTCGGCATCAAACGTTTTTTCGCACTCGACACACAGGCTTATGAAGACGGCGCGCTCGACAAGAAGACCAAAGAGCTGATGGGCCTCGTCGCGTCGGCTGTGCTGCGCTGCGACGACTGCATCACGTATCACATCAAACAATGCGCGGAGATCGGCATAAATCGTGAAGAGTTTCTCGACGCATTCAACGTGGCGCTCGTAGTCGGCGGCTCGATCACAATTCCCCATTTAAGACGTGCGATTGAGCGCGTCGATCAACTGCTCGAAGAACCATCCGTATGAAATCCGTAAAATCCGTGGTTGTATTAGTTTTGATTTTGATAGCTCAGGGTATCTCCATGTCTGCACAAGAACGACCAAAAGTTCGCGCTCCGGAAATCACCGGCGGCCAGGGCTGGCTCAACACTGACAAGCCGCTCTCGCTCGCCGGTTTGAAAGGCAAAATCGTCCTACTCGATTTCTGGACCTACGGCTGCATCAACTGTATCCACATTATTCCCGATCTGAAGAAGCTTGAAGCGAAATACGCGGGCCAGCTCGTGGTGATCGGCGTTCACTCCGCCAAGTTTCAGAACGAAAAGGAGACGGAGAACATCCGTCGCATCATTCTGCGCTACGAGATCGAGCATCCGGTTTACAACGATTCGGAATACGCGGTCTGGCAGAGTTACGGCGTGCGCGCCTGGCCCACGCAGGTGCTGATCGATCCCGCGGGTTACATCGTCGGCGGCGTTTCCGGCGAAGGCAATTACGACGTCATCGATCAAACGGTCGCGAAACTTGTTACAGACTTTCGCAGCAAAGGCGAGCTAAATGAAGAGCCTTTGAAACTCGTTCTCGAACGCGCCAAAGTCGGGGAGCTGCCGCTCGCCTTTCCCGGAAAGATTCTCGCAGACGCGAAGACTGATCGACTCTTTATCGCCGACTCCAATCACAACCGCATTGTGGTCACGAAACTCGACGGTACGCTAGTCGATACTATCGGCACAGGCGACGCCGGCGCTGCTGACGGCGCATTCGACAAAGCGACTTTCTATCGTCCGCAGGGCATGGCGCTCGCCGGTGATAGTCTCTACGTCGCTGACACTGAAAACCATTTGATTCGGCGTGTCGATCTGAAATCACGCAACGTCGAAACGATCGCCGGCACCGGCCAGCAATCGCGCGAGTATTTCAAAGTCGGACCCGCGCGGTCGATTGCTCTGAGCTCGCCGTGGGATTTGCAACTCGTCGATCGCGTCCTCTACATCGCGATGGCTGGTCCACACCAAATCTGGCAGCTCGATCTCGACAAGAACGAGGTCTCGACTTTCGCCGGCTCGGGTCGCGAAGCACGTATTGATGGTCGGGTTCTCGAAGCAGGCTTCGCACAACCTTCCGGCATGGCGACCGACGGCAAGAAACTTTACGTCGCTGACGCTGAGTCGAACATCATTCGCGAGATCGATCTTGCCGGACGTTCAGTGAAGACTCTCGTGGGCGGCGATCTGTTTGAGTTTGGCGATGTTGACGGCAACGGTGACGATGTGCGACTGCAACATCCGCTCGGTCTCCTAACTTACGGTGACAAACTCCTGATCGCCGACACTTACAATCACAAGATCAAAGAGCTCGATCCGAAAGCGGAGAAAGTCACGAGCCTGCTCGGCACCGGAAAGCCCGGACAGTCAGATGGGGCAGCGCCTTCGTTTTACGAACCCGCCGGACTGGCGCTCGCGAACGGAAATCTCTACGTCGCCGACACAAACAATCACGCGATTCGCGTCGTCGATCTAAAAACAAAGCGTGCGAGCACGTTGAAGATCAACGGTCTCACGCCGCCGATGAAAAACGTGCAGGCGCTGGAAACGGCGTCTGGTCCAAATGCTGAAGAGATCAAAGTCGCAGCGCAGAAGCTTCGTGCAGGCGCGGATGGCGCGCTTCAGATCGACGTCGAGCTACCCGAAGGCTACCACCTGAATCCGCTCGCGCCGCAGCGTTACAAAGTTTCTGTTGACGGGAAGAATTTGGCGGTCGATGAGAAGACTGCCGCACGCTCCAGTAAAGATCTGAAGCTTCCGGTGCGTGTGCCACTAAATGCGACTGCTAACGGCTCGGCGACTATTCGCGCGCAAGTCACGTTGTTTTACTGTCGTGAAGACAACACCGGCACATGTCGGATTAAAACGCTCGTGTGGCAAGTACCGGTCGAGGTGACGAGTGATGCGAATGCGCCAACAGAGTTGAAAGTGCGCGGCAAGCTTTCGGTAGCGCCCTAATTTTGATTTTCTCTGCGGTCGCAGAGATACGCAGAGGGCCGCAGAGAATTCTGTTCTGATCTGTGTTAAGATCCGGGCTCCCCTAAATTCATATTGCAGAGGAGTGAGCTCGTGGCTGATCAACCATTTCTCACTGATATCAAAACTTTGCGCGAACGCGCCCGACAACACATCGAGAATGGTGCTGTCACATCAGGCTATAGCGCGGACCGCGAAACCGTAATCAAACTTTTGAACGAAGCGCTCGCAACGGAGATCGTTTGTGTGCTCCGGTACCGTCGCCATTATTTCATGGCCTCCGGCATCAATGCGGAAAGCGTTGCCGCCGAGTTTCTACAGCACGCAAACGAAGAACAGGGCCACGCCGACCAGATTGCGCATCGGATCGTGCAGTTACAAGGTGAGCCGGACTTCAACCCCGAAGGACTTCTGACACGTAGTCATGCGGAGTACGTCGAAGGAACGACGCTCATCGACATGATCAAGGAGGATCTCGTTGCCGAGCGTATCGCGATCGACAGTTATCGCGAGCTGATTACGTATTTCGGCAACCAGGATGTGACCTCGAGACGGCTGATGGAAGAAATTCTTGCCGTTGAAGAGGAACACGCCGACGACCTTGTGAACATGCTTCAGAAGATGGGCTAGTCAGTTATAGACAGGATTTTCAAGATTTTTCAGGATTAACATGTAAATCATGTCGCATCTTGTTAATCCTGTGAAACGACTTGCAGCGTGATGCTTTGCGTACGAAGCATCACGCTTGTTAGTCTTCTGCTCGTTGTCCGAAAGTCAATCCAACCAAACCAACCCCGGCCGGCCAACAATGTGCCGTAGTTGCGGGGCAATCGTCGGCGCCGGTGAAACTCAATGCGGCGTCTGCGGCGCATCAACCGCTACACAACCCACCGCTCACGCTGGTCCACGCCCGCCGGACCGCGAAACGATCCGCTTCGCTCGCGCCGTTCTGAGTCGGCCGTACAAGTTTACGATCGCGTTCTTCGTCGTCAACCTGTTCGTGTTTCTACTGATGTGGGAATCGAGCGGGCTCACGTTCAGCGCGCTGGGACAGGTCTTTCCTGAAACAGTCCTGGTCACATACGGCGCAAAGCTCAACTACCTGATCAATCCGCCGATTAATCAGTGGTGGCGCTTCATCACACCGATGTTTGTTCACATCGAGTTACTGCACCTCGTGATGAACATGTTCAGCCTGCTGATAATTGGACCGTTTGTCGAGAAGCTTTACGGTTCGGCGAAGTTCGTTGTGTTCTACGTGCTGACGGGCATTGCGGGCACGGTGGGAAGTTATCTCGCGCTGCAGCCGTCGCTTGCTCGCGGACTGTTGGGCAGCTTTATTTTCAAAAGCGTCGACGCGCCTTCAGCGGGGGCTTCCGGAGCCCTCTTTGGACTCGTCGGCGTTTTGTTTGTGTTCGGCATTAAGTACCGGCGCGAGCTTCCAGAAGGATTCAGGCGCGTGTTTGGCACGGGCCTGTTGCCGATCATCTTCATAAATTTGTTCATTGGTTTTTTAGGGCGCAGCGTTATCAGCAATGCCGCGCACCTGGCGGGGCTCTTCACCGGCGCTTTACTGGCGTTGGTTATCGATTATCGGAGACCGGGAGCGCGTGCGAGTGTGACGACGGCATGGCGAGCGTTGCAGGTCGTGTGTTTGGTTGCGATCGCGTTTGGAGCGTACAAAGTCGTAAGAAATTTTAGTCGTCCGATACCGGGGTTCGCACGCGCCACGCCAAATGGGAACGCGCTTTTTCTGAACTATGTGAATGCGATGAACGGGGTTCAGGAAAAAGTTTCGGCGGTGATTCATACCAACGACTTGTCTAATCTCGAGCAGGTGACTCAAAGCGCCATGCAGGCGCCGGTGCCCGATGCGCGTGCCGCCGAATTGAGATTTCGATTGCTGGACATTCTTTCGAGACTGGCGGCAGCCGCAGCCGAGGCAAACCCGCCGCCGGAAAACGCGCCCCACCGACCGCCGGTGTTGGACCAAAAGCTGGTTGACGAGTATACGAATTGGCGTAAGGAATACGATGAGTGGTTGAAGGTCGCTGCAAAAACATACACGGGAACGCCGTGATCAAACTTTTATAGGAGAGAGAAATGGAGATCAGGAAAGTCGGAGTTTTAGGATGCGGACTCATGGGATCAGGTATAGCGCAGGTGTCGGCCACGGCTGGATTCGACACGGTCGTGAAGGAAGTTTCTGAGGATCTGATTGCGAAAGGTTTTAGCGGTATCGAGAAGTCCCTCGCGAGGTTTGCCGAGAAGGGGACGATCACGACCGATCAGCAAAAAGAGATTCGCGGCCGGTTGTCGGGCACGACTTCATTCAACGACCTTGCAGACTGCGACATCATCATCGAAGCGATTATCGAGAACCTCGACGAGAAGCGCAGCACGTATAAACAGTTGGACGAGCTCTGCAAACCCGAGACTATCTTTGCGTCGAATACGTCGTCACTCTCGATCACGGAGATGATGACGGCGACGTCAGCGGAGCGTCAGCGTCGTTTCATTGGAATGCATTTTTTCAATCCAGTGCCGTTGATGAAGCTGGTTGAGGTCGTGAAGACGATTTTGACGGATGACGATGTGTACGAGCAGGCGGTTGAGTTTGGGAAGAAGCTTGGGAAGGTTCCGGTGCGTGCAGGTGATAAGACGGGTTTCATCGTGAATCGTCTGCTGGTGCCGTACATGCTCGACGCGATTCGCGCGCTGGAAGAGGGTGTTGGGTCGATTGTTGATATTGACAACGCGATGAAGCTCGGGTGTGGATATCCGATGGGTCCGTTTACGTTAGGAGATTTCGTGGGGTTAGATACGACGTACTACATCGCGGAGATCATGTTCAATGAGTTTCGCGAGAAGCGTTTTGCGCCGCCGCCATTGTTGAAGCGCATGGTGCTGGCGGGTTTGTACGGTCGCAAGTCGGGCCGCGGATTCTACGACTACACCAAGGACGCCAAAAACCCCACGCCGATGAACCTCGTCTAGGTTCATCGGCGTAAGAATAGCCGTTTTCGACAACAAATAGCCGTTTTCGCATCTATCTTAGTTGGGATCGAGATGGTAGGATGCTCTCAGAGGGGAGAAATGAATGAGCGAAGACTTCACACAGAAACTACCAAAGAACGGAAACGATGAAATTCTCACAGCGATCAAAGATCTCGATACACACGTCACTCAGATTGACACTCGACTTCAGAGCGTCGAAAAGAAGGTCGACAGCCTTGAAAAGAAGGTTGATGAGCGCCTATACGACACCCGTCCGATCTGGCACAAGGTTGTCGCGGAGATTGCTGAGTTACAGTCTGGCCAAAAACGTCTTGAAGATGGCCAAAAACGTCTTGAAGAGACCATACACAAAGATATCGGTGAACTCAGCAGCGCTGTGCGCACAATTAATAGTGACCAGATCGTAACCAACGATGCAGTTCGCCGAATGCAGGTGGACTTTTTCACCGTCAACGAGTGGCTCAACAAGCTTATAGCAGATCGCAATCAGCAGAATTCATCAACTTGATGCGTCTGGAAGCATCTCCTATACTGCGAAACGTAGTTACTATTCAGCTCGCGGAGTCGAATCGGTTGCAGCCAACGGTGTACGAAGGACGTCTCAATGCTGAAGCGTTTCGCTTCGCCATCGTGGCCAGTCGCTGGAACGAGTTGATCTCGGCTCGACTCGTCGAAGGCGCGCTCGATAGTCTGAAGCGGCTCGGCGCGAAGGACATGAACGTCAGCGTTTATCGCGTGCCGGGCGCATTCGAGATTCCGCTGCTGGCGTTGCGACTCGCACAGTCGCGGAAGTTTGACGCAGTGATTTGTCTCGGCACGATCATACGTGGTCAAACGCCGCATTTCGATTACATCGCGAGCGAGGTCGCGCGTGGCATCTCACATGCAGGTTTGACGAGCGGGTTGCCGGTCGTATTCGGAATCGTTACAGCGGACACGGTCGATCAGGCGCTCGATCGTGCAGGTGTGAAACTCGGGAACAAAGGGTTTGAAGCCGCCATGACGGCGGTGGAGTTGGTAAATCTTTATAAGGAAGCTTTCGAATAAGCCACAGAGAGGCACAAAAGGCACCGAAGCAGAAACATAATGCATTAATGATTTATATTAGAAGAGCGCTTTGTTTCCCTTTGTGCCTTTTTGTGGCTTAAATAGTTTTTGGTAATACTTTATGGGTTCGCGACGTAAGGCGCGTGAATGCGCCTTGCAAATGCTCTTTGCGGCTGATGTTGCCGAAATGTCTGCGGACGAGGTCGTCCGAAGCTACTGGGCTGAGCTTGGAGAAACTGACCTCGACGCCACAGCGCGGGAATTTGCCACGCGCCTCGCTGCGCGTACGCTCTCAAATCTCGAGCTGCTCGACGAGCGCATTCGCTCGCGCGCCGAGCACTGGCGCATCTCACGCATGGCCGTGGTCGATCGCAATATACTGCGGCTCGCCGTCTACGAATTTCTGTACGAACCGACGCCGCGCACCGTCGCGATCAACGAAGCCCTCGAAATCGCGCGCCGGTTCTCGACTTACGAAGCTACACAATTCATCAACGGCATTCTCGACGCCATAAAGCGTGACCTCGACGAACAGCAGCCGCAGAAAAACGTCCAACCCGAAGCGGAAGACTCTGAGCCAGAACCGAGTGAGCCCGCCGAAGACGAGTAGAAAAACTTGTCGGACCTTGAAGACAAGCTCGAACAAATAAAGACCACCCTCGCAGAACTACGCTCTTCGACCGCAGACGGCCCCGCAACACGCCAACAGCTCGACGCACTCTTTCGCCAGGTACACAACGTCAAGGCAGTCGCCGCCGCCGATGGTCTGACTGACCTGAGCCGCGCCGCTCACGAGCTCGAAAACGTGCTCCACTCGCTACGCACCGGCGAATCAACACTCGACAATCACGTACTACAACAACTCGGGGAAGCCCTCGTAGAAACCCTCCCGATTCCCGACGACATATCAACTTCCCTTAAGACAGAAGAAAAACATGCCCTCAAACAGTCGCTCAAAGAAGGCGCGAAACTCTTTCTCGTCCAGACGAGCTTCGACCAGTCGGACTTCGATCAACAGTTTCAGAATTTGAAAGCGAGACTGAGCCTCAACGGCGAGGTGATATCCGTCGCTCCGAAGGTGGAAAACGAGAAGATCAACTTCCGGATCCTTTACGCAACACAATCTGAAAACCTCGAGCTCGCGCCCAACGTCAGCGTCGAACCAATCTTTAAACCGGAAAGTAACCTGTGGGATCGAATCGTGCGCGCAGGAGAATCGGCAGCAACCACGCTAGGCAAGGACATCAACTTCAACCTGCGCGGCGTCGAGATTCCATTGGACGACGCAATCGCGGATTGCTTGATCCATATGGTTCGCAACGCAGTTCATCACGGGATTGAATCACGGGGAACGATCACTATCTCGGCCACGAACGACGAAGATCAACTCAAAATCAGCGTGACGGACGACGGCCGCGGTATCGATCCGCAAACAATCGCCTCCGGCCTACTCTTCCAACCCGGCTATTCCACCGCATCCCAAGTATCCGAAATCTCGGGCCGCGGCGTCGGCCTCGACGTCGTCAAAACCACAGTGGAAGCTCGCGCCGGATCCGTGAAAGTCGAAAGCGAAATCAACCGGGGCTCGACCTTCACAATCACCATTCCAAAATCTGTCTAATCCGTGGCTTCCATCTTCGGATGCATCGTGTGCCACTTCGTCGCGCGCTCGAACGCCAGCGCCACCCGCAACGGCGACTCCTCGTCGTAAACGCCTCCGGTAAACATGATCGCGATCGGCAGATTGTTCACAAAGCCGCACGGCAGCACCACCGCGGGATTTCCCGTGAGGTTTGTAACCAGCAAACTCGCACTACCCGGCGCGGGACTAACAAAAACGTCCCACTGCGACATCAGCTTCTCCATCTCGTGAATGAGCAGCGTACGCGCCCGCTGCGCCCGCAAATACTCAACAGCGGGAATGAATCTCGACGTGCGGAACGTGTTGGGCCAGTCGTTAGGCGATTGCCCTGACAACTGGTTGACACGTCCGTCGCGCGTGATGTCGTCGAATGCCGCCGCCGCTTCCGCCGACAGGATGAACCGCAACGAACCCGCTGCGATCTTCGGCATCTCGATCGGCGTCAATTTCGCGCCCGCTTTTTCGAGCACTGCGAGCGCGTCTTTGTAGAGCGCGCGACGTTGTTCGATCTGAGCCGATGGCGCCCCTGTACCGCCAATGTTCGGCTCGAATTCCGTCTTGAGATAACCAATACGCAGCGTGCTGATGTTTGTATCGGGGTTCCAGTTGAACGGCGCATCGCCCACCGTGATGTCTTTCCCGTCAGGACCATAGATCGCGTGCAATGCGGCGGCGCAATCCTCCACGCCGCGACAGATCGGACCGATCTTGTCCATGGTCCAGCTCAAGCCCATCGCCCCGTAACGACTCACGCGGCCGTACGTCGGACGCAGCCCCGTGGCGCCACAACGCGATGAAGGCGAAACGATCGAGCCGAGCGTCTCAGTGCCGATTGAGAACCCGACCAGCCCAGCCGCAGTCGCAGACGCCGGACCAGCCGACGAGCCGCTCGATCCGATTTGAGCTTCCTCAGGCTGCCAGGGATTTCGCGTCACACCGGCAAACCAGCGCCCACCTTGCGCGAGTGCACCCATCGACAACTTCGCGACGAGCACCGCGCCGGCTTCGTTCAATCGCTCGACGACAGTCGAGTCGTAATCGATTACCTGGTCGCGATATGGCTCAGCGCCCCACGTCGTCTTGATGCCTTTGGTGGCGAAGAGATCCTTCGCGCCCCACGGTATTCCGTGCAGCGGACCACGATATTTTCCACGCTTGATCTCCGCGTCGGCGGCGGCAGCTTGTTTGAGCGCGAGATCTTCCGTCAGCGTCACGACGCAAAGCAGTTTTGTCCCGAAAGTCTTCAGCCGCGCGAGATACATCTTCGTGAGATCAGTCGAACTGATCCGGCGCGTGCGAATCAATTCGGCGAGCTGAGGAACAGTCGCAAAGGCAAGCTCTTCGATGTTGTTGAACTGCGGCAGCTCAACCTTGCCGAAGCGAAACTTCGTCTTCGGCGCGTACAACTCCTTCTTAGCGCGCGCGGGATGAAAGGCGATTGCCGGCTCGGTATCGAGCGGCACATCGATCTTCCGGTTCGCCTCGTATGCGTCGAGATTGCGATTGACGCCGCTGAGCGCCATCGCTTCCTGCGCGTCAGTGAGCTCAATGCCGATCAGCTTCTCAGCCTGGTGCATCATTTCCTGCGTGATGCGCAGTGGCGGCGTCGGCGACGGGCTGGGCGAAGGAACGGGTGTCGGTGATGGTGTTTGCGCAAGCGCGTCGAGCGGCAGGTTTGTAGAGGCCAAACCGGCGGCTCCAAGTGCCGGAAGCAGTTTTACAAAATTGCGGCGGTCAACGTTTGTTTTGCGGGGCTTCTTGTTCTTCTTCATGGTAGTTTATTTATTCATTGGGACCATCGTTCCCGTGCCAACTCCCTGTGTGCTCGACCTTCCGTATTTCAGCTTGATGACTTTCGCTTTACCAAAACGGTAGATCGTGACGATATAAAGATTGTCGTATTCACTCTCGGGAATCACGGGGTAAGTTTGGCCGCTCAGCTCTGACACCATCGCCGGAACCGTGTTGTTGTGACCGGCAATGAAAACCGTCTGGCCGCGATAAGTGGTCTGAATTCGCTTTAGTAGCTCGTTCGTCTGGCTCGACTCGAGCACCGTTACGGCCACGCCCGTACGATCCGAAAGCGGTTTGACGGTCTGCTGTGTGCGCTTGTACTGCGTGGCGTAGATTGCATTGATGCCTGCGTCGCCAAAGACACGCGCGATCTCCTGGGCGCGCTCAACACCTTCAGGCGCCAGATCGGGATCGGGATTCGTCGGTTCGATCTTTTTCTCGGCGTGCCGGACGAGGATCACAGTCGTGACCGGGCGCGAGAAAGTCGAGAAGTAAGCGAAGACGACGACCGCGCCGAAGACGGCGAACAGCATCGCAAAAACTACAATTGTCCTGAGTTTAGTGCGTGGCTCGTTTACTTGTTCCATTATGCTTATGCGGGTAATGCGTAGCGTACACTTTCTTCCTTAATGCTATCAACAATTCCACGCACCGAAGGCATCAAGTACGCCGGCTCGAAGTTAAAGCTCTTGCCTCACATCCTCGACTTGTCGGCACGAGTTGAACCAAGAACTGTGTTCGACGGCTTCTCAGGCACGACACGCGTCTCGCAGGCGTTCGCGCAATGCGGTTACCGCGTGATCGCAAACGATATCGCCGTGTGGTCCAGGGTGTTCGGTGATTGTTATCTGTTGAGCCCTCATCAGGCCGCGCATTACCAGGACTTGGTCGACCATCTCAACGCGCTTCCCGGCAAGGACGGATGGTTCACCGAACACTATGGCGGGGATGCGGATGATCTAAAGAAACCGTGGCAACGACACAACACTCTCAAGCTCGATGCTATCCGCGAGGCGATCGAGCAATTGAGTCCTGATGAAAAAGCAGTCGCGTTAACGAGTCTCATCCTCGCGATGGACGAAGTCGACAGCACCCTCGGACATTACGCTTCGTACCTGAGCGACTGGTCGCCACGCTCGTTTCGCGAGATGAAGTTGCGCGTGCCGAGATTGATTCCAAAGACGCGCGAGCATGAAGTTCATAACGCGGATATTTTCGATCTTGCCGGATCGATAGACGCGGATCTGGCTTATTACGATCCGCCATACGGCTCGAACAACGACAAGATGCCGCCGTCCCGCGTCCGCTACGCTGCCTACTATCACCTTTGGACTTCGATCTGCCTCTTCGACACCCCACCCCTATTCGGGAAAGCAAACAGGCGCGCAGACACGAGCGACGTCTTGAGTGCGTCGGTGTTTGAAGACTACAGGAAGAATGAAGCTGGACGGTTCATCGTGGTCGATGCGATCGAGCGACTACTACAACAGACAAAAGCGCGATACGTCATTCTTTCTTACAGCTCAGGTGGCAGAGCTACGGCGGAAGAGCTGAACGACGCGATCAGCCGCTCCGGAAAGCTGATCGACGTCGTGGAAGTGGATTACAAGCGCAACGTGATGGGCGGCATGCGTTGGACGCACGAATGGATACGCGAAGCGGAACAGACAAACCGAGAGTTTCTGTTTCTGATCGAGAAATAAGCGGTGGTGACCTAATTTGAACTGCTTCTCTGTGCAACCTCTGTGTTCTCTGTGTCTCCGTGGTGGTTTTCTGGCAATACTAACCACAGAGACACAGAGAACACAGAGGTTGCACAGAGAAATCCAGACCAGGAACTACTAGAAATAAGCCGCGGATTTCACGGATCGGGACGGATTTGTTAGTCTATCCAGTTCCCGAGGTAACAAGATTGAGTCAGCAAAATACACCCGATTTGTCGCAGCTAATCGCTGAGGAATTCGGCGCGAACGCCACCTACGTCGAAGGACTGCTCGAACGCTTCCGCAACAACCCTGAGCTCGTCGACGACTCCTGGCGTGCGTATTTCAGTGAACTAACCAGCAATGGCGGAGACGGAGCCGCAGCGCCACAAAAAGCCAGCGCGGCGCCCGCTGCTGCACCCGCTCCTGCGCCTGCGAAAGCTCCCGAACCCAAACCGCAGCCCGCGGGTGAAGTACTTCCCATTCGCGGCCCGGCGCTCAAGATCGTCGAAAACATGGAGCGCAGTCTCTCCGTTCCGACTGCGACCTCCGAACGGCGCATCCCGGTGAAGCTGCTGGATGAAAACCGTCGCATCATCAACCAGCACCTCGCAGAGAAGGATCGCGGCAAAGCTTCATACACGCACCTGATCGCGTGGGCGGTACTGCGCGCGCTCGACACGTACCCACAGCTCAACGACGGCTACGCTGAAGTTGACGGCACTCACTCGCGCGTGAAGCGCAAAGGCGTCAATCTCGGTGTCGCTGTCGATGTGACAAAGAAAGACGGCACGCGCACGCTTCTCGTTCCGAACATCAAGAACGCAAACGCGCTGAGCTTCGCGGAGTTTCTGACCGCTTACGACGACGTCGTCACGCGCGCGCGCGAAGGCAAACTCCAGATCTCCGATTTCCAGGACACATCGGTTTCGTTAACTAACCCCGGAACGATCGGCACGGTCGCGTCGATTCCGCGACTGATGGAAGGCCAGTCAGTGATCATCGCCACGGGCGCGATCGAGTATCCGGCGGAGTACCAGGCGATGGCGCCAGAAGCTCTGTCGCAGCTCGGCATCAGCAAAGCGATCTCGATCAGCAGCACTTACGATCATCGCATCATTCAGGGCGCTGAGTCGGGAGCGTTTCTCGCGCGCATCCACGAGTTCATCATCGGCAAGCACGACTTCTACAAACACATCTTCCTGAACCTCGGCATTCCGCACGCGCCGTTTGGTTGGAACCTCGATCGCAATCCGTTCTTCCTGCAGGGCGATCAGGTGCGCGAGCAGACGCTCAAGGAAGCGAAAGTGATCGAGCTGATCAACGCGTATCGCGTGCGCGGCCATTTGATCGCCGACACAGATCCGCTGCACGCCCTCCCGATTCTCTATCACCCGGAGCTCGACATCGAGAATTACGGCCTGACGATTTGGGACCTCGATCGAACGTTCATCACTGACGGACTCGCCAATCGCGAGATCATGACGCTCCGCGAAATTCTCGACGTTCTGCAACGTGCTTACTGCGGCAAGGTCGGCATCGAGTATCGTCACATTCAAAGCAAAGAAGAAAAGCAGTGGATTCGCGACCAGATCAGACGCGAGTTTGTCGAACCCGAACCGCTTCCGGTTGACGTGAAGAAACGTCTGCTGTGGAAACTGATCTCGGCGGAGCAGTTCGAGCGCTTTCTACACACGAAATATCTCGGACAGAAACGTTTTTCACTCGAAGGCTGCGAAACGATCATTCCGCTTCTCGATCGACTGATCGACGGCGCAGCGGCGCGCGGCGTCGAGCACATCACGTTCGGCATGGCCCATCGCGGACGCTTGAACGTGCTCGCAAACGTGATCGGAAACCTTTGCGAAAGAATCTTCGCGGCGTTCGAAGGCTCGGTCCATCCGGAGTTTCCGGCCGATGAAGGTGACGTGAAGTATCACCAGGGCGCGACGGGTGAACGTGTTCTGGCTGACGGCCGCAAAGTCGAGCTCATTTTGTCGCCGAATCCGAGCCATCTCGAAGCCGTGGATCCGGTCGTCGAGGGAATGGTTCGCGCAACGCAGGACACAATGTTAAGCCTGCGAAATGCAACACGTGAGCAGGTGATCGATCTCGCTCTTCCTGTGCTGCTGCACGGCGACGCGGCCTTCGCTGGCCAGGGCGTCGTGATGGAGACGCTGAATCTTGCCGGTCTGAAAGGCTATCGCACCGGCGGCACGATCCACATCATCATCAACAACCAGATCGGATTCACGACGTCGCCCTCAGCGGGACGTTCGACGATCTATTCGACTGACGTCGCGCGCATGACGCAGTTGCCGATCTTCCATATCAACGGCGACGATCCAGAGGCGGCGTATCGCGTGCTGATAATCGCGCTCGACTACCGCCAGGAGTTCAACAAAGACGTCGTGCTCGATTTGATCGGTTTCCGCAGACTCGGTCACAACGAGACTGACGAGCCGAGCTACACGCAGCCGCTGATGTACGCGCGCGTCAAAGCGCATCCGGGCGTGCGCACCGTCTACGCGAAGCGCTTGATCAAGGAAGGCGTGGTCACTGAAGAAGAGGTAAACAACCTGATCGCAGAGCGCGTGCGCCGGTATGAAGACGCGCTCGCGAATGCGAAGCGCAAGGTTACTGAAGAGCCACAGCACTCGCAGCCACGCGTCGAAGAGCTTGACGGTTCGGCAGTGGTTCCCACCGGCGTCGCGGCTGAAACGATCAGGAGCATCGCGCACAAGATCGCGGTCGTGCCGGAAGGATTTCATGTGAATCCGAAGATGGTGGGCCAGCTTGCGCGACGCGCGAAGATGGGGGACGGCAGCACGGCCGTAGACTGGGCGTTTGCCGAAGCCGTCGCGTTTGGATCGCTCGTGATCGAGGGCACGCGCGTGCGCCTGAGTGGGCAGGATTCCGGACGCGGAACATTCAGCCAGCGTCACGCTGTGCTTTTCGACACGCAAACCGGGCAATCGTGGGCGCCGCTTTCGGAATTGCGATCTGAGTCAAATCCTGACGCGCGCTTCGATGTGTTTGACAGCTCGTTGTCGGAAGAAGGCGTGCTCGGATTCGAGTATGGCTATACCGTCGTCGATAAAGATGCGCTCGTTTTGTGGGAAGCGCAGTTTGGTGATTTCGGAAATGGCGCGCAGACGATCATCGACCAGTACATCGCTGCTTCGGAAGACAAGTGGAAGCAGACTTCGCGGCTCGTGATGCTTCTGCCGCACGGTTACGAAGGACAAGGACCGGAGCATTCCAGCGCGCGTCTGGAGCGATACCTGCAACTGTGCGCGGAGAACAATCTACAGGTTTGCTATCCGACGACACCGGCGCAGTATTTCCACCTGCTGCGGCGGCAAGTCAGGCCCGGAATGGAACGCCCGCTCGTCGTGATGACGCCGAAGAGCCTGCTGCGATTGCCGGCGGCGGCGTCGAGCATCGAGGAACTCGCGAGCGGAGGTTTCCAGCCACTGATTGACGATGCTGAGATCCAGGATCGTGATGCGGTGAAGCGGATCGTGCTGTGCAGCGGCAAGGTCTACTACGACCTCGCAGACGCGCGAAAGAAGAGCGATGATCGAAGTGTCGCGATCGTGAGGCTCGAGCAGTTCTATCCGTTTCCGCTGCAAAGCCTGCGCGAAATGCTCGCGAAATATCCCAACGCGAAAGAGCTGGTGTGGGCGCAGGAAGAGCCGCAGAACATGGGCGGCTGGACCTTCATCCAGGAGCGACTCGAGAACCTGCTGCCGAGCTGCGAGCGCCCGAAATACGTGGGACGCTCCGCCTCCGCGAGCCCCGCCACCGGCTCCTACAGCATCCACCAGAAGGAACAAGCAGAACTGGTGAGCGAAGCACTAAAAGTATAGGTCCTATACGCTTGCCCGAAAAGTCTGATTTCTCTGTGCAACCTCTGTGTCTCTGTGGTTGTTTTTCCTAAGCCATCGTCAACCACAGAGACACAGAGGACACAGAGGTTGCACAGAGAAGGACATGTATGACGACTTTTCGGGCAAAGCCAGTCCTGTAGGACGAATAGGACCTATACTAGCCTTTACCACATACGGTTTCTGTGGCTCACCACATTGCCCGCCAATCGCTCCAGTCGGAGAATCCCCAGACTATGACAAAAAGAATCATCGCGATTGTGTTTATCTTCGTCTGCACGTCCCTCGCCTGGGCCATCCTCGGCACTACGCTCTTCCAGCGGACCTACGATTCCGGCTCCGTGTCTTCAGACCAGGTCGCATCGTTGTGGGGCACGGCCCAGAATCAAGCCCCACCCACAGCGTCGTACAAAACAACAACGACGCGACAGCAAGCCGGTATTGAGATGGGCGTTAATGTGATCAAGACGATCAGCGAAGACCACATAACAGAGCTGCCGCTCGAAAGCAGCAAGATCGACGTCGATCTCGATCTCCAACACCGCCAGAAAGGCCTGCTCTGGTACAGCACTTACAAAGTCAAATTCAGCGGCGTCTACGGCTTCCGCAACACGAGCGACAAAGAACAAACAGTCGACTTCAAGCTCCCGTTCCCCACCGCGCAGGCGATCTACGACGACCTGATATTCACCGTCGATGGCAACAATATGCCACTGACTAATGAAAAGAACGCCGCCGCCACCGCGTTCAAAGTCGCCGCCGGCAAGACTGCTCAGCTTGCCGTCAGCTACAGCTCGCAGGGACTTCAGTCGTGGCGTTACAGGTTTGGAGAGGGCGACGTAGCGCAGGTCCGCGATTTCACCCTGCGCATGAAAACAAACTTCAAAGACATCGATTTCCCTGACAACACGCTCTCTCCTTCTGAAAAAACCGAGACCGGTAACGGCTGGGAACTGAACTGGTCTTACAAGAGTCTGCTGTCTGGCTACCAGATCGCGATGCTCATGCCGGAGAAGTTGCAGCCGGGTCCACTCGCCGGACGAATCAGCTTCTTTGCTCCGGTATCGCTCTTCTTCTTTTTCTTCCTCATGCTGATCATCACCACGATGCGCGGGATCGATCTGCACCCGATGAACTACTTTTTCCTCGCCGCCGCGTTCTTCTCGTTCCATTTGCTGCTGGCTTACCTCGTCGATCACATTTCGATTCATGCGGCTTTCGCGTTGTCGTCCCTCGTGTCAGTTGCCCTCGTCGTGAGTTACCTGCGTCTCGTCGTGGGAATCGGCTTCGCGAGCCGGGAGGCAGCGCTCGCGCAGATCGTCTATCTCGTGTTGTTTTCCTACGCGTTCTTCCTCAAGGGATTCACCGGGCTGGCTATCACGATCGGGTCGATATTGACGCTTTTCGTGGTAATGCAGATCACGGGTCGGGTGCGCTGGGCGGAGCGATTTGGCGGCGGCAATTCCACCGCTCAGCCTGCTGTCGATCTTCCCTGACAGAGCACAGAACCGAGCGCGGTAGCGCCGGGTCAGATTTAACCTGCACGCCAGCTAATAATTTGACCCGGTGCTACCGCACTCGGTTCTGTGCTGTTAATAACACGGCGGTGTCTAACGTCTTACTCGTGTAAACCTGTGGCTTCAAACTGAACTTCACGGGTTTACACGGCGTATACGCCCCCGACTCCGTGTTATGAAAGCAATTGTTTCCTTTTACTCCGATGCGCTAAAGATCGCCCTGCAGTCGATCTTTGCCCACAAACTGCGCGCGTTTTTGACGCTGATCGGCATCATCATCGGCGTCGCGTCGGTCGTGACGGTCGGAGCCTCGATCAGCGGACTCAACACCTACGTCATCGAGAGAATCAGCAAAGTTCTCGGCAGTAACCACTTCATGATCGCCCGCATGGCCTTCTCCGGCCACATGGACGACGAAGAATTCGAACGACGAAATCGGCGCAACAAACGACTGAACTGGGACGACTACGAGTGGATCCGCGATCATTGTCCTTCCTGCTCCGAAGTCGGCGCGGGTGTCGGCGCCGGAACCGATTTGAGGCAGGACGGCATCGAGTTTCCCGGCGCGCAGGTGTTCGGCGACTCGGCCAACATGGTCGATATCGAAGACAAGACTATCGAGTTCGGACGCTTCATCACGGACGATGAAGTGCAGCGCTCAGCGCTCGTAGTGGTGCTCGGCGCGGATATTAAAGACAAGTTTTTCCCGAATCAGGATGCGATTGGGAAAACGCTGAAAGTTCGCGGGCTGCCCATGCGCGTTGTGGGTGTCGAAGAGAAGCGCGGCGCGTTCTTTGGCGACTCCTTCGACCGTCACATCTACATTCCCGTCACAACACATCTTCAGATGTTCGGTCGCAACGGACTACAGATTCACGGCAAGGGTCGCAACCGCGAGAGTTTTCACGCCGCGATTGAAGACGCGCGCGTGGCAATGCGCATCAAGCATCGACTCAACGGGAACGAAGAAGATGATTTCGGTCTTGTGAATGTTGAGGAGTTGAACAACCAGATCGATGAGTTCACCGGCGCTATAGCAAAGGTTGTCATCCCGATTACTTTTATTACCCTCGTCGTGGGCGGCATTGTCGTAATGAATATCATGCTCGTGAGCGTGACTGAAAGAACGTTTGAAGTGGGACTCAGAAAAGCAGTCGGCGCGACGAAGCGACAGATACTAATGCAATTTCTGATCGAGTCGGGAATTCTTTGCGCGCTCGGCGGCGTCATCGGATTGTTAATCGCGTGGGGCATCACAACGCTGATCACCACCCTCGCGTCCATAACAATGACTATAACCATTGGCTACATCATTTTGGCGTTGGGTGTGTCGTCCATCGTCGGCATGATTGCGGGAATCTATCCGGCGTTCAAGGCCGCGCGGCTCGATCCCATTATGGCGCTGACTAAAGCATGAAGCTTCGACTGCCAAAAGGTATGTTGCGCGAGACGCTGAAGATGGCGAGCGACAGTGTGCGCGGTCATAAGTTCCGCAGCTTTCTGACGGTGCTCGGAATCGTGATTGGCGTGATGACCGCGATCTGCATCGCATCGCTGCTGACCGGGCTGCGCCAAAACATCGTCGCGATGATCGAGGAGTATGGAACGAACAACATCTACGCGTTCCATCTCTCGACTGGTCCACGCACGAGTGAAGATCGCGCTGAACGACTCCGACGACCACTGACAATCGCTGACGCGGACGCGATCAAAGCCGCGAGCGCAGTTGAAGATGTTGCTCACGTCGCACCGAATGTCGGTTACGGTGGCGGTCCCTTTGACGACAACGTCACTTACCAGGGACGCAACTATCGTTGGGGTAATACGTCGGGCGTGTCGCCAAACTACGCCGACATCACGAACATTGCCCTCAAGGAAGGACGCTTCATCGCCGAATCCGACGATGCGCAGCGTTCGAACGTGATGGTGATTGGCGTGAACGCTGCGGAAGCCCTCTTTCCCGGTTACAACCAGATTGCCGGTGCGCAGGTGCGCATGGGTGGTTATAACTTCGAAGTGATCGGCGTGCTCGAAAAGCGCAAGGCGGGTTTCTTTGGGGAGAACGAAGAAGACAACGCGGTGTACATTCCGTTCCGCACAGCGCAGAAGATCGCGCCGGCGAAAGGTTACGTGTTGCTCGTGATTCGCGGGCGCACGGGACGAGTTCAGGAAGCGCTCGCACAGTCGGAAGAGATCCTGCGTCGTCGACGTAATGTGAAGTTTGACGAGCCGAACAATTTCGATATCAAGACGGCTGACAAGTTTATCGAACAGTTTGACAGCATCACGGCGATGGTCGGACTGATCGCCATCGCGATATCGAGTTTGGGATTGCTCGTTGGCGGCATCGGCGTGATGAACATCATGCTCGTCAGTGTGACTGAGCGAACGCGCGAGATCGGTGTGCGGAAGGCGATTGGTGCGCGGCGTCGCGACATCGTGCGGCAGTTTCTGTTTGAGGCGATGATGCTGACGTTTCTTGGCGGTGTGCTCGGCGTAGTGCTGGCCGCGGGAATAGCGCAACTGCTCATGCTGCTGATACCGAGTATTCCGGCGTCGATTCCTACGTGGGCAGTCGTTACCGGGCTGACGGTGTCGATCGGTGTTGGATTGATCTTCGGCGTGTGGCCCGCGAGGAAGGCGTCGAAACTCGATCCAATCGAAGCGCTCCGCTATGAGTAAATCGTAGACAGGATTTACATGTTAATCATGAAAAATCTTGTAAATCCTGTAATATGCTTTTCGTGGAGCGCGACTTCCTAAGAGAATTTATTACTTACCTTCAAGTAGAAAAAGGCCTCGCGCGTCAATCCATCGACAGTTACCGACGCGATCTCGATCGACTCCAAACCTGGGCCAACAAGAACAGCAAACAAGTTTCTGATCTTACGCGCGCGGATCTGCGCAAGTGGATCGCGAGTCTCTCGCGTGAAGGTCTCGCGCCGGCGTCGATTGCGCGTGCAGTCAGCGCGACGCGCGGGTTCTTCAAGTTCCTGATGCTTGACGGTCACATCAAGTCGCATCCGGCCGAAGATCTCGACACACCGCAGCGCTTCGCTTATCTCCCGAAGTTTCTTACCGAAGACGAAATCAATCGCTTATTTACCGCGCCTGACATCTCAACCGAGGAAGGCGTACGCGATCGCGCGGTGCTGGAGATCATGTACGCCACCGGCCTGCGCGTCTCCGAGCTCGTGAACTTGAAACATGCAGATGTCGATTTGTTGGCGGGCCTGGTCAAGTGTCACGGCAAGGGAAACAAAGAGCGCCGTGTGCCGCTCGGCAAAAGCGCGATTCACTGGTTGCAACAGTACTCGGCAGTGAAGGCGGGTTATGGCAAGCAGTCGTCGCCGAACGTGTTCCTCCATCGCGGACGGCCGTTCACGCGCCAGCTTGCGTGGTCCATGATCAAGAGTCACGCCGAAAAAGTGGGAATCAAAAACGTCTCGCCACACACGCTGCGACACAGCTTCGCGACGCATCTTTTGCAACACGGCGCAGACTCGCGTTCGGTGCAGGCGCTGCTCGGTCACAGTGACATCTCAACCACACAGATCTACACGCACATCACCGACATGCATTTGCGATCGGCGTACGACCGTCACCATCCTCGTGCGAGGATGAAGTCTTAGAATGTTCCTGATACGAGAGCCGAGTGAAACGGACGCCGCGAGGTTTGTCGCGTCGCAACGCGATCTGTCGTTCACGTATGCGGAAGTCGGTGCGACGAATGCGACGCCGCCCGCAGGCTACACTGTGGATCACAATCGCATTCAGCTCGGCGCTGGTGAAGCGACATATCGCAACGCGGTTGATGCGTTAAAGAACTGGCGACACTTCGATCTCGGTTGGGTGACAGTTGCGCCGCGCGGTGTTCCGGTCGAGGTCGGAGCGACTGTGGCGGTGAAGGCGCGTGCGTTTGGAACGTGGTCGCTCAGCGCCACGCGCATTGTTTATACGATCGAAGAAGAGCGTCGTTTTGGTTTCGCGTACGGTACGCTACCCGATCACGTTGAGAAGGGTGAGGAGCGTTTTCTGGTTGAATGGCTTTCAGACGATTCTGTCTGGTACGACATCCTCGCCTTCTCACGTCCACGTCATCCACTAGTCAGACTCAGCGCTCCGCTCGCGCGACGGCTACAAAAACAATTCGCCCGCGCCTCTTTAAATCGAATGAAAACATTAGCCACGGATTAAAACCGGATTTTATCCGTTCTACACGGTGGTGGATTTCTTCCGAGCTTTCGAAAGATCAGATCGACGGACTCTTCTGAGAGGCTGCGATACGTCGTGAGTTTTCCACCGACGATCGATAATAAATTGCTGAGCTGCGGATGTTCGCGGATGAAGTGCCGGCGCGTGCTGCTTTGGTAAGGTAGCGGGCGCACGCCGGAATAAGTTTGGAGAATGTTGTCGCGCGTGAGTTTCGCGCCGGGTAGAGCGAGATTAGTCTCGGAAAGCAAATAGTCGATTTCCCAATCTTCGCAACGGACCTCATCCGGGTCGGCTTCAAAGGGAACGTCCGTGGTTCCAATCAGGTAAAGCTTGTTCCAGGGAATGAT
>DASYFE010000217.1:0-15970 GCA_036498585.1 Pyrinomonadaceae bacterium | reverse complement strand
TAACGCTTGGGCACCTGCTGCAACAGAGCGTTAGTCTTGTCAATCGAAAGCGAAACCGTGAGAGTGCGGCTCGAGCCTTCGGTATTCTCTGCGGCCCCCTGCGTATCTCTGCGTTGACAGTCTTTCGTTAACGCAGAGATCGCAGAGATACGCAGAGGGCCGCAGAGAGCTTTCCAATAATCCAACTCGTTCAGCACTTCCGGGCTCTGTGCCAACTGATCCAGTCGCTCGGCCCAACGCTGGAACGAAGTCGTCTTGGACGGAAGCGTGGCAGGTTCGCCCGATTGCAATTGCCTGTAAACGTGTTCCCAATCCTCCAGCAGTATTCGCCACGAAACGCCATCTACAACGAGATGGTGGATCACCAATAAGAGACGCTGCCCGGCCGATCCCAGATCGAACAACACAACCTGTAACACTGGCCCTTCACTGAGATCGAGCTCTCTCTGCGTAGCGTCGATAGCTGACTCAAGCCCCTCCAGTCCGGATAAGGCCACGAAGCGCACACATCGACGAGCTTCTTCGCCACCGGCGATAGATTGTCTCCAAACGCCGTCTTCTTTGATGAACCGCAGACGCAGCGCATCGTGGTGCTCAAGCAGGTGCGCGACTGTGCTTTCGATAAACGACATGTCCAGACGCTCATTCGGCTCGAGCAGCAGCGACATGTTCCAGTGTGCGGGCGCAGGGTAGTTCTGCTCGAAGAACCAGCGTTGAATCGGCGTCAGCAAGACTTCGCCGGTGATGCGGCCCTGTTCATCTGACGTCTGTGCGATCGCCTCACCGGCGCGAGCCAATGCTGCGACGGTGGGGTGCTCGAAAATTTGCCGAGGCGTCAACAGCAGACCCGACTGCCTCGCGCGTGCGACGACCTGAATGCTTAGAATCGAATCACCGCCGAGATGGAAGAAGTTATCATGAACGCCGATCCGCTCAAGCTTGAGCAGCTCAGACCAGATACGAACGAGAATACGCTCCGATTCTGTCTGCGGCCCATCATCAGTGTCACTAGTAGTTATGTTGGCAGAAGACTCGGCAGAAAAATCAGGCGCCGGCAGCGCGCGACGATCAACCTTGCCGTTGGGCGTTACGGGTATTGCATCGACAAACACGAAAGCAGCCGGAATCATCTGCTCCGACAAGCTCTCCGCCAGAAACTCGCGCAACTGCTTCGACCCCTGATCCGCGCCTGCTACATACGCTACTAATCTCGTCTCGCCATTACGTTGAGCAACTACAACAGCGTCGCGCACGTGGGCGTGTCGTTTGAGCGTCGCCTCGATCTCGCCGAGCTCGACACGATACCCGCGCACTTTCACCTGCTCGTCCTGGCGTCCAAGAAATTCAATAATGCCGCCGGCCAGGAAACGCGCGAGGTCTCCCGTCTCGTAAAGACGCTCGCCCGGCTCGGGCGCGAAAGAGTTCGGATAAAAACGCGCAGCAGTCAAATCGGGCCGGTTGAGATAGCCGCGCGCCACGCACTCTCCACTGATATACAACTCTCCCGCAATGCCTGCCGGCACAGGTTGCAATTGATTGTCGAGGATATAGACGCGAGTGCCGGCAAACGGGCGACCGAGTGGAGTGGAGCCGCTCGAGTTTATTTCCGCAGCGGAACTCTCAAAGATAATGTTGTCGATCGCGGTTTCGGTGAGTCCGTAAGAGTTGAACACGCGCGCATCATCGGCGCAGAGCCGGCGAAGCTTTTTGTACTCGTCAGGGTAGAGAGCATCACCGCCGGAAATGAGCACACGCACGAAGTCGAGTGTTTGACGCGTCTCTTCGAGATACTGCAAGAGCTGTCTGAGAAGCGCGGGCACGAATTCTACGAAGTCCACCTTCTCCGCGCGCATTAACTGATATAAATTTTCTGGCGACAACAACGTGTCCCACGAGCAGAGGACCAGTCGCCCACCGGACATTAACGCCCGCACTACATCAGCCGTGAAGACATCGAACGAGAAGTTTGCCGTTTGCAAGATGCACGGCGCGGAGTCAAGCAGGTAAGGCTGCCGCCATGAGTGATAAGCCGCGGCCAGGCTCCGGTGCGAAACCATGACGCCCTTCGGACGCCCGGTCGAGCCCGAGGTGAAGATGATATACGCCAGACTTTCGGGCTGCTGCACGGGGGTCGGATTGTCTTCGCTCTCGCGCGCAATCTCATCCCAGTCTTCGTCGAGACAGAGCGTTCGCGTTCCGCTCTCGGGCAGTCCTGCAAGCAGATGCTTTTGTGTGAGCAGCCACAGCGAGACCGTCTCTGCGAGCATGAAGGCGAGGCGCTCGCGCGGGTAACGCGGGTCGAGCGGTACATACGCGCCACCTGACTTGAGCACGCCCATGACCGCCACGACCATCTCCAACGAACGCTCGGCGCAGATCGCGACAGGCACATCAACGCCCACGCCGCGGCGACGAAGATAATGAGCGAGTTTGTTTGCGCGTGCGTTCAGCTCGCGATAACTAAGTCGTGCGCCTTCGAAGACAACCGCAGTCTTTTCCGGATGTCGCTCAACGTGCTGCTCGAAGAGTTGATGAACGAAGAGTGCAGGTGCAGGCTCTGCGACTGTGCCACTCCACTCATCAATCAACAAGCGCCGCTCACTCTCGTTAAGCAGCGGTAACCGATCGAGCCTCGCACATGGATCAGCAACGACACCTTCGAGAAGCGTCTGGAAGTGTCCGAGTAAGCGCTTGATCGTCGCGGACTCAAACAAGTCGGTGTTGTATTCGAGGGAGGCCGACAGCTCATCCCCAATCTCTGCTGTGGTGAGTGAGAGATCGAACTGCGCGATGCGTTGTTCAAGGCGCATCGACTCCAAAGGCAGGCCGCCGAGATTCATCCGCGCGCCCGCTTCGCCGAGAGAGAAAGCTCCCATCGCCTCTTCGCCCGCGAGCTGCGCCTTGTTCAAGGTAAACATTGCCTGAAACAGCGGTGAACGGCTCGGGTCGCGCTCCGGTTGCAGTTGTTTGACGAGTAGAGCGAACGGGTACTCCTGATGCGCGAAGGCAGCGAGAGTTGCGTTACGTACTTGCTGCAAAAATTCCGCAAATGAAAGCGCGCCATTCGGTGAGGTGCGCAGGACGACTGGATTGACGAAGTAGCCGACGGTTGACGCAAACTGCGCTGAATGGCGGCCCGCCGTTGGCGAGCCGACGAGTAAATCTTCCTGTCCGGTGTAGCGATAGAGCAGCACCTTGAAAGCTGCTAGCAGTGTCATGAAGAGCGTTGCGTCGTTCGCCTGGGCCAGGGCTGCAAGTCGAGTAGTGATTTGTGCGTCGAGCCTGAGCGGTTCGGAGGCGCCGCGAAATGTCTGCACGGTGGGGCGCGGTCTGTCCGTATGAAGATTGAGAACCGGCAATTCACCCGCCAGTTCCTTCTGCCAGAAGGTCGCAAGCCGTTCTCCTGCTTCACGGTGGAGAAGGCTTTGCTCCCAGCGAACGTAATCGAAGTAGTTTGACGTCTGAGACGTCGCCAATCGGCCGTCACGATACAACTCGCCGAGCTCACGCATCAGTATCGCGAGTGACCAGAAGTCGATCACGATATGATGGGCCACTACGAGTAAGACTTGTTCCTCGTCTGCCAGGCTAAACAGTAACGCGCGCAGCAGAGGGCCGTGCTCAAGATCGAAAGGCCGATGCGCCTCGGCGCGCAGGCGCTCGGCGAGCGCGCCGTCATCCCAGAGAGAAGCATCAACAGTCTCGAACGAAACCGTCGCATGTTCGTAAACATGCTGCACGGCTTTTCCGTGGACGGCACTGAAGGTCGTACGCAACGCAGCATGACGATCGACGAGCGATTGGAACGCGCTTCGCAGCGCAGCCACATCCGCTTTCGTCTTTATCTTGATAGCGGAAGCGATGTTGTAAGCGACGCTTTCCGGTGCGAGCTGTTGGAGAAACCAGAGAGACTGTTGTCCATAAGAGAGCGGGAAGGTGTGGGGTTGCTCGACGAATGTGGCTTGAGCAACCGGCGTCAACCGGACCAGCTCGAAGCAACGCGCGGCAATCTGCGTGATGCTGTGACTGCTGATGAATTCAGACATCGGCAGGAGTACGCCGAGTTGCGTCTCGATGCTGTGCGCCAACTCAACCGCAAGCAATGAATCGACGCCGTAGCGCGTGATTGAGCTATCGAGGTCAATTGCGGCGGCGTCAATCCTCAATTTCGCGGCCAGTTGTCCGCGTATCCACGTCGCTATCCCTTCCGCGTTCGAGATCTCAACTTCCTGGCTGCTATCAGTTCCGAGGTCGAGAGGCGCACGCCACTCGGCCAACGCGTCAAAAGAACCAGTCTCGAACATGATGCGACACGCATTGCGTTGAATCTTGCCGCTCGATGTCTTTGGGACGCTTCCGGCTTTCACGAGCAGGATGGCGTAAGGCTGCACCTCGAATTCCTCGGCGAGTGTCTGGCGAATCAATTCGAGAAGCGCCGCCGGGTCTCCACGTCGCCTTGCATCCAACTCCTGCACAACGACCAGGCGCTCTTCGTTTTCAACCTCGAGAGAGAAAGCTGCGCTTCCGCCCGCTCGTAATGCTTCGTGACACTGCTCCACCGCGAGCTCGAGATCATGTGGATAGAGATTGCGCCCGCGAACGATGATCAGGTCTTTCACCCGGCCGGTGACGAACAATTCACCATCACGGACAAATCCTAAATCACCCGTTCGCAGGTAAGGCTTTTCAGTTTCCCCTGCGAGGCGCGCGTGAAATGTCGCTTCTGTCTCCTCGGGTCGATTCCAGTAACCTGCCGCCACGCCCGGTCCATGGACCCAAATCTCGCCGACCGTATTCACTTCACAACGCGTGGACGTCTCGACATCGACAATCTCGATCTCGGTGTCGAGTCCCGGCGACCCGCAACCGACGAGCGTGCGTGTGGCTTCCTGCTCAGGAATAGTTTCGGCCACATGGTGTTGCTCGAGCGCACTGGAGCGGACGGTGCAAGTGATCGCCGAGCCCCCGGACACTTTCAGCGTCGCTTCGGCCAGGCCATATGCTGGATAGAACGCTTCCTGACGAAAGCCGCATTCGCGAAACTCGTTTGCAAAACGCTGCAGTGTCTCGAAGCGCACCGGCTCTGCGCCGTTATAAGCTACCCGCCAGGAATGCAAATCCAGGCCGGCACGTTGCTCTCTATTCACACGACGCACGCACAGGTCGTAAGCGAAGTTTGGACCGCCCGTATGCGTGATTTGAAAGCGCGTGATGGCTTCCAACCAGCGCAATGGCTGTTGGAGAAATGAGGCTGGCGACATGAGGATGCCAGGGAATCCGCCATACAGCGGCTGGATAATGCCGTCGATCAGGCCCATGTCGTGAAAATGCGGCAGCCATGTGAGCGCACGACTGTCGGGTGTGTGCGCAAAGCCCTGGTGAATGGACGCCGAGTTGTGCAGAACGTTGCCGTGTGTGACCATCACGCCTTTTGGCGTCGACGTCGAACCGGACGTGTATTGCAGGTAGGCCAGGCTATCAGGGCTCAATTCGGGCTCCCGATATGTTCCACCTTCCATGGTGTCGGTCGCGAGCAAACGCAATGGCGTGACGATCTGTGTAAGCAACGCCGCATTCGTCAGCGCGATCGTCGCTCCCGAGTCCATTACGATTGCTTCAAGTCGTTGAGCATTTCGACGCGGCAGGGGGGACGGAACGGCGATGACGCCCGCATAGAGACATCCGAAAAACGCTTCGATGTAATTGAGTCCGGCGGGATAGAGGAGGAGTGCACGTTCGCCACGCGCGCCCATAGCTTGCAGCGCAGCCGCGATCGCGCGAGCACGCAGGTCCAGCTCGCCGTAAGTGATGCGAGATTCTCCCGTCTCGCCGTCACCGAGAAAGCGATACGCTACGCGGTCGGGCGCAGATGCAGCCCGCTGCTGAAGCAGTTCGACTAGAGACAAAACTGTGATGTCGGGTGGATAAAGACGCTCGGAACAGATCGCCATGTTTTATCCGGTGAATCGAAATTTCTACCTGATTGGGAGGTTCGGGCAGAGCAGAGTGGCGCTGGGCTTACAACCAAACCTGATTCACTGCGATGTGTTATTTATAATCCGAAAGTTTTCTCTGCGCAATCTCTGCGTCCTCTGCGCCTCTGCGGTGAACTTATCTGGAAGAACAATTTAACCGCAGAGACGCAGAGGACGCAGAGGTCACGCAGAGATGAATTAGAACGCCATGACTTTATTCAAAGCACTCACCGTTCGTTCTTTCGCGCTGCTGTGGTCGGGACAGCAGCTTTCAGCGCTGGGTGACAGCATCTATCGCGTCGCGCTCGCCTGGTGGGTGCTGGAGAAGACCGGCTCGGCGACGGCGATGAGCACCATCTTCATCTTCGCTTCAGCGCCGATGCTTATCTTTCTGCTAATCGGCGGAGTCGCCGTTGATCGTTACCCGCGCGCCCGCGTGATGCTCTTGTCTGACGTGGTGCGCGGTCTTCTCATCGGCATCGTCGCGGTCCTCGCTTTTACGCACCGTCTGGAAGTCTGGCATATCTATCTCGTCAGTCTGTTGTTCGGCATCGCTGGCGCGTTTTTTGGACCAGCCTACAGGGCCATCGTCCCCGAAATCCTTCCTCGCGAACTATTGCCAAGCGCCAACGGAATGATGACCATGAGCCTGCAACTTGCCGACATCGCCGGCCCGGCGCTCGGGGCTTTCGTCGTTAGCAAAAGCGGTTCGCCGACCGCCTTCACGATCGATTCCCTCTCTTTCCTCATCTCTATCCTATGTCTTGCGCCGCTCGTCAGGCTCGCTCTGAGCCCGCAGGCGCCGCAAGAACGAAAGAGCGTGCTGCACGACTTCCGCGAAGGCGTCGAGGTCGTGCGCAAGTCGTCGTGGCTCTGGATCACGATCGTGATTGCTTCGCTCGGAAACATCACGCTTTCAGCTCCGCTCGCGATCGCGCTTCCCTTCCTCGTCAAGAATCACCTGCACGGCGGCGTTGGGTCTCTCGGACTGATCTATTCGACGATCTCCGCCGGTTCGATTGTAGGCACCATTCTCGGAACAGTCTGGCTGGAACGAACATCCGGCTTGCGAGCGCGAGGTCTCTTCGCTTACGGACTATGGATCGCCGGGGGAATGTTGATTGTCGTGTTTGGTCTGCCGGTGACCATTTACGCGGTTGCGGCAGCGGCGTTCATGGTAGGCGCAGCCTTTATTGTGCCCACCTTAATCTTCATGACCACCTTGCAGGAATTGATACCAGGCAAGGTGCTCGGCCGAGTGATGAGCATCGTCACTGTCGGATCGGTCGCGCTCGTGCCGGTTGGGAGTGGACTCGTCGGATGGGCCACCGATCACGTCGGCGCCCCGACCATCTTCATTCTCTCCGGCGTCCTGACGGCTTCACTCGCAGCCCTCGCCCTCATGCATCCCGTCATTCGCAATCTCGATCGAGCCGCATCCACAGATTCATTTATTCGGTCTGCGTAATCTGTGGATACGGCGCGCCTGTCGCTCAATCGGGACGATGGCCGGTGTTTGTAGTTTTGAGCGCCCTTGCTGTGCTTCTTCGATGACGGTTGCGAATAGCTCGATCGTCGGCCGTTCAAACAACTGGCGCAACGCTACCTCGACCTGAAATTTTTCTCTGACGCGCGAGATGAGCTGTGTGGCCAGCAACGAGTGACCACCTGATTCGAAGAAGTTGTCGTGAATCCCGACGCGTGCGAGACCGAGCAACTCAGACCATATCGCAGCCAACGTCTGCTCGACTGTGGTGCGCGGAGCGACGAGCGTGCGCCCTTGTAACTTCGCACTGTCAGGCGCAGGCAATGCACGCAGGTCAATCTTCCCACCTGGCGTGAGCGGCCACTCGTCGAGCACGACGAACGATGCAGGCGTCATGTAGTCCGGCAACTGTTCGGCGAGGGCGTTTCTTAGCTGCGGGATCAGATATCGCGCGAACTTCGTTTGCAGCGGATTATTGGCATATTCGCTCCACTCCCTTTTCTCTTCACTTTTCTCTTTAAACTCGCCGACGTGGATGATGACCTGATAACGGAAGCGCGTCATCTCGTTTTCCACGCGCGCGCGCTTGGGCAGAATTTCGACGTGACTGACCCGTGGCAGGTGTTCTTTGAGAGCAGCGAAGAACGCAGGGTCGAGGATTAGCTCCTCTTCGTCAGCAACACGCTTGCGAACGAGTTGCTGCAACTCCTCAGGCGGAAGTAAAGCGTCCGCTTTCGCCAACACGACCGAGGTGTGAAAAGCTTCGAGAAGCGGCAGACTGCGTACATCGCCGACAAAGACAAAGCCTCCCGAACGCGTCGCCCTGACCGCGTCTTCGAGCACTCGCAAAAGATAAACGACACTCGGAAAATACTGCACGACCGAATTGAGTACCACCGTATCGAAAGAATTTGGCTCGATATCTCGAAAGTCGTCGGCGCGTCTCTCGAGCAACACGACTTTGTCATCGTTGGGCAACTGCTGCCGCACGTAACTGAGCGCCGCGGGTGAAAAGTCAGTGCCGACGTACCGTACGCAGTGCGGCGCAAGATTGAACAGGAGAAGCCCCGTTCCGCACCCGATCTCCAACACACGTTTCGGTTCGAGCGACAGAATGCGCTCAACAGCGTCGTCCACCCACTCGCGCATCTCTTCGGCGGGAATGGGCTCGCCCGTGTAACTGCTGATCCAACCGCTGATGTTGAAGGTCGGATCGGCGAGGGGCGCGGCCTGATTAAAGACTTCATCGTCGTGGACGATCCGCCACTGGGCCAGTTGCTCTTCTTCAAGTTGCTTCCCATCTTGTCCTTCTAGTTCCCCGGTCTGGGTGACGTAAGCAACCAGTTGTTTATCGCCAGTCGAATCTTCTCGTGCCAACACCAACGCTTCCTCGACGGCTGGGTGTCGTTTGAGCGCAGACTCAATTTCGCCTGGCTCGATGCGATAGCCTCGCACTTTCAACTGCTGATCGGAGCGGCCAAGAAATTCGAGATCTCCAGTCGACAAAAAACGCGCGCGATCTCCAGTGCGGTACATGCGTGCGCCAGCCTCGAGAGCAAACGGGTCGGGGATGAACCGCTCCGCCGTCAGCCCAGGGCGCACATAGTAACCACGCGCAACTCCCGTCCCGCCGATATAAAGCTCGCCGGGCAGACCGGTGGGAACAGGTTGGAGATGATGATCGAGAACGTAGACACGCGTGTTGGCGATGGGGCGACCAATCGGAAGTGAAGCGCCTGCTACGTTCGCTTCCGGCTCGTAGAGTGTGGAAGTGATCGTCGTCTCACTCGTTCCATAAGCATTGATCAGTCTGGCGCCGGGTGCGAGTACGCGCCATGCTTCGTAAGCTTCGATTGAAACCTTTTCACTCCCGACAACCAACAGACGAAGCCCGCGCGGCACGCTTCTGTCTGTTGCAGCCAACTCTCTCACCCACGAATGCCAAAGAGGTGCTGGTAGATTAAAGACAGACAGCTTCTGACCCTCGATCAAGCGCAGCAGCCCGACGCTATCAATCACCGTTTCACTCGGAATAAAGATGCTCGCGCCGCTCAGTAACGCCGAGAAGATTTCTTCGGCAGCGACGTCGAAGCTGATCGAGGCAAACTGCAAAACACGATCGTCTTCAGTCAGCCCGTAGGCTGCTGCGACAGCGAGGCTGTGGTTGACGAGTGATTGATGTGAGACAGCGACGCCCTTCGGTCTGCCCGTCGAGCCGGAGGTGTAGATGACGTAACACAGATGACGCGGATCAGATCCGTGGCTCGGGATTGTGTAATCTGTGGCTGAAAGTCCTTCCGCTGTCAGGATCACCGCCGGCTTTGCGTCGTCGATCATGAACTGCAGCCGCTCGCGCGGATAGCTTGGATCGAGCGGCACATAAGCTCCCCCCGCCTTCAAGATACCGAGTATGCCGATTACCAATTCCAGGCTGCGCTCGATGGATAGCCCGACTAACACTTCGGGGCCGACGCCCAACGCCCGCAGTTGCTGGGCTAACTGATCCGCACGCTGGTTCAACTCGGCATACGTCAACTCCTCCTTGTCTGAAACGACCGCCAACGCCTCGGGCCGCGCCGCAACCTGCTCTTCGAACAACTCTGGCACCGAGCGATCGGCTGGAAACTCTTTATGCGTTTCGGTCCAACCACTGGTCAACTGTTCACGCTCCGCATCAGTCAGCAGCGGCAGCTCGTCGAGTCGCGTGTCCGGGTCAGCGATGATTCCTTCCAGAAGAATCCGCCAGCGCCGCAGCATCGAGGAGATCGTCGCCTCGTTAAAGAGATCTGTGCTGTACTCGGCAATGACAACCAGACCTTCTTCGTTCTCCATCACGTCGAAGCTCAAATCAAACTGCGTCGTCACCCTTTCAACCTCGACCGGGCTGAGCATCAGACCAGGCAGAGGCAATTCCTCTCTCGGCGTGTTCTCCATCTGGAACATCACCTGAAAAAGCGGATTACGACTCATCGTTCGTTCGGGCTGCATCTGCTCGACGAGCTGTTCAAACGGCATGTCCTGATGTGCGTAGGCTTCCAGAGCGACAGCGCGAACACGCCGCACCAGCTCGCGGAAAGTCGGATTGCCTGCGAGGTCAGTACGTAGTGCGAGCGTATTGACGAAGAACCCGATGAGTCCTTCGAGCTCGACGCGGTTGCGATTGGCGATCGGCGACCCGATGACGATGTCAGTCTGCTCCGTGTAGCGTGAGAGCAAGGCTTTGAAGGCGGCGAGCAGAAGCATGAAGAGCGTTACGCCTTCGCGCTTCGAGAGTGCGTTGAGTGCTTCGGCCGTCGACAGGGGCAATTGCAACGACTGGCTCGAGCCGCGAAAACTCTGCACCTCCGGGCGCGGTTTGTCAGTCGGCAGATTGAGCACCGGCAGCTCACCGCCGAGTTGTCGTCTCCAGTAACGAAGATGCGTCTCGAAGACTTCGCCCGACAGCCATTGACGTTGCCAGACTGCAAAGTCTGCATACTGCACTGGCAACTCCGCTAGCGGCGACGGCTCGTCTTCGATGAAGGCTCGGTACAGTGCTCCCACTTCCTTGATGAGCACGCCCATGGACCAGCCATCACTGACGATGTGATGCATGGTCACGAGCAACACGTGATCTTCAGCACCGAGACGCACGAGACTCGCGCGGATGAGCGGCCCAGTCGCGAGATTGAAAGGCAGGCGCGCCTCTTCCGTCGCGAGTGTCTGTGCTTCCTGCTCGGTGGAAACATCCATCAAGGGCAGGTCGAGTACGAGTGTAGGAGCAATCGACTGTACCGGCTGTGCGTCCACAGTGGGAAAACTCGTGCGCAAACTTTCGTGTCGCCGGACGATTTCATTCAACGTTCGCTGCATCGCATCGATCTGCATGTGACCACGCAGTCGCACGGCGACGGGAACGTTGTAGAAAGAGCTGCTCGGCTCAAGCTCATGAAGGAACCAGAGACGCTGCTGCGCAAACGAGAGCGGGAGTCTTTCGTCGCGCGAGACGCGAATGATTGGCGGAGCTTGTTGACCCGTCTGGTCGCGCAAAGCGGCTTCGATGTGTCCGGCCAGATCCCTGATGGTCGGCGCTTCAAACAAGCTGCGCACGGGCAACTCAACTCCGAAGCTTTCACGCACACGCGAGACGAGGCGCGTCGCCAATAGGGAGTGACCTCCGAGCGAGAAGAAGTTGTCGCGCATGCCGGCACTCTCAATACCAAGGACTTCCGCCCAAAGACGTGAGAGCAACTCTTCGACTGGAGTGCTCGGCGCAACAAAGTCTTGCTGTGATCGAGTCTCGTCGGGTACAGGCAGCGCGCGCCGGTCAACTTTGCCGTTCGGCGTAAGCGGCAACGCATCGAGCACCATGAAAGACGCCGGAATCATGTAGTCCGGCAATTTCTTTTCGAGACGCCCGCGCAGGCGCAAAACGAGGTTGCGCTCGAGACTCCCTCGCAAAGGATTGTTAGCATACTGTCTTATCCACAGATTACGCTGATTCTTTAAATCAATCTGTGTTGTCTGTGTCATCTGTGGATGAAATACGATGTCGAAATATTCGCCCGCTCCTTCATCCGACCAACGCACGTCCACTTCGTACGGCAGCGTTTCACTCAAGCTCCAAACGTCTTCAGGATCGATCGCATCGTCAGCCCTGAGACGTGCGTTCGGTACACGCAGCACACCGAGCATCTCGGGTTTGTTTTCCGTCAACAACTGCCCCAACGCATTCAGAGTCAACTTCTCTGTTTGCCAATCAATAGTCGGACACTCGACCTGCACCACCTCGCCTACGTGCAGCACGACCTGGTAACGAAAGCGCGTTAATTCGTTGTGCGCTCGTCCGCGTTGGAGCTGCACCTCTACTGCACCGATCTCCGGGAAACGCTCTCTGAGCGCGGTAAAGAGCGCCGGGTCGATCAGCAACTCCTCTTCCGTTTCGATGTTTCGCCGCACACGTTGTCTTAGCGTCGCGCTGTCGGGGCTCTGATACATCTGCACTGAAGTGTGGAAGGCTTCCAACAGACGGTAGTTGCGCAGATCGCCAAGATAGACGAAGCCGCCGGTCCTCACCGCCTTGAGTGCGCCCTCGAGCACACGCAGGAAATAATCGAGATCGGGAAAGTACTGCACGACTGAGTTAAGCAGGACGGCGTCAAATGACTGCTCTTCAATTCCCTCGAACTGATGGGCCATGCGCTGCAGTAACTTCACGCGCGACTCTTCAAGCCCGAGCTTTGGAAGTTGCCGTCGCACGTAATCGAGCGCGACTGGAGAGAAGTCGGTGGCTGTGTAGACTTCGCAGTGCGGCGCAATTTGCAGTAGCAGCAGTCCGGTGCCGCAGCCGATTTCGAGTACTCGCCGCGGCTGCAACTTGAGAATCTGTGCAACCGACGACTCCCGCCATTCGCGCATCTCTTCCGGCGGAATCGGCTCGCCCGTGTAGCTGCTGGTCCAGCCGGCGATATTGAAGAGTGGCTCGGCTACAGCCGTGTCGTCACGAGCATAAGTATCCTCGTAAAGCGTTTGCCATTGATCGAGGTGCTGTTGCTCTAACTGCGCTCTCTCTATGTCCTGAACTTCGGCGTGAGGAACGACGTAGGCCACCAGGCGTTTCTCGCCTGCACTATCTTCGCGAGCGACGACAACTGCTTCCCTGATCTCCTCGTGCTCGGCGAGCGTAGCCTCGATCTCGCCGAGCTCGATGCGAAACCCGCGCACCTTCACCTGCGCATCAATGCGTCCGAGAAACTCTATCTGCCCATCACGGGGCACGCGCACGCGATCGCCCGTGCGATACAGACGCTCGCCCGGCTCAACAGCGAAAGGATCCGGAATGAAACGCTCTGCTGTTAAGTCGGGTCTGTTCAGATAACCTCGCGCCAGATTTTCCCCTCCGACGCAAAGCTCTCCGATTACTCCGATAGGCGCAAGCCGCAATTCCGCATCGAGCACATAGACACGCGCGTTATCGATGGGACGGCCGATAGGCGGCGGTGTCACGCTCTCTTCGTTGACGAACGTCCACGTCGTGACCACGGTGTTTTCCGTCGGCCCGTAGTTGTTCGCCAGTCGAAACGGCAACCCGGTGCGCGGCGAGTGACGCAACCTGTCGCCGCCCGTCAAGAGCGTTCGCAAACAGACTTCACGCGGCCACTGCTCATCGAGCACGGCTTCTGCCAGAGGTGTCGGGAGAAAACTTATGGTGATGCGTTTAGCGTCGAGCCATTTGATCAGCTTCTCGGGCGAGAGGCGTGTCTCTTCATCGGCGATATGAATGCTTGCTCCGGCAGTCAGGTACGGCCACACTTCCCACACCGACGCATCGAAGGCCAACCCGGCGACCTGCGTGGCGCGGTCAGCGGCTGAGACTTGATACACGCGCTGGTGCCATCTGACGAGATTCACCAAACTGCCGTGCGTGACGACAACGCCTTTCGGCGTTCCGGTTGAACCCGACGTGTAGATGACGTAACACGGATTACGCGGATCACACTCTTCTCTGTGCAACCTCTGTGTCTCTGTGGTTGATGAATTCCGAGTAAAACCACACCACAGAGACACAGAGGACACAGAGGTTGCACAGAGAAATCCCCGAACTGTGGCTGATAATCCTTCCCGCGTCAGAATTACCGCCGGCTTTGCGTCTTCGATCATGAACTGAAGTCGCTCGGACGGATAGCTCGGATCGAGCGGCACATAAGCTCCGCCCGCCTTCAAAATACCGAGCATGCCGATTACCAACTCCAGGCTGGGCTCGATGCATAGCCCGACTAACACTTCGGGGCCGACGCCCAACGCCCGTAGTTCATGGGCCAGTTGGTTCGCACGCTCATTCAATTCGGCATAAGTTATCTGTTCGCCCTGGAATTCAACAGCAAGTGCGCCAGGCGTCCTAGCGGCCTGCGCCTCGAAAAGCTGATGCACGGAGACATCGCGTGTGATCGGTTGCTGTGTCTCGTTCCATTCGATAAGCAGCTTGCGCCGCTCGTCTTCAGTTAAAAACTCGATCTCCGGCACGCGCCTGTCGGGATTGGCCACGACCGCTTCGAGAAACTTCCGGTAGTGTGCGATTAGACGTTCCACTGTGGCTTCGTCAAAGAGGTCTGTGCTGTAGAAGAGAAACCCCTGCAAACCGCCAGGCTGGTCCCACATGTGGCATTCGAGATCGAACCGTGTCGTCAGCGTCTCAAACTCCTGCGTCCTGAGCGCAAGGCCGGGAAGCTGGAGCTCCTGCATGGGCGCGTTCTGTAGGGCGAAAGAGACTTGAAAAATCGGATTGCGGCTGAGATCGCGCGCGGGCTGCAACTCTTCGACGACTTTTTCAAACGGTAAGTCCTGATGCGCATATGCTTCGAGCGTCAGATCGCGAACGCGTCGCAGCAGCTCACGAAAGGTGGGACGGCCGCCGAAGTCCGTACGCAGGACGAGGGTGTTGACGAAGAAGCCGATGAGACTTTCGAGCTCGGCGCGGTTTCGATTGGCGATACCCGTTCCGACAAGGATGTCTGTCTGATTCGTGTAGCGATGAAGGAGGGATTGAAACGCCGCCAGCAACGTCATGAAGAGCGTCGCGCCTTCCTGCCTGCCTAAGTTCTTGATGGCCTCCGAGAGATCTTCGGAAAGCGCGAATCGCCGTACGGAGCCACGAAAACTCTGACGCGGCGGGCGCACTCGATCAGCCGGCAGCTCCAGCACCGGAAGCTCGCCGCCGAGTTGTTGCTTCCAGTAATTAAGCTGACGTTCAAGATTTCCCTTCGTCAACCATTCGCGTTGCCATTCGGAGAAGTCTGCATACTGCACTGGCAGCTCAGGGAGTGGCTGACGTTGGTAGAGGGCCGCCATCTCATTCACCAGCACGCCCATAGACCAGCCATCGGAGATGATGTGGTGCGTCGTAAAGATCAGCACCCATTCGTCCGCGTTCAACCTGAGCAGTCGAGCACGTACGAGCGGACCGGTTTCCAGATCGAATGGGCGTTGTGCTTCCTCGGTTGCAAGCTGCATCACCTCCGTCTCACGCACCTCGACAACCGGCATCTTGAGCGTCAAGTGGTCGGCGATGATCTGTACGGGTTGGTTATCGACAAGTCTGAAAGTGGTGCGCAGGATTTCATGCCGGCGGATGATTTCGTTGATGCCCCACTCCAGAGCGGCAGTGTTAAGCCGGCCTGTGAGACGTAGCGCGGTCGGCATGTTGTAGGCGATGCTATCCGGTTCCAGTTGATGCAGAAACCATAGACGCTGCTGGGCGAAAGAGAGCGGAGCGTAGGACCGTGCCTGACGGCGCGGAATCGTTTGTTTCTCCGCTTCTTGTCCGGTGAGACGTTGTTCAAGCAGGGCGCGTTTGGCCGCCGAAAGTTTCTCACGTCGTGTCGTTAAATCGGTTGCAGACATGGTCTATTTTTTTAGCCTGCGAAGCAGGCGTCAGCAAAAAGCCTGCCAGGAAGACAAATACAAATTTGAATTGTGAGCCCGCGAAGCGGGCGACAGCGCTCGCCACGTTACATCTGCCGCCCGCTCCGCG
>DASYFE010000216.1:0-9216 GCA_036498585.1 Pyrinomonadaceae bacterium | reverse complement strand
TAACGCGGTCGCTTCCAGTTTTCTGTCGAGAACGCATACAAGGTCAACGCGCCAAGACCCAGCCGCGCGCCTGTGTCCACGGCAGCGCGTACGGCCTCGACACCGGCTTTGTGACCCGCGATGCGTGGTTGTCCGCGCTGTGCCGCCCAACGACCGTTGCCGTCCATGATGATCGCGACGTGACGCGGCAGACGGTCCCAGGCCACCGCAGCGAGCAGCGACTCTTCCCGCGTTCCTTTTTGGATTATTCCGGCGAAGTCAGAAAGCATTGATGAGGCATTGTTGACATTAAAAGAATAGCTGTCAATTGAATTCAACGAGCGCGGGCTTGCCCCCGCTGCTTAGTTATAGCGCACTGATACTAACGTAAGACCGCACGCCGGAGCCGTAACAGCCGCGGTCGGACGAACGCCGGTCCGGAGCGCTTCGGCAACCGCATCACGATCCAGCTCGCCGCGCCCGACCGCCATTAACGTCCCCGCCATCGCTCGCACCATGTAACGCAAAAACCCGTTCGCGCTCACGCAAATCTCTATCAAAGAATCAGGGCGCTCGGTGATCTCGACACCCGTCACAGTCCGAACGCGATCTTCAACATCTGACTGCGCCGCTGAGAACGCGGTCCAATCATGCTCGCCACAAAACAACTCGCCTACGGCTTTCATACGCTCGAGATCGAGGGGGCGCGCGTCGTGATGCGCGTAGCGCCACCAGAACGGCGAGATCACTGGACCATTTACGATCCGGTAAACATAGGTCTTCTCGAGTGCTGAATAGCGCGCGTGAAAATCATCCGCCGCAGCTTCACACGACAACACGCGCACGTCTCTCCCGATGTTGCCATTGATCGCGGCGCGTAGCTTCGTAGCAGTGATCTCGCGTTGAATCTCAACACTCGCGACTTGTCCCTCAGCGTGAACACCCGCATCCGTGCGGCCCGATCCATGAACGTTTACAGCGCGCCCTTCGATCAACGCGAACGCCATCGTCAACTCACCCTGAACAGTCCTGCGACCGTCCTGAATCTGCCAGCCGTGGAAGTCAGTCCCATCGTACTGAAGTAGCAATTTGTAATTCACGACGCTGCTTTCCGGCTACCGGGCTTCACGACCGGCTCACCGAGTTTGCACGCATCACACGCAGAAGTCTCAACCGATAGCACTCGTAATGACGCAAGCGACGCGAGCGGAACACCGACATCCGCACTGCCACCGGAACGATCGATGATCGAAGCCGCGCCAACAACATCCGCGCCGGCTTTGCGAACCGCGTCGATCGTCTCGCGAGTTGATCCACCAGTCGTGATCACGTCTTCAACAATCAAGGTCTTCTCACCAGGCGCGATCGTGAAGCCGCGACGCAGCGTCATCTGGCCCGCATCGCGCTCAGTCCAAACAAACCTCGCTCCCAACGCGCGCGCAACCTCGTGACCAATCACGATCCCGCCAATCGCAGGCGACGCGATCAGTTGAATTCCCTGCCCCTGAAACTTCTCGGCGATCGCGCGTCCGAACGCCTCGGCGCGCTCGGGAAACTGAAGCACGAGCGCACACTGCAAATAGACCGTGCTATGCAAGCCGCTGGAAAGTTGAAAGTGACCTTCGAGCAACGCGCCGGTCGCTCTGAATTGATCGATGACTTGTTCAGCGTTCAAGTTCTTACCTCGCGGAGTATGTGCGTGCTACAATCCTGAGCGAATGCCGCCTTATTCGAATTTAGTTTCTGATTCTACACTCGTCCAGGACACAATCGACCTCTTAACTTGTTCGGGCGGACGCGCCGCTGCGTCGGAGATCGTCGACGCCGTCTTCAAACTCTCTCACATCGACGACGAGCTCGCGGGACTACTCGTCGCTGACCTGATCAGAAACGATCGACGCTTCAAGATCATCGACAACAACACTGTGGAGCTACTCGAAGACGACAGCCATTTGCGAATCTTGAAGGATCTCGACTTCGTCGTCGTCGACGTCGAAGCCACTGGCGCAAAGACGCCGCCGAATCGACTCATCGAGCTCGGCGCTTATCGAATTCGCGGCGGAAAAATCGTCGATAAGTTTGTGACACTCGTCAATCCTGAGATCCCGATTCCGCGTTTTGTCGCGACACTCACGGGTATTTCAAACGAGATGGTCAGGGGCGCGCCGGTATTTGCGGATGTCGCGCCGAAGTGGCTCGACTTCGTAAGTGAAGCGGTCCTGGTGGCCCATAACGCGCCCTTCGACACGAGTTTTCTCAATCACGAGATCTCGCGCGTTTATCCCGGGCATCGCATGGTCAACCCGCATCTCTGCACGGTCAGACTTTCGCGACGCGCCATGCCCGATCTTTCAAATCACCGGCTGGAGACGATCGCGAGTCATTTCGCGATTCCGATCGCGAGCCGTCATCGTGCCGGCAGCGATGCACTTGCCACTGCTGAAATCTTCATCCTCTTACTAACCGAGCTGGAAGAAACTCACGGAATTAAAGACCTCGGCGCAGCGAGAAGGTTTCAGTTTCCGGAGTTAGCCACAAATCTTCACTGATGAAACTCACGGATGATCCGTGACAATCTCTGGCCGCTTTAATTTCTGTCTTAACAATACAAAAACGACGATCGCGACGACCAGTCCCAGTCCGATCCACGGATAGTACTTCGCGATGATCTCCTTGGCCTGTGCTCCATATCGCACCGCGAAGTAACCCTCGAGCAAAAACCTGAAACCACGTCCGACGATGATCGCCAGCATGAATCGCAACAAGCTAAAACGGAACACACCTGCAGAAACAACGAATATCTTGAACGGAAACGGCGGCGGCATCCATGTTGCCGCCAACACCGCAAACATGTCGTAGCGCTCGATCCAGTTTTTGACCTTCGCTTGCTTCTTTTCGGAAAACCGGTTGAGCGCGCGTGCGCCCGCGCGTCGTGAAATCAGATAGAGGATCAAACAACCGAGCGCCGATCCGGCTGTGGCCATAAACGCGTAAAGCAACATCCAGCTCGGATTCGTCGTCGACAACAACAGCATCAACGCATCGGCGCTGCTCGGCAAAGGCACGAACGTCGAGTCGAGCAGCGCCAGCATGAACAGACCGAACGCGCCATACGTGATCAGGTATTCAGAAAGGCGTGTAAGCCATTTCACCGGATGGAGACCAAATCTCAATTAGGGGAATCCTTTCACTCTGAAACTTCGTCAGCCGCAGCTTCCACAGGGGCGCGCCCGCCCCGGCGCTGCCGAATGACGAAATAAATAATTAATCCAATCAACACCAACGTACCAACAATACTGACAATCACGAGCCCATTGTCTTTCATAAACAACAGCACGCGACGGCCATAGTAAACGGCGAGTATGCCTTCGACGTAGTAACGCAGCGAACGCGCGATCATCACCGTCAGCAAAAACTTCCAGCGCGGATACTCGAGCGCGCCCGCAGTCGCGACAAAGATCTTGAACGGCAACGGCGGCGGAAGTATTGCGGGAATCGCGATCGCGAAAAACCCAAACCGCTCGTACGCATGCTCGACTCGCTTGATACTTTGCAGTGGAAACCGCTTCCGTAACACCGCCTGGCCCCCGCGACGGACGATCGTGTACAGAAGAGCGCAACCGATCACGCTTCCGGTCGCGGCAAAGAGCGGAAAGTAGAACACCGCACTCGGATGCTTGAAACAACGTCCGACGACGAGATAATCGTTGATCTCTGGAAGCGACAAGAGCGACGAATCGAGCGCGCCGATAATGATCATGGCCGGCGCCGCGAGATAAATCGGCAGGCCAATAACGTTTGCTTCCAACCACCGGGCAATCGCGGCTAACCAGTCGTACATGCGGCGGTTATGAAAGCATAACTCGCCGCCGAACGCATAATCAGTTCCCAAAAGAGGAGTGATTTCTCTGTGCAACCTCTGTGTTCTCTGTGTCTCTGTGGTGAGTTATTGCTGTGATAAATCAACCACAGAGACACAGAGCACGCAGAGGTTGCACAGAGAAGAAGTGGCTTATTTTACCGGGGCAAAAATATTAGGCGTGTCGTAAGTAACACCGACAGTGAAGCCGGAGTTTGGACTGAAGCTGGTGAGACCTTTGATACCCGCGAAGTCGAACCGCAATCCCGAAGCCCTAATCTGCATTCCGAGCCGCGCTTCACCTTGCGACTCGGTACCGAGTGGGCCATTGCCCGGGCGCGTGTTGGCGCGTCCATTAACCTCGCCCGCGATCGCGAACTGTTTGTTGATGTGGAAAATTCCGGCGACGCCGTAAGTCAGAACGTCGTTCTGAGTAAACAACTCGGTCGGCGCAGTCAGAATCGCGATGCCGATATTGCCGAACGTATTGAAGCGTCCGTCATGTCCGAACTTCTTCCCGACGAGGATCGATCCGAACGCGTTCGTTGCATTCAATCCGATACCGCGCGCCTCGTTTGAGTTAGGAAGCTCCACGCCGAACCGAAAGCCCAGCGACGGGCCGCGACGCGTTTCGTTGCGAAGTTTGAATTTGGCGGCGAGCGTGAAGTCGCCGGTGCCGTTGGTCGAGTTAGCGCCGGGGGCGAGGTCCAGCGGGATTGCTGAAGGACCGCGAGAGTTGATGCTGACGTGATTTTGCGCGACGCCTTCGATCTGAAATTCGACGTTCGGTCCCATACCGAAACTGATGCCGATAACACCGCCGCGCGTCAGGTCACCCCTGATGCCTGAGACGGTGTACTTCGCGCCTTGCATGAAATCGATGCCTGCTTCGATGCGGACCGTGCCCGGCGGGATGATGTCCACGTCTTCCGTGATGAGAGGGCGTTGTTGAGCGCTCGCGCTAACGCCGGACAACAGCAGGATCGAAATAAATAAGAGACGCCTCATCGATGAGGGATTCTAAGACAGGATTGCAGGATTCACAAGATTTACATGTGAAGTCCTGTTAATCTTGCAAATCGTGTAATCCTGTCCTACAAATCTCGTAAACTTACGCGCTGAAAGGAAAGTATTTATGCGACGTTTTGCAGTCCTCTTTGTAGCCTTTGTTTGCCTCTTCAACATTTCGCATTCATCGGCTCAACAAAACGCGGTCCAGATTCAAGGCATCAAGGACCGCATCACGATCCGCCGCGATGAGCGTGGCATCCCTTACGTCGAAGCACAGAACGACGAGGATCTCTACTTCGGACAGGGTTACGCCACTGCACAGGATCGTCTCTGGCAGATGGATTTCTTTCGTCGCACTGCGCGCGGCGAGCTGGCGGAGGTACTCGGCGCCGGACCAAATAACGTCGCCCTCGACCAGGACAAACTGCATCGCACTTACGGTTTCGCGCAGGAGGCCGAGGCGGAAGCCGCCGGCGCTCCTCCGCGCACACGCGCGATGTTGGAAGCGTATGCACGCGGTGTGAACGCGTATGCAGCTTCACTCGATCCGAAGTCGATGCCGCCGGAGTTTCAGATCCTGCAATACAGCTTTCGTCCCTGGACGCCGGCCGACACGTGTATCGTAGTCAAAATATTCGCCGAAGCACTCTCCGACACGTGGCGTCTCGACGTAATGCGCCAGGCCCTCTCTGTTTTGCCCGCTGATAAGCGCGCCGAGTTGTTGCCCGAGATCTCGCCGATCGACGTGCTGGTCGTCGGTAAAGACACTCCGCAGTCGAAAAGCAAAACAGCGCAAGTAAAACGCGAGCCGGTTTCAACTGAGGCACTCGCGCGACTCGCTTACAACCAGGAGATCGCGACCGCGGCTCTCGATCGGATCGGCTTCGGCACTGATGCACTTGCCGCTAGTAACAACTGGGTCGTGAGCGGTAGCCACACTGTCACCGGCAAACCATTGCTCTCAAACGATCCGCACCTGCGCCCGACAGCGCCCTCGATCTGGCACATGGTCCACCTGAGCGCGCCCGGTGTGCGCGTCGCCGGTGTGGCTACGGCGGGTCTGCCGGGCGTCATCATCGGTCACAACGATCGGATCGCGTGGGGATTCACGAACGTCGGTCCGGATGTTCAGGACGTGTACGTCGAGAAGTTTAATCCCGACAATCCGAAGCAATACCAAACGCCGAGCGGCTGGCAGGACGCGGTTATTCGTCACGAACAGATCAAGGTCAGAAAAGCTTTTGGTAGCTCTGAAGTCGACACCGTAACGCACGACGTGACCGTGACACGTCACGGTCCAATCATCTTCGAAGGCGACGGCAAGCGTTACGCGTTGCGCTGGACGGCGCTCGATCCGGCGAAGAACAACCCCGAGGCTACTCTCGTCATTAATCGCGCGCGCAACTGGAAAGAGTTCAACACCGCGCTCGAGTCGTTTACAGCGCCGACGCAGAACATCGTTTACGCTGACGTTGATGGCCACATCGGTTATCACGCCGCCGGTGTGGTGCCGATCAGGAAATCGGGTGACGGGAGTGTGCCGTACGATGGAGCGACTGACGCGGGTGAATGGACCAGCTACATTCCGGTGTCGAAGCTGCCGACGCTCTACGATCCGCCTTCGGGAATCATCGTCACTGCCAATCAGCGAATCGTCGGCACTGACTATCCATACTTTCTCACACACTCGTGGGCGCAGCCGTATCGCGCGCGTCGCATACTGGATCTGCTCAGTGAAAAACCAAAACTCTCGGCCGAAGATTTCCGTCGCATCCTTGGAGACGTTTATACGGTCGCGGGCGCGTCGTTTGCTAAAGAAGCAGTCAAGTTGCTGCGGCCGAAGCTGACGCCGGCAGACGAGAAGTTGAAAGCCCACCTCGATGCGTTCGAAAAGTGGGACGGACGAATGAGCGCTGAATCCGCAATGGTGCCGCTCCTGGCCTACGTGCGTATCGCTTTTCGCTCGAGGATTCTAACCGGGGCGTTGGGCCAGGAGCTGGTGCAAAACTATCAGTGGAACAACTTCGATACGACTCTCGATCGTATAATCAAAGAGCAACCGGCCTCGTGGCTACCCAAAGAATATGCGAATTACGGCGACTTGATGCGCGCGAGTTATGACGAAGCGATTGCTATGCTCACTAAAAATCTCGGCGCTGATGAAAGCAAGTGGACGTGGGGCGACCTGGCGAAAGTACGTTTCCCACATCCGCTCGGTGGTGCGCCTTTGATCGGCGCACAGTTCACGGTTCCGCCGTTTCCACAAAACGGGACCGGCGGTTTCATCGGCGCCACGGTAAATGTCGGAGCGGCCGTGTCGATGCGGTTGATCGCGGATCCGAGTGATTGGGACAAGACGCAGCACGGGATCGCACTCGGTGAATCGGGATTGCCGAAGAATCCGCATTGGAGCGATCAGCTTGCCGACTGGCGCGCGGTGACACCACGCGAGTTTCCGTTTACGGCTGCGGCTGTTTTAAAAGCCACGAAGGAGACGCTCGTCCTTGAGCCAAAGAAGTGAGTGGCGCGTATTCTGCGCGGTTGAACTGCCCGATGTGGTGCGGACGCGGCTCGCGGATCATGTTTTGAGGTTGCGGAAAGAAGTTCCGGATGCGGCGGCGAGTTGGAGTCGTGTCGAGAACATTCATCTGACGCTGAAGTTCTTTGGGAATGTTGAGGTGAAGCGGATCGAGAGGATTTCTGCGGCGGCGGCGCGCGTGGTGAAACAGTTCTCGACGTTTCAGATCGGTGTTGGTGACACGGGTGTATTTCCGCGGCCACGTCGTCCGCAGGTGCTTTGGATTGGTATCAGCGATCCGGCAGGTCAGTTGAGTGCTTTGCAGGAGAAGTTTGAAGACGAGTGCGCGGCGGAGGGATTTGCAAAAGAGGATCGCGCGTATCGTCCGCACTTAACGATGCGCGTCTCCGCAAACCCGAAGCCTCGCTTGCCAACACACACTTAAAAATGCCGTTCGAAATGATCCAGATTCATCTTACGGAACTCGTGGTATTTCGCAGTGAGTTGAGCAGCAAAGGTTCTCGCTACACGCCAATCTCAAGAGTCAGTCTTTGACAGGATTTTGCATGATTTTCAAGATTGACAAGATATCTTGTAAATCCTGTCAATCCTGAAATCCTGTCAAAACTACCTTGGAAGCTCGCGCGGGCGCGGTGGTGGCGGTGGCGTCTGATCGTCCTTCTCACCGCTTTGCGAGAACACTTCCTTAATTGCGCCCACACTCGACAGCATTGACGAAGCCTCGACCGGCATGAAGATCACTTTCGAATTGTTACTCCGCGTCATGTCACGCAGGCTCTCGATATAACGCATCGTGATCAGGTAGTGACCAGGATCGCCGCTGGGAATCGACTGAGCGATTCGCGTCAACGCTTCCGACTCAGCTTCAGCATTACGCAAACGCGCCTGCGCCGCACCTTCAGCCGCGAGTATCGCCGACTGCTTTTCACCTTCTGCACGTGTAACCGCGGCCTGCTTCTCGCCTTCCGCACGCGTGATCGCCGCCTGCCGGTCGCCTTCAGCCTGCAACACCAGCGCGCGCCGGTTGCGTTCCGCTGTCATCTGCTTCTCCATCGTGATACGCACGTCTTCCGGCGGATTGATGTTCTTCACGTCGACACGTGTGACCTTCACGCCCCACTTGTCAGTCGCCTCGTCGAGGATTATGCGCAGTTTGGAGTTGATCTGATCGCGCTGTGAAAGTGTGTGATCGAGGTCCATGTCGCCCATCACCGCGCGCATGCCGGTAATCGTTAACTGCACGATACCGCCAACCAGATCGTTCATTTCGTAGACGGCTTTTATCGGATCGGTGATCTGCCAGTAGACGACTGAGTCAACATGAATCGTGACGTTGTCGCGAGTGATGACTGGCTGTGGCGGAAGATCGATGTATTGCTCGCGTAAGTCGATAGATGTCAGACCTGGCCGCGTATTGGTCCAGTAGACCGCACGCGGCTTGTCGATGAAGGGCCACAGAATGTTTAGCCCGCTGTTTGCGACCTGATGAAACCTACCGAGACGCTCCACCAGCATGACGGTCGCCTGCGGTACGATTCTGATCGTTTTCACGGCAATTATCAGCAAAACGATTGCGATGAACCCGAAAAACATGAAGGCCAGAAGTCCGGCTACTGCATCCATTGAGTCGCTCCTTCCGAGTGGCGTGGGATTATATATCGGAATTTCCGCCAGTGGTGGATAAAGCTGTTTCGACGATCTCTGCGGCTGCCAGAATCATTTCTTCCGCGAACGGCAGACCCGCAATCTGCACGCCGATTGGCAGCCCATCATTCGATTTCCCGGCTGGAATCGTCACGACAGGCAAGTTGAAAACACTGAACGTTTG
>DASYFE010000215.1:0-27807 GCA_036498585.1 Pyrinomonadaceae bacterium | reverse complement strand
GATCACCGCCACAGCATTAGGGGTGCGCTCCACCTGTGCTTCAAAGAGCTCGTGCAGACAACTGTCTGGCACAGGCACGCTGGTCTGGTTCCAGTCATACAGCAGTTGTTGCCGCTCCTCGGCTCCCAACAACGGCGCCGTGCCGACTGCCTGCTTCACATCCTTGACTAGCTCTTGCAGCAGCTTCTCGTAGTGGCCCACCAGCCGCTTGATACGGCCCGGCTCGAATAAATCCGTGTCGTAACCAACGTATCCTCTCAACCTCCCTTCGTCCTCACTGACTATCATCGTCAGATCAAACTTCGCCGTCCCACTGTCTACTTGCAGAACGCTCACCTGCAAGTCTTTCATCTCCACAACGGCCTCAGCCTGCATCGCGAATATCACCTGAAAGATGGGCGTCTGGCCCATCGCCCGGTCCACCGCCAGCTCCTCCACCACCATCTCGAATGGCACGTCCTGATGCTGGTACGCTCCCAAACAAACTTCTCGCACCCGCTTCAATAAGTTCGTGAAGCTCTCGTTCTTCTCTAGGCTCGTGCGTAGCGCCAGCGTGTTCACAAAGAATCCGATCAACCCTTCAAGCTCACGCTGCTGCCGGTTTGCGATCGGCGTCCCCACCACCACGTCTGCTTGCCCCGCATAGCGCCACAACAGCACTTTGAACACAGCCAGCAGCACCATGAACAGCGTCGCGCCCTGCTCCCGGCTCAATACTTTCAGCGCCGCTGTTAATTCCGTACTCAACTCCAGCCGCTCACGCGCGCCCCGATAACTCTTAACTGCCGGACGGGCATAATCGGTCGGCAGTCCCAATATGGCCGGCGCTCCCTTTAGCTGCTCCCGCCAGTAGCTCAGCTGCTCTGCCAAAAACTCACTTGTCAGTTGTTCTCTTTGCCACACCGCATAATCGAGATATTGAACCGGCAAGGCGGGCAATGGAGAAGCTGAATCTTCACTGAAGGCTCGATACAGCGCTCCCACTTCTCTTACCAATACTCCGAGTGACCAGCCATCACTGATGATATGATGCATGGTCAGCAGCAGTATGTGTTCTTCAGCAGCAAGACGCAGCAGCGTGGCGCGCAGCAGTGGCCCCGTTGTTAAGTCGAATGGTAGCGCTGCTGTTGCGTGTGCCAGCTTTAAGGCTTCAGTCTCTCGTTCATCCTCGTTCAGGGTACTGAGGTCAACCACCTCCAGTCGTAATTCGAGTTCGGGATCGATGACCTGCACCGGTTCACCATCCAATGTCAAAAATCTGGTGCGCAGGGCTTCGTGTCGCCTGATGATTTCATTGAGGCTCCGCTCCAACGCCGAGAGCTGGAGCGCTCCTCTCAGCCGAACTCCGGTCGGCAGGTTGTAAACAGGATTGCCCGGCTCTAATTGGTCCAGAAACCACAAGCGCTGCTGCCCGTACGAGAGCGGGCAACAAATGAGCTCGTCGCCCTCTTCCTGAGCCAGCATCTCAAGAAGCTCAGGTTTCTCTGGCAAGAGATCAGCAATATTCCTGGCGGTATCCACCATGGTCGATCTCCGTCCGGTCAAGTCTGTCTGACTATTTAGCTGCGCCGTCGAAAGCCTTCCGTAATCCGGTTACAACGGCGAAGTGCGGCGTGAGTGGACCAAGCAGCAGCACCATTGTTCCCGCGATCGCGATCAAAGCGCCGAATGAACGTAAGGTAAGTGCAACCGAGGTTAAGTAAACGAGAGGACTGAATAGAATAATTCCCGGCACGGCGCCAGCTACCTGCAGCATCAGGTGTTTGCTGGAAAAGATCGTGCGCCGCTTCCGCACCAGTACAAACCCGAGCGCGCCGAGATTGAATAATAAGGGCCAGGTAAACAGGTAACTGCCGCCCTTCAAAAACAAGCTGGTCAACGCCAGCAAAATCAACGACCAGAGATAACCGCCGATCATTAAGTTTGCACTGCCCACCTGATTAAACTTAGCGTTTACCACCAGCAGCACACAGATCGTGATGACCATAAAGAGCACGAGGTCGAGGTTATTTTCTTGCGGAGAGACCGTCATCCTCAACAGCTCATTCATCAGCGTCAAAATCGCAATGGTACTGATGACGCTCAGCGGAACCACTATGAAGCCGACAGATAGCCCGTAGCGGGTGAGATGCTTGTTTTTCAAACCGAACGCGACAAGCGCGACAAAGCTCAAACAGACCACAACCGCCAAAGGCACGACCCACTGCTCGGAGTAAGAGATGATCGTGGAGTTCAAGAGGTCAAAATAAACTTCATTCGCTCCATTCTCCTGGGCGGCCCTGCTGGTCAAATTCAGATTGCCGAAATGGCGCGTCAAGGCGAGCGCGGTTGAGCCCTGATGCTGAAGACTCCGATGGTCTAGGTTCGTCAGATTATCGAGCGGGGTGTGATAATGATTGAGACCTACAATGTAAGCGAAATTGAGTCCGGCAAAACCCGTTTCCTTGAAAACGCTAAAGTCCGTGTTGTTTGGCATCAAGACGTAGATAGCAGCCGCAAGCGAATTCGCCGCCGGATGTGGAGCAGCTTTAGCAAACTCTTTGATGAGCCAACCATTCTTGTCGCTGGTTTCAAACATGATGACCGGACCACTAGTGCCGCGCGCATCAAAGTTGAGAACAAGTCCTACGTCTTTGGCCCACGGATGCTGGTATACAAAAGCTTTAGCTCCGAGCGTTCCGAGTTCTTCACCATCGGAGAAGAGAGCGACGACATCATTCCTCAACGGCTGACTTGATTTTAAGGCGCGCAAAGTTTCCAGTATCGCCACGACTGCCGAGCCGTCATCACCAGCGCCCGGGCCTGCCGGCACACTATCGTAATGGCCTACCAGCAAAACGGCTTTCTCATCAGACGTTCCTTTTAACCGAACAAGGATATTCGTTACGGCTGGCGTTTGTTGGACCTCAGGGCTAAGTCCTAACGCGGTTAGTTCATTCCGGATGTAATTGGCGACCGCCGCGTGCTCAGATGAACCGACGGGGTGCGGTTTCTGAGCGATCACTGTCAGGTGCTTTAAGGCCCGCTCACTAGAAAACTCCGCAAGGGGTGCGTTGACTGATGCTGGTCGGGGAGGATTCAGTTGATAAACGACCAAAAGCGCTATGACGATGACGAACACGATACTCGCCGCGCTCAAAACGTAAGCAGAATCGACGCGACGTAAGACAGAAACAGCCTGCGACTTGTAAGACAGGTTCGATCGGGACATCAAGCTGCTTTTGGCTTTGCTAAGCATCAATAGCTTCCCTTAAGCAATGTGCCTTCGATGAGGATGCTAAAGGCCGGCCGATCTTTCGTGCTGCCGCCGGGATTCAAACCCTCCAATTTTGCATAGAGCTTAAAAGCGCGCGTCAGGAATCACGCGCGACAATCTCACCAGCGTGTGTTGCCAATGGCCGACAATACGCCGTCATTCATAATTTGCTTCAACCGGATTTAGTTATTGAACTTCGAAAGAATTAAAATTGAGCTGCTAAGAGCCCAGGGAAAGAACTTGCAAACTCGAGAGCGGTTGACTTGGATCTGCGACTAGCGTTGGGCAGAGCTACCGCATTTAGCACCAACGGCACTTCTGAAACCACAACTGACGGTAAAGCGAGGCCGAAAGCAGAATTAATAGCCTTCAGTCGCGTACAATTACCTGAACGATTGAACTGAAACTTAGCTGATCTTTTCGACCCAGTCTCTCTGACTTCGATTGATTATGAATGCCGAACCACGAACTGATGATGAGTGCAGGAGTAAGGTTCGGGTGCTAACCCCTAAGGTCGCAGCAATCTTGGCGACACACTCCTGCGTCAGGCGAATACGAATTATTTGCTTATCTGCTGCTGCCGGGGAGGCCGGATGAGGATCCTCGGAGGTCAGGACCATCCGATCTTTAGCAAATTATATTTACCTGAATGCGTGACAGATTGTCTGTCGCAATCTCGACTCAGTCGGAAAGCAGACCTGGTCTGGTTTTACCTGTTAGAAAGTGACTCAACGCCTCGTGAATGATCCGAAAACATTCGCACGAGTTGTCCTCAAGTCGCTCACGATCGAGAATCATGATCTTGGCGCGGCTATAACGAATCAAACCTGCCCTTTGCAGCGTGCCTGCTGCTGTCGTTACACCAGTACGCGGCACGTCGGCGAGTTTATTGAAAGAATCTGGACGTTTGTTCTGGGTCGCGAAGTAGTTGAGTTAATGGGAGTGCCGCGGAGTGTCGTACTTTAGATCGAGTATGTCAACCCGGATTGATGGCCGTAGGTTGGTAAAAAATAGGTCCTATATGCAATAGGACCTATTTCACATATCGAATCCATTTTTTGTGCATCTTTGTGGCTTCACTCATATCGCAGAGCCACTAATGGATCTACCTTCGTTGCGCGATGTGCCGGGACGAAGCACGCGATGAAAGCAACCACGATCAACAATGCCGTTACCACACCAAACGTGATTGGATCCCGCTCCGTAACTCCAAACAGCAACGATGACATAACTCTGGTCAGCGCTAACGCAGCGGCGAGTCCGGCAACGATGCCAATCAACGCCAGAATCATTCCCTGCCGCACTACGAGCTTCAACACATCAGCTGGTCGTGCGCCGAGCGCCATTCGTATTCCGATCTCTTGTGTTCGTTGTGCAACGGAGTAAGACATGACCCCGTAGATCCCCGTCGCCGCAAGGATCATCGCGAGCACGGCAAACAGCCCAAGCAAGGTTGTACGATAGCGTGCCCCGGCCATCGACAGAGCTACCCACTCCGTCATCGGCCTGACTGCCGCAATTGGCTGGTCCGGATCCAACGCATTCACTTCTTTGCGTACGCTGCCGACGAGGCTCAGCGGATCCCCCTGCGTGCGGATAACGAGATTCCTCCGCGTAGGCTCCTGGGTCGGCATGTACATCGTGGCGTCTGGCTCACCTTGCAATGAGTCATGGCGAATGTCGCCAGCGATGCCAATGATCTCGTAAGGCTCGCCGCGTATTCCCGTGATCAGCCGTTTGGCGAGTGGTTCTTGTCCGGGAAACGCGGTATCTGCAAGTTGCTGGCTGACTATGAGCACTTTGGCGCTCTGCCGGACCTCTTGCTCGGTGAAGTTCCGTCCGCGCCGCAAAGGGATTCGCATCGCGCTGAAGTAGTATTGATTCACGCGACGAAAGCCGGCCAAAACTTTATTGGACGGAATGACTGGAAGGCCTTCGACTACGTAAGGCATGCCGTTAGATTGTCCACTGAGTGGCAGCTCGGTAGTCAAACCGACAGCTTCGACGCCCGGTAAGCCGGCGACACGTGTCTCGAGTTGCCCGAAAAAGTTCGACGCCTTTTCCGGCGTGTTGTATTTCTGCTGGGGCAAGTCGACGCGCAGAGTCAAAACATTGTTAGGATCGAATCCGGGATCGACGTGTTGCAGTGCAACCAAACTCCGGATGAGCAGTCCCGCTCCGATCAACAACATCACAGCAATTGCGCTTTCGAACACAACGAGTAAACTGCGCGTGCGATTCTTCAGCGTCGCTTCACTGCCGCCTCGTATTCCTTCTTTCAAGGCATCGACGAGATTTTCTTTCATCGTACGGATGGCGGGCGCCAGGCCAAATAGCAGACCCGTTGCGACCGAAATGATAATAGTGAACGCCAGAACCGTGGCATCGATCTTTACGTTAGCGGTGCGAGGAATAGTGTCTTCTCCGAGACTTACAAGCAGTTTGACTCCCGCCACCGCTAGCAAAGCGCCAAGCGCGCCACCGAAAATCGCGAGCAAAAGACTCTCCGTAATCATTTGACGGATAATTCGTAGTCGACTGGCTCCAAGTGCCGTTCGCATCGCAATCTCTTTCTGCCTGGCGGCAGCACGGACCAGCAATAGATTTGCTACGTTGGCGCACGCAATCAGCAACACAAAACCAACAGTGCCGAAAAGAATAAAGAGCATCGTTCGGCTACCACCCATGAGTGTCTCGCGCAAAGGAATGAGACGCAGGCTCCAACCTGCGTTTGAGTCGGGATATTGTTGTTCGAGTTTAGCTGCGATTAGGTCGGTGTCGGCCTGCGCCTGGGCCAGGGTGACGCCTTGTTTAAGTCTTCCAATAGCTAGCAGGAAACGTACCTGGCGCCATTTCATCTCAGGATCAGCGTCAAAGTTTAACGGTATCCATAACTGCGCATCCTGTGGCAGGACTACTTCTGCCGGCATCACTCCGAGAACTTCGTAAGCTTTGCCGTCGAGGTTGATGGTCTTGTTGACGATGTTCGGGTCGCCGCCAAAGCGTGTTGTCCAAAAAGCGTAACTGAGCACGGTTACATGATCCTGACCGGTCTTTTCATTCTCGAGCGAGAAGCCACGACCGAGAGCCGGACGTACGCCAAACGTGTCGAAATAATTTCCCGTTATTTCCGATGGCATGACACGTTCGGGTTCACCGCTGCCCGTGAGGTTCTTGGGAAGAATGGCCGAGCGCGACGCGGCAAATTGTTCGAACGTTTTGTTCTGACTGCGATAGTCGAGGAAGTCCACTGGTCCAACGCTTCCCCGGGCGCTGTGGTTGCGGCTGCCAAAGACTGAGATGAGTCGATCGGGATCCTTATAGGGAAGCGGCTGAAGTATAACGGCATTAACTAAACTGAAGATTGCAGTGTTGGCTCCAATCCCGAGAGCCAGTGCGATGAGCGCGATTGCCGTAAAGCCCGGGCGCTTCAACAAACTTCGCAATCCGTAGCGAATGTCTTTGATGATTGAGTCCATGAGTTTTATTGAACCTCCATCTCGGCGCCGCACTCCAACGGCGCTTACTTCACTTGTAGCGTAAAGTGGTTATCGGGTTCATCCGCGAGGTGCGACGTGCCGCAGCGTTGCTGGCTGTGGACACGCCGATCAACAAACCAGCCAAGTGAGCGGTTTCGCTATGGTACTTCCCAATCCCGTTTTGAGAAAGATGAAAGGAATTGTACCCAAATCTTATTCACACGCAACAGAAAAAAGACTGTAGTCACAGTAAGGTTCATGTAAATCCGTGGCCCTCGTTCGGATCTTTCGCGCGTTATTCGCTTGACGGCAGGTCAGGGACAAACTCTATCGGTGAGTCGAAGACCATCTCACCGGCTTGGTCCAATCAGTTTCCGACTTAGTTTCGACCATGTGGCCGCGTGGTTCACGATGGACGGTAGACGTCGTAACTCTTATATACAGGACGAACTGGAATGCTGTAGAGCTGCAGTTGAAACGAATCAATTGCTTGTGTGTCACAGGTTTTAGGAATGACTGATCTGTTGGTTTCTGGTTTGGTCCATGCTTAAACTGGAGAGAATTAAACCGAACAACGCGAACACTAAGTCCAAACAAAGCCTCTTCATTAGTAGACGATGACTAAGCGGTGTCTCTTGTGCTTTCCGGTTCTCAGTATTATTTCGCACGTTGCTCTTGTTCACACCGCTATCGACAGATTCAGGGAACAGGCGAGATCGTTTCTCCGTCTGATCCTGCGAGCTTCCAGGCTTTGCCTCAAAACTGATGAATACGGTCACACACAATTGTATAAGAATCCCACGCAAGATCGTCTTGAAAAGGCCTTCGCGTTATTGGGGGTGGAGAGGGTGCTCTTGTTTACTCGTCTGGAAATGGGAGCAGCCATCACGCTGTTGCTGGCCCTCGATCGTGACTCGCACGTGATTTTTCCCGAAGATGTGTACGCGCATGTTCGTGTGGCCCATGAACAATACCTGCCGAAATGGAACTTCCAGGTCAGTGTCGTGGATATGGAAGATCAGCATGCGCTCGACCACGCGATCCGTCCCAATACAAAACTCGTCTGGGTTGAGACACCGTCAAATCCCAGATGCAGATTACAGACATTGTTGGCGCCGCCCGCGCGGCGCATTCGGTCGGTGCATTCCTGCTTGTCGATAACACGTTCGCGACTCCAGTCTTTCAGCGACCTCTGGAACTCGGTGCGGACGTTGTTTTGCACTCCACGACAAAATACTGTGGGGGCCACAACGATGTGCAAGGAGGCTGCCTGGTTCTGAGAAGGCGGGACCAGCTATACGACAAACTCTTTCATGCGCGTATGGTCCTCGGCGCGGTCTGTTCGCCTTTCAATTCATGGTTAGTGTTGCGCGGGCTGCGAACGCTGCCTTGCCGCATGGAGAAACACGCGGCAAATGCGCTGGCCGTCGCCAAAGCTTTGGGGGCTTGTGACAGTGTGGAACGGGGTTCTCTATCCCGGATTGCCTTCGCCTCTGGGCCACGCCATCGCCTCAACTCAGATGAGCAACTTTGGAGCAATGCTTTCGATTTTGGTGAAGGGCGGACGAGAGCAAGCTGTCGCGATGGCGCGAGAGTGAAACTTTTCAGGAATGCCACTAGTCTTGGTGGCGTCGAAAGCTTGATCGAGCATCGTGCCTCAGCAGAACAGCCCGACTCGACGTCCCCTGAGAATCTTTTGCGACTGTCAGTGGGTCTCGAGAACGCCGACGACCTCATCGCTGATCTGCTACAGGCACTCACGCACGAAGCATAATTTCAGGTGTTGGAGAAGCTGCTGCGAGATAACTAGTTCTGAGTAGCCCTCCTCTTAAAACGAAGAAACCCTGAAGTCGTCGATGTTAAAATTGTCGAAGTCGCCGCGTATTCCCGACGCTGCCTGCGGTGATAATCGGCGGGTACTGCGTAAAATTGCTGCAAGTACCTTGCAAACAAAGGATTTGCCGAAGGGGGGACTCGAACCCCCACGAGTTGCCTCACACGCCCCTCAAACGTGCGCGTCTGCCAGTTCCGCCACTTCGGCATGAAGTGAGTTTAGAGGGCTCGGCCATTATAGCCGGAAAAATTTTCAATCAAAGAGCCACTACTTGCTCGCAGCCGGTGATGCGGCTGGTGCTGGAGCCTGTTGCACTGGCGCCGGAGTCGGTGTGGGCGTCGCGGCCGGCGCGCTCTCCGATTGCAGTACCGAACGTGAGCCGGTCAGGATCGGCAAACCGAGTGCGAGTGCGATCAACATGAACGCCGCGGCGGCTCCAATCGTGATCTTCGCCAACAAACTCGCAGTGCCACGTGGTCCAAAAGCGGTGCTTGATAACGTGTTGGAAAAGAGCGCGCCCGCGTCGGCCTTGCCTGGCTGAAGCAGGATCGTTACGACCAGTATCAGGCACGATAAAATAAAGAGCGTATAAAGAATGTAAGTTAACAAATCAAAACCTCATCGCTTGTAATTCACAATCTCAGCAAAACTCTCCGCCTTCAAACTCGCACCGCCCACAAGCGCACCGTCGATATCCGGTTGACTCATCAGTCCTGCGATGTTGTCGGGCTTGACCGACCCGCCGTAGAGAATCCGTAGCGCTTCGCCAGCCTCTTTAGAGTGCCTTTCCGCGAAAACGCGCCGGATAAACGCATGCATTTCCTGCGCTTGCTCCGGCGTCGCTGTGCGTCCGGTGCCAATGGCCCAGACCGGCTCGTAAGCGACGATGATACGGACGAGGTCTGAGGCTGTCAACCCGCTGAGTCCCGCCGTCAACTGCTGTGACACAACACTTTCCGCATTTCCCTGCTCGCGCTGATCGAGCGTCTCGCCGACACACACGATCACCGACAGACCTGCCGCAAGCCCGGCGTGCGTCTTCCGATTCACCTGGACGTCCGTATCACAATAGAACTGACGGCGCTCCGAGTGACCGACAATTACGTATCGAGCGCCGACATCTTTTAGCATCGACGCCAACACTTCGCCTGTGTGCGCGCCTTCTTCCGTTTCAGTCGAGCAATCCTGACCAGAAACTCGGATGTTTGAACCTTCGAGTCGATCGGCGACTGTCTTGATCGCCGTGAAGACAGGCGCGATGACAACGTCGCAGTGGTTAGCATTGGCGACAAGCGGCTTCAAAGCGAGCGCGGTATCAACGGCCGCACTCAGCGTTTTGTACATCTTCCAGTTTCCAGCGATTACAGGTTTACGCATTTATTTTGTCGGTTAGTGCGGTGACGCCGGGTAGCTCTTCGCCCGCGAGGAACTCGAGGGTGGCGCCGCCGCCTGTTGAGATGTGGGTGATTTTGTCGGCGACGCCGGCGCGCGTGACGGCGGAGACGGAGTCGCCGCCACCGACGATGACGCTAGCGCCGTGTTGTGCGGCTTCAGCGACGGCGTGGGCGACGCCGATTGTGCCCTGATCGAATGGTGGTTCTTCGAAGACGCCCATCGGGCCGTTCCAGATGATCATGCGAGCGTCTTGTAACGCTGCCGCGAAATGCGAGACGGTCTCAACGCCGATGTCCATGCCGACGAGGCCGATATTTGTAAACTCGATCGGGATCGTTTTAGTGACGATCTGCTGGCCCTTGATCGGTTCGTAGCTGTCCACGACCTGGTGATCGGTCGGAAGCAGAAAAACGATGCCCTTCTCTTCCGCGCGCTTCTTGATCTCGAGCGCCGTCGACAACATGCCGTCTTCGACGAGCGACTTCCCGACAGTGAATCCTTCTGCTTTCAAAAACGTGTAAGCCATCGCGCCGCCGATCAGGATCTTGTCGACGCCACGATCGATCAGCGCGTTGATGACGGGAATCTTGTCGGAGACTTTCGCGCCGCCGAGGATTACGACGAATGGATGCTCGGGATGGTTAATCGCTCGACCGAGATAGTCGAGCTCTTTCTCCATCAACAACCCGGCCGCGGCTTTCGAGACGTGATGAGTTATGCCGACAGTCGATGCATGCGCGCGGTGTGCGGTGCCGAAAGCGTCGTTGACGTAGAGATCGCAGAGCGATGCCAGCTGCTTTGAAAATCCTTCGTCGTTCTTTTCCTCTTCAGCGTGGAAGCGAAGGTTCTCGAGCAGCGCGACGTCGCCATCAGCAAGCGCTTTCACTTTGGACTCGGCCGGTTCGCCAATACAGTCTTCGGCGAACGCGACGGGCTTCTTCAAGAGTTCAGAAAGATGTTCGGCGACTGGACGAAGACTGTATTTCTCGACGCGCTCGCCTTTCGGTCGTCCGAGGTGAGAAGCGAGAATTACACGCGCGCCGTGATCGATTGCATACTGGATCGTCGGCAACGACGCGGTGATGCGCGAGTCGTCGTCAACCTTGCCGTCTTTGATCGGCACGTTGAAGTCGACGCGGATAAACAGCCGCTGGCCCTCAAGGGTAAGATCTTTTATCGACAGTTTAGGCACAGGATTACAGGATTTTCAGGATTGACAAGATATTCCTATAGACCTTTTGAAGCAATGTACTTGATCAGATCGCGAACGCGGCATGAGTAGCCCCATTCGTTGTCGTACCACGAAAGCACTTTCAACATCGTTCCGCCGATTACCTTTGTATATTCTGCGTCGACAATAGATGAATTCGGGTTGCGCTTGTAGTCAACCGACACGAGCGGCTCCTCCGAGAAGTCGAGAATGCCGCGCAGCTCTTCATTCGCCGCATCCTTGAACGCGCGATTCACCTCCTCAGCAGTCGTCTCCTTCTCGAGATCCATCACGACATCGACGAGCGAAACATTCGGCGTCGGCACACGCACTGAAATCCCGTCAAACTTCCCTTTCAACTCGGGCAACACGAGCGCGACGGCCTTCGCAGCGCCGGTTGAAGTCGGAATCATCGATAGCGCCGCCGCACGCGCGCGTCGCAGATCCTTGTGCGGCAGGTCGAGAAGCTGCTGATCGTTTGTGTACGAGTGGATCGTCGTCATCTGCGCCGATTTAATTCCAAACTTCTCATGGACCACTTTCGCTACCGGCGCCAGACAGTTCGTCGTGCACGACGCGTTTGAAATGATGTGGTGCGTCGCTGCATCGTAGTTCTCTTCGTTGACGCCCAACACGATCGTGATGTCTTCATTCTTCGCGGGCGCCGAGATGATCACCTTCTTCACCGAGCCATGCAGGTGCTTCTTCGCATCTTCGGCCTTCGTAAATATTCCGGTCGACTCAATCACGATCTCCGCGCCGACCGACTCCCAGTCAATCGCCGCCGGATCGCGTTGCGAGAACACGCGAAACTCCTCGCCTTCGACGCTGATACCGTTTTCAGTTGAAGTGATCTTATGATCGAGATTGCCAAGCACGGAGTCGTACTTCAGCAAGTGCGCAAGCGTTCGGGTGTCGGTGAGATCGTTGACGGCGACGAAGTCGATGTCCGGATCACCGAGTGAAGTGCGAAAAATGTTTCTGCCAATGCGACCAAATCCGTTGATGCCAACCTTCACCGCCATTGCCGAAAATCCTCCAACTGAATTGAATTTTGTCTCGATTGTGGGACAAAACCGGTTGCAAATTTGGGACAGAATCCTACCTGGCGATCGTCGCCTTTGTAACCTGGAGAAGCCCCGCAGTGTCTCAAACTAGAGAAACGCAAGATTATGCGGCGCGTTTCGGCCTGTCAAGCCAGCGTTTAGCGCAAGTTTTTGAAACTGCATTTATTGAGGTAACGTAGTAACCGCTTGATACTGTGGACCTTCGTTTGCCAGAATGTTCCACTCTTTCCTCGCGGTAGTCGATAGAATTGGAGAAACAAGTTTAAGGAGCTCTTTGTTCGATGTTTAATTTGATATCTACTAAATTAGTTAGGCCGGTGGTTCTGGCATCCATCGTGTTCGCTGGCGCAAACGCTGCACTCGCTCAAGTCCCGCAGCAAACGCCGGCAGCGCCACGACCGACGCCCGCCCCTGGCGATCCAACGAGGCCACCAGGTCAGGATCCGATTCCCGGAACCCAAACGCCGACTCAGAATCCAGCGGCGCCTCCGGGAACTCAGCAAACAAGTCCGACCACGCCGCCAGGAACTGTTCCACGAACAACGACACCAGGAGTAACGCCCGCACCGACACCACCGGTCGGAAACGTGCCGGGTGGATCGACTGAGCCCAGCGGATCGACGACTGAGCCTTTGCGCGAGCCGAACATCCCGCAGTTTCAAGCGAGACCATTGCCACCCGTGCCGAGTCTCAATCGCTTAGGTGTGGGTAGTGAGTCGGTAGCGTTGTCTATGAACGACGCGATCAAGCGTGCGCTCGAAAACAACAACGACATCGAAGTCGCACGTGACGACGTTCGCATTGCCGAGACTCAGTTGCGCGCGCTCGAGGGAATCTTCGATCCGATCTTCGCGCTAACGCCGACGTACGACAAACGCATCTCGCCACAGCAGAGCTCACTGGGAGGCGGATCAGGTTCCTCCGGTACGACCAGCACGACGACGTGGTCGTTGGGCCCATCCGTGCAGAAACAGTTTGGCCGCGGTGGTGGAAGCTACTTTCTCCAATTTGCAAACTCGCATACGAATACGAGTAACAGTTTCAGCTTGCTGAACCCGTTCTTCTCGTCGAACCTGTCGTTACAGTTCACACAACCACTGTGGCGCGATCGCTCAATCGACAACAACCGCCGGCAGATTCGTATTCAGCGCAAACGCCTGGACCAGACAGACGCAGACTTCCGTCAGCGGACCATCGACATCATCAATCGTGTCCAGCAGGCTTACTGGGAGCTCGTCTTTTCACTACGCGATCAGCAAAACCAGCTCGCGAACCTGAATCTCTCGCGCGAGAGTCTCCGGAACATCGAGGCGCAGATCGCAGCGGGCGCGAAAGCTCCACTCGAGAGAGCGGAAGTGCAAACCGAGCTCGCGAATCGTGAGACGGCGTTGTATTCGGCGATTCAGGCAGTCGCGATTTCAGAGAACAACCTGAAGGTCTTGATCTTCAAGAACCCGAACACTCCCGAGTGGTCTGCACAGCTCACGCCAACCGATACACCGACGTTTGATACAGCGCCGGTGAATCTCGACGACGCGTTGAAAGCGGCGCGCGACAATCGTCCTGAGCTGCGACGTTTGCGCTTGCAGAACGATATCAACGACATCGATATCCAGTTCTTCAAGAACCAAACCAAGCCGCGCGTCGATTTCACTGGCACTGTCGCACTCACGGGTCTCGCTGGAACGAGCCTCGGAACCGTTGTACCTCCGGGTACCACGCAACCTTTGATCGTCGGCAATCCGTTAACTAATCCGTCTGCGTTCTTACTCAATGAGATTCAAGAAATTCAGAGAGCTCAGGGTCTGCCAGTGGCTGTACCACCATTGGCTGTCGTGCAGTCAAATATCGTTAACCCGAAGCTGATTGGCAGCTATGGACAGACGCTGCAAAACCTGTTCGGCGGCGAAACGCGCAACGTCACCTTAGGTGTCGCCATTCAATTCCCGTTCAAGAACAAGACGGCGCAAGCGAACCTTGCGGGCGCGCGGATTCAGAAGGAACAGTTGCAGGCGACGGTGCGATCGCAGGAGCAGGTCATCGAGGTTGACGTTCGTAACTCTGCTCAGGCGGTTGAGTCGGCGCGACAGCGTGTGCTCTCGGCGCGTGAAGCGCGAACGAACGCGGAAATGCAGCTTGAAGGTGAGCAGCGGTTGTACCAGGTGGGACGTTCGACAACGTTCCTTCTGTTCCAGCGTGAGAACGCACTCGCGAACGCGCGTGCTTCTGAGTTGCGAGCGGAGACTGACTACAACAAGGCGCTGGCCGACTTACAGCGTGCCACATCGACGACGCTGCGAGCGAACAACGTGGTGGTAGACGCGCCAATTCAACCGTAAACGCCTTAGAATCAGCCCAAAACGGGCCACAGATTTCACGGATTAATCCGTAAAATCTGTGGCCCTTTTATCATTGCTAAGGTACGCTTATCTTGGATGAAGATTAGCGCCACCATCATCACACTCAACGAAGAATCGAATATCAAAGCCGCCTGCGAGTCAGTCGCATGGGCCGATGAGATCCTCGTGGTAGACTCGGGCTCGACTGACGCCACCTGCGAAGTCGCCCAAGCCTGCGGCGCGCTAGTCATCACAAATCCGTGGCCTGGTTTTGGCGCGCAGAAGCAGTTCGCAGTCGAACAAGCCCAACACGAGTGGATCTTCAGTCTCGACGCAGACGAGCGCGTTTCCGACGAGCTCAAGCAGTCGATCGAATCTTTAAAGCAACAATCTCATCTCGCGGACGGTTACGAGATCGCCCGCCGCACTTACTACCAGGGACGCTGGATTCGCGGCGGCGGCTGGTATCCCGATCGACAACTACGCCTCTTCCGGAAAAACAAAGGTCGCTGGAAACAACGTCACATTCACGAATCAGTGACGATGGATCCGGCCGCGCGTGTCGAGCGACTCGACGGCGACCTGCTGCATTACACTTCACAAAACGCCGCGCATCATCACCGCATGATCGGCGAACGCTACGCACCGCTGGCAGCTCGCCAGATGTTTGAAGAAGGCCGGCGCACGTCTGTGCTGGGCGTCGCTTCGGCTGGACCAGCGGCATTCATTCGCAGTTTGATTTTGAAAGGTGGTTTACGTGACGGATTCGCAGGCTTTACGATTGCGAGCTTCGCCGCGCATCATGCGTTTCTGAAGCATTTGATGCTCTGGGAAAAACAGTCTGCGGACACGACGAATAAAAACGGATCAAGATGATTGATTTTAATTTGGTTCCCCCTGTTGTTGGATATGTGATCGCCGGAGTTTTTGGTGCGATCATCGGTAGTTTTCTCAACGTCGTCATTCATCGTGTTCCAAATGAAGAGTCGATCGTCTTTCCAAACTCGGCCTGTCCTTCGTGCGGCGCGGTCATCGCGTTTTACGACAACATTCCTGTTCTCAGCTACGTGTTGCTGGGCGCGAAGTGTCGCAAGTGCAAAGAGCACATCTCGTTTCGTTATCCAGCCGTTGAATTACTGACGGCAGCGTTGTTCGTCGGCGTCGCCTGGCACGACAAACTCAGCGTCGCGTTGCCGTTCGATCTGGTCTTCGCTTCTGCACTCCTCGCGCTCGTCTTCATCGACGCCGAACACATGATTCTTCCGAACGTGATCACGTATCCGGGAATCGCGTTCGCTGTAGTCGCGCGGGTGGCCATTCCTTTATTAACAGGCATGCCACACTTCGACGACATACCATCGCTTTCACACGGCGCGCTCGACGGCATGCCGCTGTGGGTCGTTTCCCTTGCTGGCGCGCTCATCGGCGCGCTGATTGGCGGCGGCTCGCTCTGGCTCATGGGTTGGACGTGGGAAAAGCTGCGCGGCATAGAAGCGATGGGCCTCGGCGACGTGAAGATGATGTTTATGGTTGGCGCCTATCTCGGTTGGCGACTGACGATTCTGACGATCTTTGTCGGTGTGTTGAGCGGCTCCGTGATCGGCATCCTCTTGATGGCTAAGCAGGGCCAGCGAAACATGCAGATGCTGCTTCCCTTCGGTGTCTTTCTCGGGCTCGGTGCGATCGCCGCACTGCTCTTCGGCGCGCCGTTGGTCGAATGGTACGCAGGCCAATTCCGGTGACATATCGCAATCGTTTCCAATCCGGGCTAACGATGCTCACGGGACTCTTCGTGTTGGCGGTCCTGTTTGCGGTCCTGCTCTACGCCTTCACACCGGAAACTCCGGCTGCTCGTAGCCCAATCCTGCTCGCTTCGTTCATCGCGATCCTGCTGGGTAGCTTGTTGTGCATTTTGTTTGTACTACGCTGGCTGCTGCGCCCGTATCAACAGCTTGTTGGCGAAGCGCAACGCGCGTCGGTAGCTGCGCCGCACAAGTCGCAGGACGAAGCCGAGTTTGTGCTTGAGACGTTTCAGTCAGTCGTCGCGCAGCTTCAGGAGCAACGCAAAGAGCTCGAGAAATTCAGCGAGCACATCGTCGCAAGCTTGCCTTCGGGATTGATTGCTTTCGACGGCGCCGGGCTATCGATAACCATCAATCCGCCGGGACGAGTCCTGTTAGAAGTTAACGGCACGGCGCTGGGAGAGTCGTACAAGCAACTATTAGGCGCGCACGACGAGCTGGCGAAGATGGTCGGCGACTGTCTGCAAACCGGGACTGTTTATCGTCGCACCGAGATCGAAGCTGTCAGTGCTGATGGAAAACTGCGACGTCTCGGCGCCAGCGTAGCTCCGATAGAGCTGCCGCCTGAGCGTGGACCACGAGGCGCGCTGTGTCTTTTGACTGACATCACGGAAGTTACTGAGCTACGCGAACAGGTGGCGTTGAAGAACAATCTCGAGAGTCTCGGCGAGATGTCTGCCGGCTTGGCCCACGAATTCAAGAACGCGATCGCGACGTTGCAGGGCTACGCGCAGCTTTTGCAGAGCATGGAGCTGAACGACAAAGCGCAGGTTGCAGCCGGTTCAATGCTCAATGAAGTACGAAACCTTTCGAGCATGGTGACGGCGTTCCTCAACTTCGCGCGCCCGCAGCCGTTGCAGTTGGAGGATGTGTGCCTTGCGGATCTGATCGACGATTGTGCTGCTGAGTTGAAAGTTCTCGTTGACGCGGATCCCTCACTAACGATTCGCGCAGACGAACGAATGCTGCGGTCGGCGCTGCTTAACCTCATCCGCAACGGCGCTGAAGCAGATCCTGAGGGAACCGTATCGGTGAGTGCAGCACGTGAGGATGGAAATGTCGTAATCCAGGTACGCGACACTGGCCCGGGAATCTCACCGGCAGATCTTCAGAAGATCTTTATTCCCTTCTTCACCACGAAAGCAAAAGGTCACGGCATCGGCCTCGCACTTACTCACCGCATCATCACTCAACACGGCGGAACGCTGACCGCAGCTAATTCACTCGATGGCGGCGCGGTGTTTACGGTACGCTTAGGACAGGATTTACAAGATGCTACATGATTATCATGAAAATCTTGTAAATCCATCCTCTCTAAAAATACTCTCCCCACCGACGATCGACGAGGGCTTTAATATCATCCCGCACAACTAATTCATCAGGAAACCCGGGCTTTGTCCGCGCATCGATCACGATCGGCCCCGTGTAAACCAGGTGATGTCGTTTCACTTCCGTTCGGGCCGCATAAATATCCGATGCCGGCTCGAACCGCGTCCACGTGGCCCACAAAAAGTCCGGTGATGATTTAGCGACGCCCGCATCATCGTGCAAGACGATCAACGGCCACTCGGCAAACTGCGGATCTCTCGCCACATCTTCCGCAGACGCTTCCCCTTGCAACACTAAACACCCACCACAAAATACCTCGGCGCGCGCAATCGACACAGGCAATTGTCCCATAAACTCGCGCGGCAGTTTGCGCACCGGCTCACCCAATCCAAGCATGATCGCTTTGCTGCCTTCATTCACCTTGCCACTCGTATAATCAAGCGTATCCATCGACACGTTCGAGAAAACAAACAGATCCGTTTCCGGCCGGAAGCGTTCCAGCACGTGTTCGAGCAAACGTGGAAAGTCTCTGAGATCCTGCGGCGTGTCAGTGAGTATCAAAAACTTCGTGAGCGACAACTGCCCTTCACCGAGTATTCGAAAACCCGAAACCAGCGCTTCGCGACCGTAACGCTCCTGCACCACCGCAGCGGCGAGCGAGTGAAACCCTGTCTCACCATACGTCCAAAGATCACGCACAGACGGCATCACGAGCGGAAAGAGCGGCGACAACAATTTCTGCAAATAGTCGCCGATGAAGAAGTCTTCCTGGCGCGGCTTGCCGACCACAGTCGCCGGATAGATCGCATCGCGACGATGAAAGACCGCTTCAACATTGAAGACCGGATAGTCGTGACGCAGCGAGTAGTAACCGTAGTGATCGCCGAATGGTCCTTCCGGCCGCCGCTCGTGCGGTGGCGCGTATCCGACCAGGGCAAACTCCGCTTCTGCGGCGAGACGATGCCGTCCTTCGCCGAGCGGGTTACGCGACATCTTCAGTTTTTGTCCAGCGAGCAAAGATGCAAGCACGAGCTCAGGCACGTCTTCGGGCAAAGGAGCGATTGCTGCGAGAATGAGCGCCGGTGGTCCACCCAGAAAAATCGTCACCGGCAACGGCTGATTGAGACGCTCAGCTTCGCTGTAGTGAAAGCCGCCGCCTTTCTGAATCTGCCAGTGCAGACCGGTCGTGTGCGAATCATAGACCTGGACACGATAGATGCCGAGGTTGTGTTTCTTCGTGATCGGGTTCTCAGTGTAGACGAGGGGCAAAGTGATGAATGGGCCACCGTCTTCCTGCCACGTGGTCAACACGGGCAGCCCGTCGAGTCGAGCAGGACGATCTACAACCTGCGTGACCGGCGACCGCGATGTATTGCGCGTTCCGAGTTTTGCTAATTCGAGTGCAACGGAACGATGCTGCCACAGCTCGCCAAACTTCGGCGGCAGGATCGACTCCGCGATGTGGACCATCTGCCGCACGAACGCTTCCGGCTTCGGACCAAACGCGAGATCGATGCGTCGCTCCTTGCCAAACAGGTTCGTGACGACGGAATAACGACTGCCCTTCACACGCTCGAAGAGCAACGCCGGTCCGCCTTCAGCGATCACGCGTCGATGGATCTCGGCGAGCTCGAGGTATGGATCGACCTCGGCTTTGATAGTGGTGATTTCGTTTTCTCTGTTGAGTAGATCGAGAAATGTGCGCAGGCTGGCGTGCATTCGTAGCTTATGGTCTGTCCGGGGCCTTCTCAACGGTTCGCGGGCGCGCGCGTGTCGCATTTGCGGCAGGCTCGCTGAGGCGTTTCTCGATCTCGTCGTGAGCGATCTCGGCGGCTTCGGCGACGTACGGCTGATGCGACTCGCGGAACGGCGTGACGAGCTCGAGTGTCTGCGCGTCGCCAATACGCGCGAGGGTCTTGAGCAGTCCGGCGTTGATGCGCGGCGCGTTGTTGGCGCGCTTCAGAAATGGATAAAGGACGTCGGGGCTTTCGAGCTCTGATAAATAGCCGACGGCCTGCTGCTGGCGGCCGGAGTCGAGATCGTCAACGACGCGATAGAGCGCCTCGGCTTTGCCCATGCGATAGAGCGCCCAGTCGAGCGCGAGACGGACTTCTTTGTTTTTCTCCTGAAGCTGATAGCCTTCGACGAGCTTGCGCTGATCGGTCGCAGCAAGCTTCGCGAGGGCTTCGGCACTCTTTTGTCGTACGTGCGGATCCGTGCTGCCTAGTCCTTTCGCGAACTCAGCCGGATTCGACCGCGCATCCACGCCATCGATGGGTTCCTGCTGCGCGTGAATAGTGATTGTGATGAAAAGGGAGAGAATAAAGATCGTGAATTTCGTCATGGCGTCTTTATCCTTGGTCAGTCGTTAACAGGATTTACATGTTCATCCTGAAAAATCTTGTAAATCCTGTCAACCGGTCTGCTGCTTCTTACGCAGCAACGCAGTATTTAGATCCAGTTCCGTGATCGGTATCACTTCGACATCATACTTTTTCCGCAATTCAGGCAGAAACGCTTTCGCATTCCCGACGATGATGATGTTGCTCGTCTTCGCATCCAGTCTCGTTCCCGCGAACTTCTGAATGTCAGCAGTGCTCACCGCCTGGACGTTGTTGATGTATCGATTGATCTCATCCAACCCCAGACCATACAACGCCAGCGATCCGACCTGGCCCACGAGGCCACTCGCCGTCTCCAGGTTCCTCGAAAAGCCTCCAATCAAAACAGCTTTCCGCGGCGTCAACTCCACATCAGCCGGCGGCGCTGACGACAAACGGCCAATCTCACCCAACAACAGATCCGCCACCTGTGCGCCCGACTCATTCTTCGTCTGCGCCGACGCGACGAATGGTCCAACATCACGTCGCGTGTCGAGCTGGCTGCCTGCGCCGTAACTCAAGCCGCGCTTGATACGAATCTCCTGGTTCAGCCGTCCCGAATAACCACTCAGCACCGAGTTCGAAACGATGCCACGAAAGTAATCCGGATCTTTTCGATTGATGCCCGCGCGCGCGAGGAATACCGCAGCCTGACCCGCGTCGGGTTTGTCGATCACAACCACTCGACCAGCTTTACTGCCCGCGCCCTCCATGGCTGCACTCAACGACGGCATCGGAGTGCTCGGCTTCTGCCAATCACCAAAATACTTCGTCGCCAACGCTACGCCCTCTTTCGCGCCGATGTCGCCACCGATCACGAGAATCGCATTGTCCGGACGGTAATAACGCGAGTGCATCTTCGTAATATCGGCCGCGCTGATCCGCGTGAGCGACTCCGTGGTCCCACTGAGCGGATGACCATACGGGCTGTCGCCAAACACAACACGCGCCGCGACGAAACGCGCGATCGTTCCCGGATCGCCAAGCGCGAGCGTCACGTTGTCCAGATACTGTTGTCGCAGTCGTTCGACTTCTTCACTCTTGAACGTCGGACGGCGCACGACATCTGCGAGGATCTCCATCGCCTGCGGGATCTTCGACGACATCCCACTGACGCTTGCGAACGACGAATCCCAACGCGCGCCCGAGTCGAGCGATGCGCCCAAACTTTCGACTTCCTGCGCGATCTTCGTTGCATCGCGCGTCTGCGTGCCTTTCGTGAGCAGGTTCGCAGTCATGTCCGCGAGACCGGCAAGCTCGATTGGATCCACTTCACCACCGTTTTTGATTAGTAGCTGCGCGGAAACAAGCGGCGTCTCGCGACGCTCGACGACGATCACGCGCAGTCCGTTGGGAAGTGTTTCTTCAACCGGTTTCGGAAATGCGCCGGAGCGCGGCGGTGCTGGAGGTGGTGGCGTTGCCTGCGGCGTTTGCGCGCTGATTACCACAGCGCCGTAGAACACAACAACAAAGAAGAGCAGAAACTTCGTCATCATCTCTCAACCCTCCCCGCTTTTCTTCGACGCTTCCGGCAGGTAGTACAACACCAAACGATTCGTATCAGCAAAATACTTCTTCATCACGCGTTGAATGTCAGCCGCGGTGACGGCTTGCAGTCGTTCGAGATCTGTGTTGACTCGCGCCACATCGCCGATTAACACAGCCGCCTCACCGAGTGCGAGCGCTTTCCCGTTGCTCGTCTCTCGCTGGCGTAGCTGGTTCGTGATGAGCTGGTTCTTCGCTTTCTCCAACTCAGCAGCGGAGACTTGCTCGTCCTGCAACTTCTTGATCTCAGCCTCCATCGCCTTCTCGACGTCTTCGACTTTCTTCCCTTCCGACAGCACTGCCGTCAACACAAACAAGCTCGCATCTTCACGCGTCTCGGCGCTCGAATTTACTTCCGCGGCTAGCTGCTGCGTGTAAACCAGCGAGTGATAAAGCCGCGACGATTCACCACCCGAAAGAATCACATCAGCGACACGCAACGCATCCGAGTCGGCGTCAGCCTGCCGCGGCGTCAAGTAAGTCAACCCAACCGCCGGCAGATCGTTGCTGCCATATTCCGTCAAACGAATCTCACTCTTGCGCTGCGGCTCCTTTACCTGCACACGCGGAAGCGGACGCGAAGGCTTCGCGATCGGAACAAAATACTTATCGACCCACGCATCGAGCTGCTTCGGATCGAAGTCACCAACAACGACGAGCGTCGCATTGTCTGGCCGGTAGTAAGTCGAGTGAAACTCCTGAACGTCTTTCAACGATGCGGCATCGAGATCTTCGATGCTGCCGATCGTCGGTCGCTTGTACGGATGTTCGAGAAACGACTTCTGCTGCATCAGGTACTCGAAGCGACCGTACGGCGGAGCGAGCACGCTTTGTCGATACTCTTCCTTCACCACGTCGCGTTCCGACTTGAAGTTTGCATCGTCGACGTTGAGTCCGGAGAGTCGATCGGCTTCAGCCCAGATCAACGTCTCGAGATAATTCGACGGCACCACTTCGAAGTAAACTGTAACGTCATCATTCGTGAATGCGTTGTTGAAGCCGCCGACGTCTTCCGTTAGCCGGTCCATCATCTCCGACTTCATGTTCTTCGTACTCTTGAACATGATGTGCTCGAAGAGATGCGCGAAGCCGCTGCGATTCTGCGGATCGTCCTTCGAACCGACGTGATACCAAACCTGGATGGCGACCGTCGGGCTGGAAGAATCGGGAGCGGCGAGCACGCGCATGCCGTTGGCGAGCGTGCGATCGGTGAATTTGAGTTGTGGCATCCGGGTTTGTGCGAACCCGGTTAACTGAAGACTTACGAGGAGAAAAGCACCGAGAAGAAGTCGAATTGAATTACGAACCATCAAGTGTCTCCGGAAGGTTAATCGAGGTCCAGGGGATTTCGGTAAGGCTTGTCTTTGTCTTTCTCCGCGCGTTTCATTGCTTCCTGAAACTTCTCTTCAAGGATGCGGTCGCGGTCTTTCATCGAGCTCAGCTCCTGCGCAAAAATCTGTTCGCGCATCTGCTTCTGCTTGTCGAGTCCTTTGACCATCTCGTCGAACGAAGCGAGCGGTTTCGCCTTTTCCTCGTGCGTAAGAATGGCGCCGGTTTGCGCATCAATCGTCATTGTTGCCTCGCAGCAGGGACAAATGATCGCAAACCTTGAAGTGTCAGCCATAGTCGTCCTCCTTGCCGCGGGTAGTATAGCCACAAAGAGGCACAAAAAGCACAAAAGGACTGATTGATTCCTTATGCCGGCGCTACAGTTGTAAGCGCCGCGAGGCAAGATTGCGCCGGCGATGGCTGTTCGCTAGACTTTCGCGCCTAATGCGTCGCATCTCCGAGCTTGACGGTCTACGAGGACTGGCAATTCTTCTCGTCCTCGTTGGTCATTACTTAGTCAATATCACTCACACTGTCCCCGGTTCCTTAACTGCTTATACGCTCGCGTTGGGTCGATTGTCATGGTCAGGAGTTGATCTTTTCTTTGTTCTGTCTGGTTTTTTGATCGGCGGTATACTTTTAGACGCCAGGGACTCAGAACGGTATTTCTCTACCTTTTACGTCCGCAGATTCTTCCGCATCATTCCCCTATATGCAGTCGTGATCATTGGATTCCTCGCCTTTCGTTTTCTCGACAGTGAATGGTTGTTCGGAAAAGCCCTGCCACTTTGGTCCTATTTGACTTTTACTCAGAACTTTCAATCAGCATTACGAAGAACCCTTGGCGCTAATTGGTTGGGCGTAACGTGGAGTTTGGCGGTCGAAGAACAATTCTATTTAACTCTCCCGTTAATCATCCGATACGTACGCAGCCACCTTCTTTATGTCTTAATCGGAATAGTTGTTGGCGCCCCTATTCTGAGAACAATTCTTTTCTTTACTCTCCCTCATGGGGGGACAGCGGCATACTCCCTGATGCCCTGCCGCACCGATGCCCTGATGTCGGGAGTGTTACTGGCCCTATTCGCCAGAGAAGGCATACAGATTAACTATCTAAGACCTCTTGTTATCCTGCTCCTGCTCTTGATGGGACTAATGATATTTAAGAACTGGACCATAGGAACCGCCCAGGCGAGTATTTGGGGCTACAGCGTGACGGCCTTGTTTTATACCTGTCTGGTTTCGTTAGTTCTACACGGAGCGTTCAGCAGGATTTTTAGGATGAGTTGGCTCAGATCGCTGGGCACGCTAGCTTACGGTATCTATTTATTTCACCAGCCAATTCAGGGCTTAGTGCATTACGTTTTCTTTAGGCATGCTCCTCAAATGGCGACGTTCAGGGAGTTTCTCGCGAACCTTTTTGCCCTTTTGCTTACGTTAGGCTTGAGTTGGCTGTCGTGGTTTTATTTTGAGAGGCCTTTAGTTGAGCGCAGCCACTCCTATCGGTACTGACTATCCTCTCGAAACGACGCCATCGTCGATCATTTCGTTCTATAAGGGTGGCAGTTGCTTGTTATCAATCAGCTTATTTGTTCGAGCATCTTCTGCCGGGATCAATTGCGTCGTTCGCTCGGTGATGCTCGGCAGCTCATTCGGGACAGTATTAGCGTGAAGCGACTTCTGTTTAGGTGGTCCCGCAATACCGGTCGCCTGCCTGATCGCATTGAGCACTCCCGCGGTTGCGACGCCCACGCCACCGAGCATCAGGAAAGAAGAAAGAATACTAAACCACTTTCCTATATCGAAGCTCTTATTAACAACGATCATAGCCACGCCGATACCGAGAATGATCATGCCCAACATTAACCAGTTGAACATGGTCCGTACCGCGGCCTGTTCCATCGCGACCTTATCGCTCCTTCTTTGTACCTCCACGAGTGAGCCGGAATGCTGCGCAACGAGCTTGCCAATCGCTTCCAGACTCATGCCGCAAGACCGACAGAATTGCTGATCACCAGCAGCAGATTTTCCGCAGTTTGGACAATGCATAAGATCTACATTCTCTTTGCGACCTCGTCGTCTGCCCTCGACATGGGCGAACCCGTCAATTTTTAAAGCAACCTGATCTCGTAAAAACGGGCAGCTCGTTGCCGGAGCTGCCCGTTCCTTAGCCTAAGCTAGATCCTGATATTTAAGGGATCACTTTCTTTACTGCCTTTCCGGCTTTCTTGGCGCCTTCGGCTGTCGCGGTGCCGACTTTCTTAGCGCCTTCAACACTCTTCTCACCAACAGTCTTACTGGCATCGACGGTCTTCTCGCCCACCTTCTTGCTGGTGTCAACAGTCTTTTCACCCACTTTCTTGCTCGTATCTACCGTCTTGTCTTTGGCGTCTTCGGCCTTGTCGCCCGCTACGCTGACTGCGTCCTTACTCTTGTCAGCTACGAAGCCTGCCGCGTCCGCAACTTTGTCGCCCGTGGCGTGGAGCACGTCTTCGGTCGTGTCCACTACTTTCTCTTCGCCACTCTTTGACGTCACTTTCACGGTCTTCACGCCGTTGCGAGTCGTCACGGTCACTTTAGAAATGCGCCGATTGTCCTTGAAAGTACGCGTTTCTGTACGAGTGCCGTCAGCAGCGACGGTGGTGGCGATCTCGGAATTGTCAGGGGCGACTGACGTGGTGGCTTGCGCCTGAGTAGTCGAGTTAGCATTGGCGTCCTGGGCGCTGTGAGTTGCACAACCGACGCCAAGGGCCGCAATCAACAGTATCGTAAAAAGGCAAATTTTGTTCGTCACGATTGATATCCTCCTAAAGAGCAAAGGTTACTCGCAATTGAGCAAGCAATGTGCCAGATTGTTTGGGGCGAAGCGTAATAGTAGCACGTCAGTGGACGTTCAAATAACATACGGAACCTATTTTCCATTGACTTTCGTTCGGAATTCCTTTAGAAGCACACTTACTCTGTTCAGAGCTGCCACTTTGAATCTTCTTCAAGGCCGTTCACTATTTGAGACGACAGCTTGATTGCCAATCAACATCCCCAAGGAGCCTTCTCCATGCGCAGACTGCTATTTATTGCAACAGGCGCTTTTTTTGTTCTTGCCACACTGCTTCCGACGCAACCTCGATTCGTGGCGCATGCCGTATCAGACGGCGAACGCCTCGCGATGTACAGCAAGCCGGCAGTGGTGCGCATCATCGACGGCGCCGCCGGAAAAATCTGGTTTCAAATTCCGGGCTATCAGGGACAGTCGTTTGACCTGTCGGCTATCTCACTCGGCTCCGGCTTCTTCATCAGCTCCAACGGCTACATCGCCACTAACGCACACGTCGTCTCCACGACACACGACGGTGAGGAGAAAGCCAAACAGGCGCTGTTCTGGCAACTGGTGAATCAGCTCGCAAAGCAGGCTGGCAAGGAACCGCGTAGCATCGCTAACTTCGTCGATGAGCACAGCACCTTACAAAGCTTCCAACTGTTTCATCATGTGATTATTCCTGATGGCAGTGCTTATCCATTTGAGATCAAGCAGTATGGCGCTCCGACCGGTGAGGGTAACGATCAGGGCAAAGACGTCGCCGTCATCAAGATCGAAGTAAAGAACGCTCCGGTTCTCAAACTCGCCGATTCCGAAAAAGTTCAGCTTCAGGATCACGTGACCGTTGTCGGTTATCCCGGCGCCGCGGACACGTTCAATTCCGGACTGCTCAGCAGCAAGTCATCGCTCGAAGCAACGATTAACGACGGCAAGATCTCCGCGAAGAAAACTGCGTCGAGTGGCGCCCCGATTCTGCAGACCAACACGGCCGCAACACACGGAAACTCCGGCGGCCCAGTACTGAACGACGCGAATGAAGTCATCGGTCTGCTCACGTTCCGCGGCGACACTGTGAATGGTCAGGAAGTCTCGGGATTCTCATTCATTGTGCCTTCAAACACGGTGATGGAATACGTGAAGAGCGCGGGCGCGACGAATGATCTGGGTCCGACTGACAACTTCTATCGTGAGGGTCTGGGTTATTACTGGGATCAGTATTACTCGTCGGCGATTCCGAAGTTTGAAGAAGTAAAGAGACTCTTCCCGCAGCATTCCGAAGTCGATCGGCTAATTCAGAGCAGCCAGCAGGCAAAGGCTGAGGGAAAGGAAAAATCCGCCTTCCCGGTTTGGATCGTCATCGTTGTCGTCGCCGTTGTGTTGGTGTTGCTGTTCCTGCTGATTGTCGCCATCGCGGGCGTCGTGATCGCCAAGAAACGCAAGAAAGGCAAGAAGGAGGGCCCCGCGAGTGGCCCGGCTGCGGATGGTGGTGGAAGACCACATCACGCACCCACACCTTCTCCGGCTGCAGCGAGGGCCCATTCGCCGTCACCTGCGCCGCCGCCTCCGGCGCCAGCGCCGCATATCATGGCCGCCGATCAGGGAATGACCGTAGATCTCTCGCGAACCGTGGCGCTCACTGCTGACGATAACGCGTTTCCGCCGAGCTATGGAGCGATCCACTTCGTTTCCGGACCACTGTCAGGACAACGATTCGAGATCAAAGCTGCCGGTGATTTTATCGGACGTGACGGTGGCTCATCACAGATCGTGATCGGCGATCCGAGGATCTCGAAACGTCACGTGTGGATCGGGGTCAAGAATGGACGGGTTGTGATCGAAGATCAGAATTCACGCAACGGCACGTTCGTCAACGATCCGAGATCGGCGCGTGTTACTGAGACATTACTGAATCCGGGCGACACCGTGATCCTCGGCGAATCAGACGTCGCACGATTCGAGTACGTAAACTAAGACGTTTCACGCTTTTTATCAGCTTTAAAGTCTGATTTCTCTGTGCAACCTC